>JAZLGQ010000012.1:0-32775 GCA_045616385.1 Candidatus Cryptobacteroides sp.
GTTCGCTGATGCGTACAATCTGGAGTTTCCGCTGATTGCCGATACCGATACATCTCTGTTGCAAACTCTCGGTTGCTGGGGTGAGAAAGTGGCCTGCGGGCATCGCACAATAGGCACGCTCCGTACAACGTATCTCGTTGATGAAGAAGGTGTTATCTAAAAGGTCTTCCAGCCGAAGGAGATCAAGACGAAAATCCACGCGGAGCAGATTCTCGCTCAAAAATAAATGAAAGTTGCACGGACGCGAGTGACTCGCGTCCGTGCAAAATCAACAGATGAACCACCTTCTTTCAGAAATGCTTTCCCACGCAGACCCGTCGCAAGTGGCGGGGCTGTCCCGCTTTTTCAAGACGGGACCGGGGCAGTATGGGGAAGGGGATAAGTTCCTTGGAATCAAGGTGCCGGTGACGCGAGATGTGGTGAAGTCGTGCTGGCAGCAGACGGATTTTGAGGAGTTGGAGGAGTGCATCCGCAGTGAGTACCACGAGGTTAGGCTGGCGGCGCTTCTCACGCTGGTACAGATTTTCACCCACGCCCGGAAAAATGCCGCTCTGCAGCAGCGGTGCATTGATTTCTATCTCGACCACACTGAGTGCATCAACAACTGGGACCTTGTCGATTTGAGCTGCTACGAGCTTCTGGGGAGATGGTTGCTTGTGCGGGACCGCCATCTGCTCTATGACCTGGCTCGTTACGGCCGCACCATTTGGGAACAACGCATCGGCATCGTCTCTACAATGCAGTTTATCCGCAATGGGGAACTGGATGATACCTACGCCATTGCGGATATTTTCCTCGACAAGCCACAGCCTCTTCACGACTTGCTCCAGAAGGCTGTCGGATGGCTTCTTCGTGATGCGGGAAAACGCGATGAAGACAGGCTCCGCCGCTATTTGGAGGCTAACCGTGTGCGTATGCCCCGTACGATGCTCCGTTACGCCATCGAGAAATTTCCTCCAGAAGAACGGCTCGCCCTCCTGAAATCACGTTAGCAAAGTTGCGCGGGCGCGAGTGACTCGCGTATTGTGCAACTTCCGAATACTTTGTGTATATTTGAGTCATTATGAAAATACTTGTAACAAGCGCGAACGGACAGCTGGGCAATGAGATGCAACTCTGTGCCAATGGCAGTCAGGATACATACTTCTTTACGGACGTATGCGAGGGATATGAGCCCCTCGATATCACCGGCCATCTCGGTGCTGGACAAGACCAAGATAAAAGAGACCTTCGGAATTGAGGTGCCGTACTGGACGGATTCACTCAAGAAGTGTATAGAGAGATTGCTATAGTATGAGAAGGAGTGATTCACTTGCGGCATACATCGAGGAGCGGATAGTGCCGCTGTATGAGACGTTCGATCCGGCGCATAGGGTGGAGCACGTGCGGGCGGTTATGCGGAATGCTCTGGAGATGAGCCGTTTCTACGACGTTGACACCGATATGTTGGCGACGGCGGCGGCCTGCCACGATCTGGGGCTGTGCGAGGACAGGAAGACTCATCATCTGGTGTCCGGGCGCATCATCAGGGAGAACCGCGAACTCCGCCGTTGGTTCAGCGAGGAGCAGATAGAAACCATCGCGCAGGCGGCGGAGGACCACAGGGCGTCGTCGGACCACGAACCGCGCAGCATCTATGGCCGCATCGTGGCCGAGGCGGACCGGCAGATCGTGCCGGAGACCGTCATACGCCGCATCATCCAGTTCGGCTTCGCGCACTACCCGGAACTTGACAGTAAGGGCCACTGGCAGCGTATGCTGGATCATCTCCACGAGAAATATGCCGAAGGCGGCTACCTGAAACTCTGGATTCCGGAGTCTCCGAATGCCTCGAGCCTCGCGGAACTCCGCAGGATTATCGGCGACGAAGCGGAACTCCGGACTATATTTGACAAGATATTTCGCGAGGAGAGCAATCAATGATCAATAATCACTAACTTTGCAATTGTGTCTGAATTGAAATGGTACGTGGCCAGGGTGAAGTCCTGCCAGGAACGAAAGATAGCGGAAAGCCTTGCGGCGCAAGGCCTTGCGACTTATGTGCCCGTGCAGAAGGTAAAGCGCAAGTGGAGCGACCGCGTGAAGATTGTCGACAAGCTTGTGCTGCCGGGCCTGGTGTTCATCCGCTGCGACGAGGTCACGAGGATGAAGAAGACCTTCGATATGGTCTACGGCATCTGCTATTTCCTGATGGACAGGACCAGCGACGAGCGCAGGGCGCTTGTGGTGCCGGACAGGCAGATGGTGGACTTTATGCGCGTGGTAAGTGCCCGCAACGGCGAGGAGGATGAACTGGAATTCGTGGAGTTCGAAATAGCGCCGGGCGATATGGTGCGCGTGATCAGGGGGCCTCTCGACGGGATGGAGTGCGAGTGCGCCGAGGTGCAGAACACTCATAAGCTCATAATACGCCTGGGTATGCTTGGCTCCGCGCTGATCACTATAGATGCGAAGGACGTAATCAGAATATAATATCCTCAATATGACCACAAAAGAACAGCTGGCGCAGAGCCCGTCACTTCAGGATGAACTCAGAAGGATGCAGAGCGGCGAACCGTACGATGCCCACACTCCCGAGATGAGGGCGTGGCGCGACGAGGTGAAGAAGCTGCTGCACAGGCTGAATACCACGGAATATCACTGCGGGAATATGGCGGAGATCACAAGGGAGATACTCCCCAACGCCGCACCGGACATCTATGTCGAGCCGCCTTTCTACTGCGACTACGGCAACCTCATCCATACCGGCGAGCAGGTCTTCATCAACTTCGGATGCATCATCCTCGACGGCGGCGGGGTGCATATCGGCCGAAGGACGCTGATTGCTCCCGGCGTACACATCTACACCGCCGAGCACCCGACGGACGCTGACGACCGCGACCGCTTCGAGATGTGCCGTCCTGTCAGGATAGGGGAGAGGTGCTGGATCGGGGGCGACGTGACCATCTGCCCCGGCGTCACCATCGGCGACCGCTGCGTAATCGGTGCTGGCGCGGTTGTTGTAAAGGATATACCTGATGACTCGCTTGCCGTCGGCAACCCGGCACGTGTCATCAGGAAACTTAATAACTCAAACATTTGATGCCATGAAAACAAGAGTCTTTATTCTCGCCGCAGTGGCGTATCTGCTTTCGGGATGCTTCCCTGCAAGCATTGTGACGGTGTCTCCGTACAACGACTACCAGAGATCGTACACCACCACGGTTACGGTCCCGCGCACCCGCACGGTCACGACGACAACCCGCGTGACCCCGGCCATCGAAGACCTCTCGCTCTATCTTGACCTGCAGGCCGTCGGCTCCGCCTTCGCGCAGTCGAAGAATATCGAAGAGTTCGAGTCACTGCTCAACAACTCTTCCTATATCATCTCGAATCTTGACCTGAACGGCGACGGCTACGTCGATTATCTGCGTGTCGTCGAGGCCGTCGAGGGCCACAATCACGTTTTCATCATCCAGGCGGTGCTGGCTCAGAACGTGTTCCAGGATATCGCCACCATCGTGGTGGAGGCCCCTGCGTCCCAGCAATGGCACGTGCAGATCATCGGCGCCCCGTTCATCTACGGCCCGAACTACATCCTCGATCCTTTCTTCGTGGTCAGACCGCCGATCTTCAACCATTTCTACAATTTCGCCTACGCCTACAGGATATGGCATTCACCTTGGTACTGGGGGCATTTCCCGCCGTACTACAAGCATCCCGCCCCGCTTCTTCTCGGCCATTATCAGGCCTATGTGCGCACCTTTATGAGCAACCACCGCTACTGCCAGCGCTTTGATTATCCGAAAGAGCGCCGCTACAAGGACCTTGACAGGGTCGCACACGATTATATGCGCAACGACTATGGCCAGCAGCATCCTGAAAGGTCGTTCACCACGCGTACCGCGGAAATACCTGCAGCCGCCAACGGTAGCCGCGTGACCAATGCCCGCGACATCCAGTCCCGTGCCAGCGTCGGCACCACCACCACGACTTCAGCGGCCAGCGCGAATGCCCGCAGGTCGGCTTCGTCATCATCGGCTTCGACTTCGTCAAATACGGCCACAGCGCCTTCCGCCAGGACCGGCGGCTCATCCGGCAGCCGCAGTGCAGCTTCAAGCAGCAGTACAACTTCAAGCAACCGCAGCGGTGCCTCCAGCACTACCAGAAGCAACGTGCGCAGCTCCGGCTCCACCAACACCAGGATCACCACCCAGTCTGCTTCCGGCTCCACTTCCACCGTCAACAGGAACAGCGGAACCACCAGCCGCAGCGGCAGTTCTTCAGGCGCGAGCCGCGGCTCTTCGTCGGCAGGTTCATCCCATTCCAGGAGATAGTTCCGGGAGATACCCCCAGATAAATGAAACATAAATATTATAGACTATGCGTAAATTCTCATTGATACTTTTGGCGGCAGCCGGCATCCTTGCCTCCTGCCAGAAGATCGGGCCGGTAGGTCCTCAGGGCCCTATGGGGCCGCAGGGTCCGAAAGGCGATCCGGCAAGTTTCAATATCGTCTCCATAGATGTCCCTCAGGCAGCGTGGCAGTATTCGAACTATGCCGACAATAACTATTTCGTAGCCGAGGTCAAGGTCCCGGAACTTACCGAGGAGGCCTTTGACTATGGTTTGGTGAGCTGCTACCGCACGTTCGCCTATGACACCGGGGACGCCAGCCAGATAGCTCTGCCTTATGTGCGCCTGCTGGAGGAAATCGATGGCGACGACGTGTTCTTCTACACCGAGACCATCGACTATGAGTACGGCATCGGATGGTTGAGGATCTATTATACACTGAGCGACTTCTTCTACGAAGTTGACGAGACGATTGTCCCGGACGCAATGACGTTCCGCCTGTCCATCGCTTATTGATGATAACATAGTATGAAGCCGTTCGTGAAAAGACTGCTGCCCTTGTTCGCGCTGCTCTATTGTACGGCGGCTTCGGCTTATGTACCCATCAAGGTCGAATATCAGACTACGGGTGTGGCCCCCGCGTTCTTCGGACCTTATGCTTATATGGTCCCGGATGTCCCGGACGGGGTGATGAAGACCAGCCCTTATGCCGAACTCTCGTTTGACACCATTGTAGGGCACATCGCGGGCAGGGGTTGCGAGGATTATACCTTCGCCCCGGCCTTCAATGTGGTCCTTCCTCTCTGGACTGACCGCGTGAACCTCAAGGTGTACGGTGAGATTCAGGAGTACTACAGGGACAATGCCGCTACCCGGACACTGCGCCGCGTCGACCCTTCGCTTCCGCTGAAGGACCACGATGCGGGCGCGCTGTATTTCGGGGTTGACATCCTGCTCCTGCGAGAGGCTTCCTGGTGGCCCGCCGTCGTGCTGAGTGCCACCACCCTGAGCGCTACCGGCGACCATTATGAGTACGCCCGTCACTACGATGCCCCGGGGTACCATTTCACTGTAAGTGCCGGCAAGGACCTGCCTGCAGGTTTCAGGCTCTCGGCGTATCTGGGCTTCCTCTGCTGGCAGATCGACAGGGGGCGCCAGAACGATGCGTTTATGCTGGGCGCCAAGGCGTCGTATTCCTGCAACTGGCTTCAGGCTTCTGTGGAATACGGGCAGTATTCGGGAGCTGAGCACTATGGGGACTGCCCGCGGGTGATAAAGGCGCGCGCAGACTTCAGGCTCGGCAGCGTGGCCCCGTTCCTATATTATTCCCACGGCTTCAACGACTGGCCGTTCGACCAGTTCAGGGTGGGCGTGTCCTATACCTTGAAGCTGAAATCCAGGTAGCCGGGCGTGGACAATCTGAAGAACATCTTCGCGCGCAACTGCGAGCTGCGGCGCATCGACAAGCCTGTGGCAAAGGCGTTTCTGGATGTATATCACCGTCTGGGCGATACGACCTGCCGCTACCGTTACGGTCTCTTTACCAGGCGGACCACGGGCGCAGGCGAGGCTTCGCTGCCGGCAGGGACGCTGGTTGCCGTGTCAACCTTCTCGAATGCGCGCCGCTGGCGGAAAGGGGAGGATGTGGTGAGTTCCTACGAATGGATACGCTATGCCTCCATCGACGGTTTCCGAGTGGTCGGAGGAATGGGCAAGATGCTTCAGGCATTCGTTGATGAAGTCCACCCCGATGACATAATGAGCTACGCCGATGCCGACTGGCCGGACGGGGGAAAGGCCTACAGGACCCTTGGTTTCGTCGAGGAAACCCGCGTGGAGCGTGCCGGGCGCGTCAATGTCAAATTCAGGAAAAAGTTTGTCCGTCAGTCGACGAATCTCTTTACGGTGTCGTAGTCGTAGCCTCTTGAAAGGGCAAACCTGATGAGCTTCAGGCGTATCTGCGGATCGCCATCAAGCAGGTGGCGCTTTGCTTCCAGCAGGTGCTTGAGCTTGTCGTCGGCCTTCTCGCAGTCTATTTCGCCCAGGGCCTCGTCGATGACCTCCCTGCTTATGTGTTTTGCGCCGAGCGCGAAGCGTATCTTCACGGGCCCCCATCCGGTGAGCGCGGCCTTCTCGCGTGCAAAGGCGCCGGCATAGCGGAGGTCGCTCACGAATCCGCCTTCGACCAGCTTCGCGACAATCTCATCTGCGGCGGCAGAATCGCCTTCAAGCTTGTCGAGAGCCTTCTTGTAGATGTCTGCAGTGCAGTACTCCCTTTTCGCACACTGGCTTTCAAGGCTGGAATACACCCGTTGTTTCTTATCTTCCATAAACAGTGTCTTTTGTCACGCAAAAATACTATTTTTGTAGTGAAATGAAGAAAATAATCACTACGCTTCTGGCGGCATCCCTCACATTGGCCGCCCTTGCAATCGATCCGCAGATCAGAGACATAGACATCAGATGCAGCCTGGACCAGCAGGGCAGCGCGCACATCACGGAAGTCTGGGATGTGACCGTGGCCGGCGGCACCGAGTGGTATCTCGTCAGGGAGAATCTCGGTGACATCGAGATAATGGACCTTGCCGTCAGCGATGGCGGCGCTTCATTCGTGAATGAAGGTGCCTGGGATATCGACAGGAGCTTGAGCGGGAAGGCCGGCCGCTGCGGTCTGCACCGGACGGGCGCAGGATATGAGATATGCTGGGGCGTGGGCAGCTATGGCGACCACGTGTTCACCGTCTCATATACGATGACCAATGTGGTGAAAAGCCTTGATGACTACGATATGATCCATATCCAGTTCATCTCCGACGAACTGTCTTCCAGTCCGCGGCACGCCCGCGTCGAGGTGTCTATCCCCGGCGTGGAGATAGATACCGTGAATACGAGGCTGTGGGGGTTCGGCTATTATGGCGATGCGCGCTTCGAGGACAACAGCCTTGTCTGCGAAAGCACCCGTGAACTCGACTATCACAGTTCCGTCATTATGCTTGCCCGCTTCGACAAGGGTATGATTTCCGACCCTCAGAGTGTGCAGGAACGTGAATTCCAGGCAGTGTTGGACAATGCTATGAAGGGTGCTGACTTTGGTGATGAGGAGAATGAAGGTGGTGGTGCCGGTGGGGTGCTGGCGGGGATAATCGGCTTCCTGGTGCTTCTGATAAACGGCGGATGGGTGCTCATCCTTCCGTTTGTCCTGCTGATTGCAAAGGTTGTAACCAAGAAGCGTATGCTCGGCACAACCAACAAGGATACCATCCCTTGGTCGCGCGAGGTGCCTTTCAATGGCGATTATGTCACCACGAGCTATACCCTGAGCGAGGTTGGCGAGCCGAACAAGCGCAATCAGGTGGCTTCTGCGATGATATTGAAGATGATTTACCTCAAGGCCATAGAGGTACGCCAGACCGGCAACGGCAAGGTGGAGCTTGCGCTTGCCGACAAGAACGGGATCGCCGGCCTCGACCCTTATACCAACCAGCTCTGGGATATGATACGGGAGGCCAGCGGAAGCGACAGTGTACTGCAGGAAAAGGAATTCAGCAGGTGGGCATCTTCGCACCAGACCAGGGTTGCAAGCTGGGCGAAAGCCGTGAAGAAGGCGGGAAAGGATTCGTTCGACAAGTCTCCTTGGCACGCGGACGGCAAGGTTACGGAAGCAGGACGCAATGAATGCCGCAAGGCGATAGGCTTCAAGAAGTTTCTGGTCGATTTCACCCTGATCAAGGAGCGCGCCAGCCGCGAGGTCGTACTGTGGCAGGACTATATGGTGTTCGCCGCCCTCTTCGGCGTGGCCGACAAGGTGGCGAAAGAACTCAAGGATATCAATCCTATGGCTTTCAGTGATATACAGGACTTCACCCCGGATACCTTCCACAGAGTTGTCATTATGTCCAACAACCTTGGTCAGGCGATAACGTCTGCAAGCATACCTTCCTCTTCGCACGGCAGTGCGGGCGGTTTTGGCGGCCACGCCTCATATCACGGCGGTGGCGGATTCTCCGGAGGAGGCCACGGCGGCGGTTCGAGGTAGGGGCCCTATCCTGCCTGCTGTCCGGCAAGCATTCCGCAGGCGGCAAGGATGTCTTCGCCCCTTGAGGCGCGTATCGTGCAGGTGATGCCGTTATTGTTGAGCCTGTCCCGGAATGCGGTTATTGACTGGTCGGAAGCGCATTCGTACGGGAAATCCGGAATCTTGTGGAAACGTATGAGATTGACGCGGCACTCGAGGCCTTTCAGAAGGCGGATGAGCGCATCCGCGTGGAGTTTGTCGTCGTTGAAGCCCGCGAACATAGTGTATTCGAAGCTGACGCGCCGCTGGCCGCTGAAATCGTACTGGCGGATAAGGTCGAGCACGTCCCGGACCGGCCAGGCTTTCTGGACGGGCATCATCTGCAGGCGCTCTCCAGGGAACGGGTTGTGGAGACTGACAGCGAGGTGGCAGTGCTGCTCGTCAAGGTATCTGCGGAGCTTCGGGAGGACGCCTATGGTGCTGAGGGTGATGCGTTTGGGACTCCATCCGAAGCCCCAGTCGGCCGTGAGGATCTCTATTGCTGCGGCCACGGCGTCGTAGTTGTCGAGGGGTTCGCCCATCCCCATAAATACGGTGTTGGTGAGTTCCGATGACTCTTTGATGCTGATGAACTGGTTGATGATGTCTCCGGTGTCGAGGTTGCCGTGCCATCCCTGGCGGCCGGTCATACAGAACTTGCAGCCCATCCTGCAGCCCGCCTGGGAGCTGACGCAGAGGGTCCTGCGGTCTTCGTCGGGAATCATCACGGCCTCCACGGCGGTGGTGGAGGTGGTGACGGGGAAGAGGTATTTGCGGGTGCCGTCGGACGACCGTGCCTCACCTATGGGGGCGACGGTGCCGAGCTCGAACGTTTCCTGCAGCCTGGCCTTCGATTCTTTCGAAATGTTGGTCATCGCATCCCAGCTGTGGACGCGCTTCTGATACAGCCATTCTGCCAATTGTTTGCCGACGAACGGCTTCAGTCCGCAGGACGCGGCGGCTTCCTTGAGTCCCGCCAGATTCTTTCCCAGCAACTTGTCTTTCATAGGTGCAAAAATACGATTTTTTGTCTTATATTTGTGGTTACCGTCGAAACGAATTGGCGGGCTTAAAATTATTTTATCATTATGGCTAAAGAAGTTGAAGTAAAGGCTGCTGAAGTGAACGCCGCGAAACTCAAGGCGCTTCAGGCCACGATCGACAAGATTGAGAAGGATTTCGGGAAAGGAACGATCATGAAGTTGGGAGATCAGCCAGAATGGGACGTTCAGGTAATTCCTAGCGGCTCCGTGGCTCTTGACCACGCACTCGGTGTCGGCGGTTATCCGCGCGGCCGTATCATCGAGATCTACGGACCGGAATCAAGCGGTAAGACAACCCTGGCGATACACGCCATTGCAGAGGCCCAGAAGCAGGGCGGAATCGCGGCGATGATCGATGCGGAGCACGCTTTCGACCGCTCATACGCACAGGCTCTCGGTGTCAATCTCGAGACCCTTCTGGTTTCCCAGCCTGACAATGGCGAGCAGGCTCTCGAAATCGCAGATAACCTCATCCGCTCCGGCGCGATAGATATCGTTGTCATCGACTCCGTTGCGGCCCTCACGCCTAAGGCGGAGATCGAGGGTGAGATGGGCGACAACAAGGTCGGCCTCCAGGCCCGCCTGATGAGCCAGGCTCTCCGCAAGCTCACCGCAAATATCGCCAAGACCAACACCTGCTGCATCTTCATCAACCAGCTTCGCGAGAAGATTGGCGTGATGTTCGGCAATCCGGAGACGACCACGGGCGGCAATGCCCTCAAGTTCTATGCTTCCGTGCGTCTGGACGTGCGCCGCACCACCCAGCTCAAGGACGGCGACGAGGCTCTCGGCAACCGCACCAAGGTAAAGGTTGTGAAGAACAAGATGGCCCCTCCTTTCAAGAAGGCCGAGTTCGACATCGTCTATGGCGAAGGCATTTCGCACGTGGCGGAGATCGCCGACCTCGCAGTGGAGTTCGACATCATCCACAAGAGCGGCAGCTGGTTCAGCTACAAGGAGAACAAGCTTGCACAAGGTGCCGCTGCATTGAAACAGCTTCTCAAGGACAATGTCGAGCTTTGCGAAGAGATCGAAGTTCAGGTCCGCGAAGCTCTTAAATCCGTAAAAGACTGATGGGTAAAGTGATTCTGACAGGCGACCGGCCGACCGGCCGCCTTCATATTGGCCATTATGTTGGCTCTCTCCGCCGCCGCGTGGAGCTTCAGAACAGCGGCAAGTACGAAAAGATCTTCATTATGATAGCGGACGCACAAGCGCTGACGGACAATGCCGACAACCCTGAGAAGGTCCGCCAGAATATAATAGAGGTGGCGCTGGATTATCTTTCGGCCGGTCTCGACCCCGAGAAGGCCTGCATCTTCATCCAGTCGCAGGTGAGCGAGCTCACGGAGCTGACGTTCTTCTACAACAACCTCGTGACCGTGCAGCGCCTCCAGCGCAATCCGACCGTCAAGGCCGAGATTCAGATGCGCGGATTCAACGATTCCGATGAGGCCGACAACAAGGCCGGCACCCCTGTCGGATTCTTCTGCTATCCTATCTCGCAGGCGGCTGACATCACTGCTTTCAAGGCCACCACGGTGCCGGTTGGCGAGGATCAGGCTCCGATGATCGAGCAGACACGCGAGATTGTGCACAAGTTCAATACCGTCTATGGTGAGACGCTCGTGATGCCTGAGATGCTTCTTCCGGACAATGCTGCCTGCCTGCGTCTGCCGGGTACCGACGGCAAGGCCAAGATGTGCAAGTCGCTGGGCAACTGCATCTATCTTTCCGATCCTGCCGAGGAGGTGTGGGCGAAGGTCAAGGGTATGTATACCGACCCTCTTCACCTTCAGGTCTCGGACCCTGGTCACGTCGAGGGCAATACGGTCTTTACATATCTTGACGCTTTCTGCAGGCCGGAGCATTTTGAGAAGTTCCGCGAGTGCTTTATCGGCAAGAAGGTGAGCTTTGAGTTCAACAGCCTCGATGAGGTGAAGGCTCAGTATCGGGCCGGCGGTCTTGGCGATATGATGATCAAGAGTTTCTTGAATGCCGTTCTCAACGATACGCTGGAGCCTATCCGTGTTCGTCGTCACGAACTTGAGAAGAATATCCCTTACGTTTATGAGGTTCTTCGCAAGGGCTCTGAGATTGCCCGAGCCGAGGCTGCCGATACCCTGGCCGCCGTCAAGCGCTCGATGCGCATCAACTATTTCGATGCCGGCGTCCTCGACACCCTCATTGCCGAACAGTCAGCGAAGTATTGTAAATAAAACGTTATGCTATCTGCGGACGGCCGGGACGCTCGCGGTCTGACTTGTCGCGGGTCTCGAGGAACTTCGGGTCGATCTTGCCGTCCTGAAGGTCCTGCCAGTCAAGCCGGTTGCGGTAGATGTCGATGGCCTGGAAGATGGCGGCGCGCATAGAACGCGGGTCGGCTTCGTCGCGACCTGCCATCTCAAATGCGGTACCGTGGTCTGGAGAGGTGCGGATGACCGGAAGCCCTGCGGTAAAATTCACCCCGTCCTCAAAAGAGAGAGCCTTGAAAGGTGAGAGACCCTGGTCGTGATACATCGCAAGGGTCGCATCGAAGTTCTCATAGTGGCCGAGCCCGAAATAGCCGTCCGGGGAGAACGGACCAAAGGCAAGGATGCCCTCCTCGTTGGCCTTCCTGATGGCCGGGATGATGATGTCCTGCTCCTCGGTGCCCAGAAGACCGCCGTCACCGCTGTGAGGATTGAGGCTGAGCACGGCGATGCGCGGCCGGTCGATGACAAAATCCTTTTTAAGCGAAGCGTTCATAAGACGAAGCTTGCTGAGTATTTTTTCCTCAGAGATGTTCTTGCATACGTCCTTGAGAGGGATGTGGCCGGTGACCACTGCAAGGCGCAGACGGTGGCTGACCATAAACATAAGGACATCCTTCACCCCGAATGCATTCTGGATGTACTCGGTGTGACCCGGAAAACCGAAACCTTCATTGGACATGGCCTTCTTGTTGATAGGTCCGGTGACAAGCACGTCGATCTTGCCTTCCTTGAGCTCGCGCACTGCGATGTCGAGAGCGGTGATTGCGCCCTTGGCGGACTCAGGTGTGGCCTGGCCCGGCTCTGCAAAGGTGCTTTCCGGAAGACAGTTCACGATGTTGATCCTCTTTGCGTGGGCTTCAGAGGCCGAATTGATGGCGTTGGTATCCATCTGCTCGATTTCGGGGATGGTCTTGCGGTAGAAGCCGAAAAGCTTTGATGAACCGTATATCACAGGAGTGAACTGCTCGAGTATGCGCGGGTCTGCAAGGGCCTTGATGATGACTTCATAGCCGATGCCGTTGGAGTCGCCCTGGGTTATGCCCACAATTATCTTATCGTTCTGCATATCTGGTAAATTTATGATTGTTCTTCTTTTGTGATGTATCCTTCGTCTTCAGGAAGATCGGGCCGGGAGTAGGCGGCTACCGCAAGCCGGTCGCATCGCTCGTTCTCTGGATGCCCGGCGTGTCCCTTCAGCCAGTGAAAGGAGACGCGGTGGGCGCGGTACAGCGGCAGGAACCTCTGCCAGAGGTCCGGGTTCTTCACCTTCTTCCAGTTCTTCGCCACCCATCCCTCGAGCCAGCCCTCGGTTATGGCCTTCACGACATACGTGCTGTCGCTCCACACCTCGACCTCGGCATTCTCCCACCTGATGGCTTCCAGACCGGTTATCACGGCCAGGAGCTCCATCCTGTTGTTGGTAGTGCGGGCGAACCCTCCGGAAATCTCCCTGCAAAGCCCGCCGCATTTCAGGACCACTCCATAACCTCCCGGACCGGGATTGCCGCTGGCTGCTCCGTCCGTGTAAAGGAATATGGTCGGCCGATTTGTCATAGTGTACAAAAATAGTTATTTTTGTTCGATTTACACTGAAACCGATGAGAAGAATTCTTCTGGCCATATTGACTGTCCTACTGTGCCTGCCTGCTAAGGCCCAGTTCGCATACAGGGCCGATTCACTGTCGATTCCTGCAGTGAAGTGGTCGTCTGACTTCGCTGCGCGGCAGCTCATAGCTCCGGCAGCCCTGGTGACCGCCGGTACACTCATCCACTGTTTCGCCCACGACAGCTTCGATGCTGACGTTAAGAAATGGGCTCAGGAGGACTGGCGTGCGGGAGGACCGAGGATTAGATTTGACGACTGGGTGCAGTATGTCCCCCTAGGGATGAATGTCGGCCTCGGTTTCACTGGAGTGCAGGCCGAACACCATTGGCTTGACCGTGTGATCGAAACCGGTATCTCGTATGTTTTTCTCAGTGCCGTTTCGTACGGTATGAAGAGGCTGGTCGATTCCCCCCGTCCTGACGGAGTGGACAACAAGTCGTTCCCGTCCGGGCACACCAACCTTGCCTTCACGGGTGCCGAGCTGGTGCGTATGGAATACGGCTGGGGATGGGGCGGAGCCGCTTATGCTCTCGCCACGAGCGTGGCACTGATGCGCCTCTACAACAACAAGCACTGGGCCAGCGACATCCTCTTCGGAGCCGGTCTCGGCATCCTCAGCGCCCACGTTGGAGGATGGCTGATGGAACCTTTCAAGAACCTTTTTGGAATCAGGATACCGGACAATCTGCAGTTTGCGGTCGTGCCTTCCGCCGACCCGTACACCGGTGCGCTATGCGGTACCCTGGCAATGAAATTCTGACGAATGAAGACATTGTTCAAAGACTCCAGGCCGTGGCTTGTCGCGGGACCCTGCAGCGCTGAAAGCGAAGAGCAGGTCCTGACTACCGCCCGTGCGCTCAAGGATCTTGGCGTGAGTGTCTTCCGTGCAGGGATATGGAAGCCGCGCACGCATCCGGGATGCTTCGAGGGAATAGGGGAGAAGGGACTTCCGTGGCTGCGTGAAGTACAGGCTCGGACCGGAATGAAGGTCTGCACGGAGGTGGCCAATGCCTCTCACGTCAAAGCCTGCCTCGATGCCGGTATCGATATGCTTTGGGTCGGCGCACGCACGACATCCAATCCTTTCCTTGTGCAGGAGATTGCAGAGTCGCTTTCCGGCACCGATGTGCCTGTCCTGGTGAAGAACCCCGTCAATGCCGACCTGGGCCTATGGGTGGGTGCCATCGAGCGTTTCCGGGCGCAGGAAGTCAGGAACCTCGGCATCATCCACCGGGGCTTCTCCACATTCGACAGGATACGTTACAGGAACGTCCCGCACTGGCGTTATGCGATCGAGATGCGCACACGCTTCCCGGAACTGCCGTTCTTCTGCGACCCTTCGCATATGGCCGGCTCCATTGAGTATGTCGGGGAGATCTCGCAGCGTGCGCTGGATCTCGGTTTCGACGGCCTGATGATAGAGTGCCACTGCTGTCCGCGGCAGGCTCTGAGCGACGCTTCGCAGCAGCTTGACCCTTCTGCCCTGGGCGAACTTCTGGGTACCCTGAAGGTCCGTGACCTGTTTGCCGGAAACGACGAGACACTCGAGAACATGCGTGCGAGGATAGATGCGGTCGACGATGAGATCATCCGTCTTCTAGCAGAGCGTATGGGTATTTCCAGGGAAATAGGCAACTATAAGAAAGAGAAGAACATAGCCATCATCCAGTCGGCCCGTTTCGAGGAGCTGCTGGAAGCGGCGAAGAAGCTCGGGGCCACTTATGGGCTCGACGCCGGTTTCCTCGTTAGGATATTCAATTTGATACACGATGCTTCGGCAGCGGAGCAAAACAAAATAATTTCTTCTGAAAAATGATCGCAAAAACTAGAGCAGAGCTCATCAAGTACTGTCTCGACCAGAAGGTTGAGGTGCTTAATTTCCACTATTGTGGATGGGACGGACGTCTCAAGACACTTAATTTCGTTATCCGCGACAAAGAGCACCTCGAGAACCTCCTCGAGGCCGGCGAGAGAGTCGACGGTTCAAGCCTGTTCCCGTTCATCGAGGCGGGCAAGAGTGACCTGTATGTGATCCCGCGCTATTCCACCGCATTCCGCAACCCGTTCGAGGACGAGGTGCCGACCGTGGACGTGCTGTGCGAGTTCTTCACCCGCGACGCGGTTCCTTTCGAGAACGCTCCGCGCTACATCCTCCATAAGGCGTCGGAGGCATTCAAGAAGGCGACCGGCCTTGAGATGCAGGCGATGGGCGAACTTGAGTACTACATCGTGGCTCCGGAAGAGGAACTCTACCGCATAGCTGACCAGAGGGGCTACCACGAAAGCGCTCCGTTCTGCAAGTATGCCGATTTCCGCGTGGAGGCGATGCGCCTCATCACAAAGGCGGGCTGCCACGTCAAGTACGGCCATTCCGAAGTGGGTAACTTCACTGAGAACGGCAAAATCTACGAGCAGAACGAAATCGAGTTCACCCCTGTCGACATCGAGCAGGCGGCCGACGAACTCGTCATAGCAAAATGGATAATGTGGCAGCTTGCATACCAGTATGGCGTGGACCTTACGTTTGCCCCTAAGATCACCGACGGCAAGGCAGGGTCCGGCCTGCACGTGCATATGAAGTTCACGCGCGACGGCAAGCCTGTTATGACGGAGAATGGCGAACTCACGGAAGTCAGCCGCAAGGCGATCGCCGGCCTGATGGACCTCGGTACTTCGCTCCCGGCGTTCGGCAACCCAAGCCCTGTATCATTCCGCCGCCTGGTCCCTCATCAGGAGGCCCCGACCTCGCTCTGCTGGTCATTCTCCAACCGCAGCGCGCTTGTTCGCGTGCCGCTCGGATGGGTGACCGACACCGATATGGCCGCTATCGCAAATCCACTTGAGAAGGCCCACATCTGCGATTTCTCATTCAAGCAGACTTTCGAGTGGCGCGCTTCCGACGGCACGGCGGACCTGTATCTGCTTATGGCATCGCTCTGCGTTGCCGCCCGTCACGGACTCGAGATGGACGGTGCGCTGGCAATCGCCGACAGGACCTATGTCGGCCTTGGCGTGAACATTCACGACTCTGCCAACAAGGCGGTCCAGGAGGCCCTCGAACAGCTGCCGCCTGACTGTGCAGGTTCGGCTGACGAACTTGACGGCGATCGTGCCGTCTACAACACCTTCAACGTGTTCTCCGACGACGTGATCGACTATCAGATCAGGTTCCTGAAGTCGCTCAAATAGCAAAAAATACCCCTGATGGGGGGGGTAAAAAGGGCCGATTTCAGCGTATTATCTTTGATAATATTTGCAAGAAATCGGCCTTTTGATTATTTTTGTACGTTATTTAGGTTATCAAGCTCTTTTTATGACGACTTTCGAAAAAAATATAGACAAATACTCCCATAAGTACCTGAACAGGTGGGTGGTCTTTTATATGGACCTCTTCCTCTCGCTGGCAGCCTCCATCGCCGTGGCTATCGTCGCATATCTTCTGGGAGACGAACTTCTGAGACATTCCGACAAGTTCATCTTTGTCTGGGGATTCTCTTCAGCGATATCCTCAATCGTTATGTTCTTCCTTGTCAGGACGTACATAATCATTATCAGGCATTTTTCTTTCAAGGATTCGTTCAAGTTCGGTCTTGTCTCTCTCGGCAAGGTAGCCCTTATGTGGGCTTCCGTCGTACTTTTCGGAATGTTCACGAAGACCGTGTTCGTGATGCTTGTGGCCGACTTTCTGGTTAGCACGATCGTGTTCTGCCTCGTACGCTTCATAATGATTGTGGTCTATGACAACTACAGGGGGCACATCCGTCAGCTTCAGAAGCGTGCCAGGGTGCTTGTCTATGGCCTTTCCGACAAGTCTATCGCCACTCTCACCCGTCTGCGCAACTCGCGCCACTACGAGATCGTCGGTTTCATAACTCCGGAGAGCAGCGCGAAAAAATCCCTCTTTGCCGACAAGCAGGTCTACTGCTTCCGCAACGAAAAGGAATTCAACGATATCGTCGTAAGCCTGTCTCTCGCGGGCGTCCTGTTCCCTATGGAGGCCTACGTGCAGGCAGAGCAGAACAATCTGGTCAAGTTCTGCCTCGACAACGATGTCAAGGTGCTGATGGTCCCTACTATCGATGAGTATTCCGGCGAGGAGCTGCACCATTTCAATATCCGTGAGGTCAAGATCGAAGACCTTCTCGGACGCGATGAGATTGAGATATCACTTGACGAGATACAGAAGAATTTTAAGGACAAGGTGGTGATGGTCACCGGTGCTGCCGGTTCCATCGGCTCAGAACTCTGCCGCCAGCTTGCCGGCTTCGGCGTGAAGAAGCTTGTCCTCTTCGACAACGGGGAGACCCCTATGCACAATCTCAGGCTCGAACTTGAGGAGAAGCACCCTGAACTGCAGTTCGTGCCTATCATCGGAGATGTCCGCCTGGAGCGCCGTCTTGATTTCGCGTTCCGCACGCATCATCCTCAGATCGTGTTCCATGCCGCCGCCTACAAGCACGTCCCTCTTATGGAGGAAAACCCTTGCGAGGCTGTCCTCGTGAATGTGGCGGGTACCAGGAACGTTGCCGACAAGTGCATCCAGTACGGTATTGAGAAGATGGTTATGGTTTCGACAGACAAGGCTGTCAACCCTACCAACATAATGGGCTGCACCAAGCGCCTTGCAGAGATCTATGTCCAGAGCCTTGGCCAGGCCATCGCGGCCGGAAAGGTCGAGGGCAAGACGAAGTTCGTGACGACCCGTTTCGGCAATGTGCTCGGTTCGAACGGTTCTGTCATCCCTCGCTTCCGCCAGCAGATTGCGAAGGGCGGTCCTGTCACGGTCACCCATCCGGACATCACCAGGTTCTTTATGACCATTCCGGAAGCCTGCCGTTTGGTGATGGAGGCCGCCACAATGCCTACGGAGAACCGCATATGCGTCTTCGATATGGGCACTCCTGTCAAGATTGACACCCTTGCCCGCCGTATGATCAAACTTTCAGGCCTGGAGCCTGACAAGGATATCAAGGTGGTCTATACCGGTCTCCGCCCGGGTGAAAAGCTTTATGAGGAGGTTCTTTCGAATGTCGAGAACACCGACCCTACCAGCCACGACCGCATCCGTATCGCACACGTGCGCACCTACGACTACAACGATGCCAAAGAAGCCGTGGACAAGCTGGAGGAACTCAGCCGTGCGGTTGATATTTCGAATATGGTCCGTCTGATGAAGCAGATAGTGCCCGAGTATATCTCGAACAATTCCCGTTTTCAGGAGTTTGATGCCAAATGATGCCAAATAATAATCAGTCACCGAATGGAAGTTTTTGTAAAGATTGATTAGTTTATGCCTGAGGAACTTCATCTGGTAACAGAACTTTCCATTATTTTGGTCGCTGCCGGTGTCTTCACCATTCTGTCCAAGGCGCTCAAGCAGCCTCTCATTCTCGGGTACATCATTGCAGGCTTTCTCGTGGGCCCTCATCTCGGCCTCTTCCCGCAGTTCTCGACGGAGGCAGTTCACGAATGGTCCGAGATAGGAATAATCTTCCTTCTTTTCGGACTCGGACTCGAGTTCAGTTTCAAGAAGCTCATAAAGGTAGGCAGCAGCGCCCTCCTGACCGCCGGCGTGAAATGTATCGGAATGATGATCGTGGGCCTTCTGGCCGGTGATGCAATGGGCTGGACGTTTATGGAAAGCGTTTTCCTGGGAGGTCTCCTGTCGATGTCATCGACGACCATCATCATCAAGGCGTATGATGATATGGGCCTGAAGAAGAAACCCTATGCTTCGCTTATCTTCGGCTCGCTGGTCGTGGAGGACCTGATTGCGGTCCTGCTGCTCGTGCTCCTGTCAACGATGGCCGTGTCCAACCAGTTTGCCGGCGGCGAGATGCTTCTCGCCATCTTCAAGCTCGTGCTCTACATAGTGCTTTCCTTCGTGGTGGGCATCTACGTCATCCCTACGGTGTTCAAGAAAGTACGTAGATTCCTTTCCGACGAGATACTGCTTCTTGTCAGCATAGGCCTGTGCTTCGGTATGGTGGTGCTGGCCAACCTTGCCGGTTTCTCATCCGCGCTCGGCGCCTTCCTTATGGGCTCGATACTTTCCGAGACTTTTGAGGGAGAGAAGATCGAGCACATCACGTCGGGCATAAAGGATCTGTTCGGCGCAATCTTCTTCATTTCCGTCGGCATGATGGTGGATCCGGCAGTGATAGCCGAGCATTGGCTTCCTATCCTTATTATTACCGTTG
Source organism: Candidatus Cryptobacteroides sp. (assembly GCA_045616385.1). GTDB lineage: Bacteria > Bacteroidota > Bacteroidia > Bacteroidales > UBA932 > Cryptobacteroides. The sequence goes on from JAZLGQ010000012.1 coordinate 19,494, forward strand.
TGGCTATGGCGGGCATACTTTTCTGCTCGACCACCGGTGCGCTGCTTGCGGGCCAGGGCCTTGACACTGCGGTTCACGCCGGCTTCAGTCTGGCGCAACTGGGTGAATTCGCATTCATCATCGCAGGTCTCGGCTGTTCGCTAGGCGTGATGCGCGACTTCATCTATCCCGTGATCATTGCCGTGTCGGTCATCACGACCTTCACCACACCATATATGATAAAGGCGGCTGATCCTGTGTCTGCCTGGTTTTATCGCGTGCTTCCGGGCAAGGTGCTGGATGCCATCACCCCGAAGCGCAAACTGACGAGATCATCCGCTGCCGAGAAGAGTGAATGGAAGGTGCTTCTCAAGTCCCTTTTCATCAGGATTCTGATCTATTCATTCATCCTCATTGCCATCCTCATAGCAACGCAGTTCTTTGACCGTTTCTTCGATTCCCTGTTCCCTCAGCTCAATGTCGTGGCCGGCAATTGGATCAAGATGGCGGTCGTCCTGGCGGTGATGCTTCCTTTCCTGTACGGACTGTCCGTACTCAACAGCGATGCCGTCAACAGCTCTGCAAAGAAGCTGCTCAAGGAAAAGAGCGCCAATTCCTGGCCGATAATGTCATTGATGGCTTTCCGCGCCTTGCTTGCAATGAGCTTTGTACTGGCGTTGGTGTCGCATTATTTCGACCTGAACGTGGTATCCATCGTTCTCGTGTTTGCCGTTGTCGCCGGCACTTATTTCATCTCGCGCTTCTCGCTGCACAGGATAACCTCCATCGAGACACGGTTCTTTGCCAACCTCAATGAGAAGGAGCTCAGCGAGCGCAAGAAGATGATAGTCACAGCCGCAGTCAAGGAACAGCTCGAAGGGTATGATGTCCATATCGAGACCTGCGTGATGTCGGCCGATTCCCCGCATATAGGTCACACGCTTCGCGAAATGCCTTTCCGCCATACCTCGGGGGTCAATATCATCAAGATCAAGCGCGGAAGCAGGAGCATAATCGTACCGACCGGCGACGAGTACATATATCCCGGCGATACGCTTTTGGCCGTTGGCACCACGGAACAGCTGGCTGAATTCCGTAAATCGATGGAATTCAAGTCGGTCGGGAATGTCGAGGACGAGATGTTCGTCGTCGAGAAGATTGTCCTCAATCGGGAGTCATACCTTACAGGCAAGAGTCTGCGTGAGGTAAAAATGCGTGATTCCGGTTGTATGGTCGTGAGCGTGATGAGCGGCGGCGTCCTTTCCACCAATCCGAAGCCGGATTTCATATTTGCCGAGGGCGATATGGTCTGGATTGCTGGGGCAAGGTCTTCCGTCAACTGGTACAAGTAGGATGAAAATAACTTTAGCACAATATGAAAATTGACAATTTCTTGCAGTTGTTTGTAGTGAAGGAGAAACGCTTCTTTCCTTTGTTCATCGAAGCGGCCGAAAATATCCTCAAGGCATCCGGACTGCTCTGCGAGCAGACCTCGTCCGAGGATCCTGACGAACGCAGGATGCTTGCCCATCGCATCAAGGAGTGCGAGGTGAAGGGTGATGCCATCACCGCAAAGATCATCAACGAGCTGCTTCAGGCATACGTGACTCCTTTTGATCGCGACGACATCCACGAACTGGCCGAGGTTATGGATACGTTGCTGGACACCATCCGTGACTCTTCGAAGAAGATTGCCATCTATCAGCCGAAGGAGCCTTCAAAGAAGCTCATCGAGATTGCGAACTTCGTGAAGGAGGATGCTCAGATACTGCTTGATGTCACGCACAAGTTCGATTCCGTGCGCAAGGAGGCAAAGGTGGTCGATGATCTGTGCAACAAGATAAAGGAGATTGAGCATAATGTCGATGACGTCTATGAGAGCTATATGTCGAACCTCTTCCAGTATGAGGAGGATGCGATAGAGCTCGTCAAGAAGAAGAACATCGCGCAGGCTCTCGAGGATACTTCAGACAGGGCGAAGGAGGTTTCAAGCGTTATCCGCAGCATTGTGGTGAAGATAGGATAGGGGATGATAGCGATAGTACTCATAACCGCCCTGATTGCGCTGATCTTCAGCTTTACCAACGGTATGAACGATGCGGCCAACTGCATCGCGACAGTCATCTCGACCAAGGCCCTTCCTCCGAAGGTGGCGGTGGCCTGGGCCGCGTTCTGGATATTCACAGCACTTTTCATATTTGACACGACGGTTGCAGCCACTATGGGCAAAGGCATCGTGCAGGAGTCCTGCATCGATGTCTACGTGATCCTTGCGGCATTGCTGGGCTCTGTCCTGTGGATTTTCATCTGCACTAAGGTGGGCCTGCCGATTTCGGCATCCCACGCACTTGTAGGCGGCCTTATCGGCCCGGTATGGTTTGTCTACGGCGCAAAGTACCTTATCGGCGGAGGCATCTTCAAGATCCTTGCCTTCATCGTGATCTCTCCTCTTCTGGGTATGTTGATGGGCTTCACCCTGAACTGCCTGTTTATGGCCTTCCTGAGGAACCGCAATGTGAAGAACGTCGACCGGGTGATGCGCAAGATGCAGCTCGTGTCTTCGGCGGCATTCTCGCTCGGCTTCGGCGGAAACGACGGCCAGAAGACGATGGGAGTCATCGCCATCCTCTTCGCGACGGCCTTTGTATCCAATCCCGACAGCGGCGTGATGCAGTTTCTCTACGGCAATGGTGCCGCGGCCGCCGCAGCTGCCGGGCATACCGGTTTCTATGTGCCTATGTGGCTCAAATATGTCTGCTATGGCCTCATCGCCCTTGGCACTGTCACTGGCGGATGGAAGGTTATCCGCACTCTTGGCGACGGCCTGAGCAGCCGTATCAACCCTACCCAGGGCTTCTGCGCTGAATTGTCCGGCGCCTTCACGCTTATTATGACAGCCGTGCTCGGCATCCCTGTCAGCACGACCCACACCATAACCGGCTCCATCATCGGCACCGGACTGACAAGAGGTTTCAAGAGAGTCAAATGGATGACGGCAAAGAACATCGTATGGGCCTGGGTCCTTACGATTCCTGCCGTGGTAGTTGTCAGCGGATTGATCTACCTAGCGATGGTTCACTGGTTTGGAGTCCCTGTCAAAGTACTCTAATGCGGTTCTGAACACAGATATCCTGTCTGCATCTTCCTTAAGCGTTTCCAGAGGTATTCCCACGGAGACGCTTTTGTTTGTCCTGCTCTGGAAAGTGACTGCGGCAGAGACGTTCGAGCCGGTGTAGCGGTACAGTGTCCTTGCATTGCGTCCTTCCGGATTCAGGCCGTCAGGGCACTCGACACAATAGAAATCCGGGTTGATCCCGGAGTGGAACGGCATTCCTGCAATCATTCCGGTGCGGGTGCCGAATGCTGATGCGATCTTGTAGCCGAAATTGTCGGCGACAAAGGCCTTGACGACAGGGTCGGAGGACCGGTCGCTCGCGATGTTGGCGCCGTTTACAATGAAGTTCACGCCCTCGCCCGCGGCCTTGGCTATGGCTTCGCGCAGTTCGTCCGTGAAGACCTGGTATCTGTCAGGAACGCGCCCCGGGCCGATTACGGTGGTCTTCTGCTTGCCGCAGAGAAGGTCAATGACACCGGCACCCAGAGATCCTTTTTCGCAGAATGCGTCGCGTGAGCAGGAGAAGAACGGGCGGCCGAGTGCCATCAGCGCCTTGCCGTGAATATACGGATAGTCGAAGGTGTTGCCGGCAATGATGTCGCCGGCGCGGTTGGTATAGCTTGAGCCGAAGCCCGAATAGTCGTCATCGACATATTCAGCCTCGGGATTGAATTCGTAGGAGTCGCCGATGTAATTGATGTCGCGTATGTACGGCACGCCCGAGTCGGTGATGGCGTTGAAGCCTGCGTAGTTCGGGGTGTCGACCCACGAAGGCGCGCTCACGCGGTCGAAGTTGTTGACGATGAGCACGCTCCCTCCTTTCGCGCCTGAAGGTCTGCCTATGGCGAGTATCTCGGATGGGAAGCTCCGTCCGCCGTCGTTCCAGGCTTCTACCTTGAAGGAATAGATGTGCCCATCCTTGATGGGAATCTCGGCGGAGCTGCCGGTGACCTCGCGGCCGGAATCGAAGGCGCCGTCGTCGATACGGGTATAGACCGTGTAGCCCTTGGCCTTTGCCGTAGGCTCAAGAGGGTCTTCGGTTGGTTTCCAGCTGAGAACCGCCTTGCCGCCTTCGCCGAAGCGGACCGAAAGGGAGTTCACCGGAAGAGGCTGCACGGTGTATGGACATCCGTAGAAGTCGCTGAGCGTTTTGAGTATCCCCTTGTAAACAGCCCTGCTTACGGTGAAGCGGAACGATGGGTCGAGTCCGAGCTTCATATCGTTGAAGTTCTGGTGGCTCATCAGCTCCAGGATCATCGCTGGCACGTTGGGTGTGCGGCTCTCGTTGTAGCTCTTGTCCCAAAGTCCCCTGCGTGTCCAGAGCGGGTCGAATTCAGCGCGCAGGTCCTGCACGACCTGGGTCTGGACATTGTCGCAGAACTGGCGGCTTACGACTCTGTCGCGGCCGTCGGCGAAGGTGACTTTTCCTTCGCTGGTGCGGGTGTATATGGCCAGCGTGCCGACGATGCTGTCATTCTGGACGATGCCGGCGTCGGTGTGGAAGGCGAGTGAAAGGTCGAACGGGATGTCCTTCTTGGTGTGCATCCAATCGGTCCAGGCACCGCGGGTGGAGTATTCGTCGATGTATTCCGTGCTCCAGACACGGGTGATGGTGGAGTCAGCGCCGGCCCAGACCTCTGAGTAGAGGGCGCCTTCGATGTAGCTCTTGACGCCGGAGACGGAGCCCCCGCGGCTGACCTTTCCCATACCGCCGCCGAAGCGTACCGCATCGGCTGTCACGATCTCGTCGGTCTTGCCCTTGTTGTCAAGCCTGACGTAGCCGCTGCCGTCACCGTCGAACTCGAAGGTGCCGAGATATATCCAGGTGCCTCCGCCACGGCGCTGGTTGACCTGGAATTCGGTATCTCCTCCCATATGGTGGACTGTGTATCGGGCGGCGGTGGAGCTGTGGTCAATGGTCTTGTATGAGATATAGACCGCGAATGTGCCGCGCTTGCTTATGTCGGGGGTCCAGGTGACGGATGCGGTGGCGTTAGGAGTACACCTGGCCATCCTGGCGGAACCGGCGGAGAAGATATTGTCGTTGAAGCCATAAGACTCCTTGTAGTCGGCGAAACCCGGGCCGGCGGACTTCCAGCTGCCGCTTTCGGCGTATTTCCCGGTCTTCCGGAGCATTCCGGGGCGTTCCGTGCTGAAGCTCTTGTCGTTGTCGACGACGTATTCCAGAGGGTTGATGTCGCGCTCGCGGGGGGTCAGCACATAGGCGCCGGAGTTTTCAAGCATCGGGATGAGGAAAGGCAGGACGAAACTCTGCGTGAACATATCCTCCACCGTGCGGAAAAGGGGAGCGCGCTGGAAACGCCAGAAGTTCTGCTTGTCGTCGTAGAAATAGCCGTGGCTCTGCCATACGGCGATGTAGCGGTCGCTGAGTCCTCTCGGGAACACGCGGGCGCCGCCGCGGCTGATGAAGCGGCTGACTCCGGTGCGCGGGTCCTTGGTGGCGTATCCGTATGAATGGGCGCGGCCGTCGTTCCCGATACCGTGCGTGCAGTATTCGTCGAGCTTGTGGTTGCGGGCATATATCTCGCCCAGCTTGAAATCTCCGGCGATGCCCTTCAGTTCCTTCTCAACCAGGCCGCGGAACCATTCGTGGTCTGACTCGTGCCACGGAAAGTACGCGGCGTCGGCAGTGAAATAAATGTCCAGCTTGCCGTTGCGCTTGAGCGTCTTGCTTATCTTGATTTCGTTCTTGGTGAGGAAACGCCTGTCAAGACGTGCCTGAAGCGTGTCGCACATCTCCTGCATCTGTGCTTTGGAAGGGGATTTCTGTGCGGAGGCACCGGCCTGCAGCATCAGCAGGCAGGCAAGAAGAAATATGAGTCTTTTCATCTGCGGCGGGGGTGTTTGACCAGATAGATGTCAATCAGTAATACAAGCAATGACGAGATGGCGATTGCCAGAACGTCGGCCTTGAAATCATTTATGTCCTGGGAGCGGTAAGGCAGCATTCCCTGGACGATTTCAGTAAATCCTGCGAAGATGCATCCCCAGGCGATGAGCGAAATCACGTTGCCCATAGTTTCCATCTTGCTCCAGTACTGATGGTCGAAGGAGAAGAAACCGAGCAGGGGGAATGGGAAGAACATACAGAAATGTGCAATCTTGTCGGCCGGGATGCCGAACAGATATCTCGGTGCCTCCGGCAGGTCCTGGAAATTGTTGAAGCACAGGAATCCCACTGCGAGTATGTACAGAATCATCAGGATGCGCGATATGAGCGCCCTGTTTGTTGTCTCCTGCTTCTTTCTCGTCATAGGGCCTGCATATCGTATAGCTTCTTGTAGTAGCCGTTCTTCTCGATCAGCTCATCGTGACGGCCCCTCTCGACTATCTCGCCCTCGTTCATCACGAGTATCTCGTCGGCGTTCTTGATGGTGGACAGACGGTGCGCGATGGCGATGGTGGTGCGGGACGACATAAGATGGTCAAGGGCATCCTGGACTATGCGCTCGGACTCCGTGTCGAGGGAGGCGGTGGCCTCGTCGAGTATGAGTATCGGAGGGTTCTTGAGGATGGCGCGGGCTATGCTGATGCGCTGGCGCTGCCCGCCGGAGAGCTTCACGCCGCGGTCGCCGATGTTGGTGTCGTAGCCTTCCTCCTTCTCCATTATGAAGTCGTGGGCATTGGCGATCTTCGCGGCTGCGATGACTTCCTCGCGGGTGGCATTTTCCACACCGAAGGCTATGTTGTTGAAGAGGGTGTCGTTGAACAGGATAGGGTCCTGGTTCACGTTGCCCATCAGGGCCCGCAGGTCGTGTACCCGGGCATCCCTGATGTCGACTCCGTCTATGGTGATGCGGCCGGCGGTCGGGTCATAGAACCTCGGAATGAGGTCGACGAGCGTCGATTTGCCGGCACCCGAAGCACCGACTATGGCAATGGTCCTGCCCTTCGGGATGTCGACCGTGATGTCCTTCACCACGTCGCGGGAGCCGTCTTTGTAGCGGAAGCTGACGTGCTCGAAGCTTAACTTCCCGTTGAAACCGTCGAGGCACTGAGGATTCTCGGACTCCGTGACATTGTTTTCGGCGTTGAGGATGACGTCTATGCGCTCCATTGACGCAAGGCCCTTGGGAATGCCGTAGGCTGCCTTGGAGAGGTCCTTGATAGGCTGTATCACGCTATAGAGGATTGCAAGGTATGCGATGAATGCCGGTGCGTCGAGGACTGCGGAATCTCCCAGGATGAGGCGGCCGCCGAACCAGAGCACGACGGCGATCATTATGGTGCCGAGCAGCTCGCTTACCGGGTGGGCGCTTGCCTGGCGCACGCCGACCTGGGTGTTCTTCCTGCGCATATTCTCGGTCGTCTTCTCAAAACGCCCCGACATTTTCTTCTCTGCGCGGAACGCCTTGATGATACGGAGGCCTCCGAGGGTCTCCTCCATCTGGCTCATCGTGTCGCTCCAGAACTGCTGGGCCTCGGCGGAATCGGCCTTGAGGCGGCGTCCGATGGCACTCATTATAAGGAGGAACAAAGGCGCGAACACGATGACGAAGAGGGTCATCTGCCAGCTCATCACAAGAAGCCATCCGAAATAGAAGGTGATGAGGATTGGGTTCTTGAGGAGCATATCGAGCGTGCTGGTTATGGAGAACTCGACTTCCTGCACGTCTCCGCTTATGCGGGCCATTATGTCACCCTTGCGCTCCTGGCTGAAGAACCCGAGCGGAAGCGAGATGACCTTCCGGTAGATCTGCATACGCATAGTCTTGACCACGCCGGTGCGAATAGGTATCATCATCGCTTCGGCGCCGAAGCTGCAGGCCGACTTGAAGAGGGTCATGACGCAGAAGAATGCGCAGAGGATGAACAGTATCCTGCTTGCTCCGTACTGTGCTATCCACTCCGTCATATAGTAGTAGATGTTGTTGAGGACGCTGTTGAAATCGAACACGCTGACTTCGCTCCACGGGATGAGCTTGTACTCGGTGGAACCCGATTCGAAGAGTATCTTCAGGATAGGGGCCAGCATCGAGAACGAGAATATGTTGAGAAGCGCCGAGAGGATGTTCATCAGGATGGAGCCTCCCAGATATCCCTTGTATGGTGCGACGTATCTTTTTATTACTTTCCAGAATTCTTTCATAACTACAAATATACCAAATTATAGGGTAAACAGAGCCGAGGCGGTCTGGCGCGGCAGCGGGGCCAGGCGTATTGACGCGTCCAGCACGGGGCGGGAAGTGTCGTGGGCGAGCTGCGGCTCGTTGTTGTGCTCGCTCAGGTGGCACAGGAAAACGTTCTTGAGCCCCTCGTGCGCGAATTCGCTGATTGCCTTGGCGCACTCGATGTTCGAGAGGTGGCCGTGTCCCTGACATATGCGGTCCTGCAGTTCCTTCGGGTATGGCCCGTGGCGCAGCATATACAGGTCGTAGTTGGACTCGATGACCACCGTGTCGGCCTGCTTCGCAAAGGCCATAGCCTGTGGCGTCATACGTCCCAGGTCTGTCATTATCACGAATCTGTAGCCGTCGAGCAGGATGGCATAGCCCACGGTCTGGGTAGCATCGTGCGGCACCTCGAAATGCTGCACGCTGATGCGTCCGGGCACGATCTCGTTCCATCCTTCCTTAAGGGGACGCCTGACACCTGAAAGGTGCGCGCCTGTCATAAAATGTCCGGAAAGGGCCTTCAGGATGGCCGGGGTGGTGCATACGGGCTTCTGCAGATGCTTGCAGTACGAGCCGAGGGAGCGGATGTGGTCGAGGTGGTCGTGGGTGACCAGTATGGCCTGGAAGTCGTCGTAGCCCAGGCCGTCTGCGGCGAGCTCTTTCTTCAGGCGGCGCGGGCTGACTCCCGCATCGATCAGGACTCCCGCCTCGCAGGCGCCGGCATCATTGAAGGTGCCGACGAAATAGCAGTTGCCGCAGCTGCCGGAGGATAATGACTTGAATTTCACCTGCATCAGTTCTGTTCCTCCTCGCAATATTTGGAAATGACGCTGTAGGCGTCGGCGACGCCGAGTTCTCCGGCGCGGGACAGGTCTATGCAGCCCTTTTCCCTGTCTTTCAGATAGATGAGTACCAGACCGCGGTTGAAATAGGCATCGCCCATCTGCGGGTGCAGACGGATTGCCTCGGTGTAGTCTCCGATGGAGCTTACCAGCTCGGAAGAGAGGCAGTGCAGGTTGCCGAGGTTGAAGTACAGGTATGGGATGTCAGGCAGTATGGAGATCGCCTCCTGTATGTCGGAGATGGCTTCGGAGTAATCGTACGTGCGGTTCATACTGTCGCCGACGCGGGCTCTCGTGGAGCCCTGGTCATCCATCGACAAGGTCTGGACGCTGCCTTCGAGGGATGCGATGAATTCTATCATCTCGGCCTTGAGGACACCGCGGTTCAGCAGGTAGAAAGCGCGGTAGTACCTGGCGTATTTGTTGGCCTGCTCTTCGGTGGATGCGCGCTGTATGGCCATATCGAACCACGACAGCGCCACGTTGAACTGCTTCTTCTGAAGTTCCTGGAGACCCTTCACGAAACAGTCTTCGGCAGTGTCGGTGAAGATGTAGCTTTCGGAGCCGGTATGTTCTTCGTTGCTTATGGTGACAGGGACGGGTGCCGCGTCTATGAACCGGTCGAGCAGGGCGTTCTCGTACCGGCGTGAGAGGGCGACGCTGCGTTCCTCGCGCCGGGCCGTGAGGCTGAACTTGTAGAGAGGCCGCAGGCGTATGTCGATGTCGCGGTGCTGCAGGAGTTCGTTGTCGAAGTCCTTCTTGGCGAAATCGGCGTCGAGCGATATGAGAGAGTTGTATTTGCGTGTGGTGTCAGCGAATGCCGCGGCATCGGAACCGGCTTTCTCGCGGTACTCGCGCACCTTCTTCTGCGCGGTGTCGTAGTCCTGCCTGGATTCGCGGAGCTTGCCCATCATATTCTCGACATAGGCTCGGTTGAGATAGGCCTTGGCGAAGTCGGGATACAGCTCGATGGCCTTGGTATAGTCCCTGACGGCTTCCTTCCACCGGCCCATCTCGGTGAATATGGCGGCGCGGTTGAAATATGCGAGGACATTGCCGGGATTGATGTTGATGACGTGGTCGATGTCCTGAAGGGCGCTTTCGAGGTTTCCTACCTGCAGATAGATAAGGCTCCTGTTATAAAGGGTGAGGGCATTGCCCGGCTCCTGCTCAAGCACGGTGTCAAGGTCACGCATCGCGGCATTGAAGTCCTTCAGCTCGTAGAACATAAGTGCGCGGTTGAAATATGCGAAGGTGCTTGACGGGTCGAGGTCGATGGCGTGGTCGAGATCGCTGATGGCGAGGTCGAACTTGCCCTGGTCGGCATAGACGCGCGCACGGCGGATGAACCCTTCCGGATCGAAGCGGTTGAGGCGTATGGCCCTGTTGTAGTCTTCAAGGGCCTTGGTCGTGTCGGCCAGGAAGAGGTGGCAGGCGCCGCGGTTCAGGAAGGCGCCCGGGTCCTTCGGCTCCTGGCGGATGTAGCGGTCGAAGTCGGCTACGGCTTCGGGGAACTTCTGTGCCAGGAAATAGGTGACGCCGCGTGAGAAATAGACTCCTATGTTGCCGGGGCGCAGGTCTATGGCGCGCTGGAGATCATTAAGTGCGGCCTCGTAGTCGCCGGTACGGCTTTCGGTGATGGCCCTGTAGTGGTAGCCGTTGGTGAAGACCGGGTTGATGCGGACGGAACGGTTGAAGTCCTGGTTGGCGCCGCGTATGTCGCCGAGGTTGTATTTGGCTATGCCGCGGAAGAAGAAACTCCAGTAGTCGGTGGTGTCGAGCCTGCTGAGGACGTTGAAGTTCTCGATGGCAGCCGCATACTTGCCGTCTGAAAGGGCCTGGCGGCCGCGCCACATAAATATGTCCTTGTCGTACTGGGCAAGGGAAGAGGCGGCGCAGAAGACCGAAATGACTATTGTAAGGAGAAACTTTTTCACTAATTTTGCAAAGATAATCAATTATCAAGCCGAAAATTGAAAATACCGCTCAAAATATTGATATATTTTGCCGTGTCCTTCGCTTTCTGCGCGGGAGCGCGGGGCGGTGACCTCAATAAGACTGCGACGTCTGTCCTGGCGGAAGAACTCTCGGGAGAGGTCTCATTCCTCGCCGATTCCGTCTGCTTCGGCAGAGAGTACGGCACGGGCGGTGTCACCGGTGCTGCCTTTTATATTTTCAGGCAACTTGAAGCGGTCGGCTATTCAGTTGATTTCCAGACCTTCAGCTCGGGCGGGAGGTTCGGACGCAACGTTGTTGCACGCACTCCCGGCGAGTACAGCCGGTACATAGTCGTCGGTGCATATTTCGACGGACTCGGTGTCATTGACGGCGCGTGCTATCCGGGTGCCGACACCAATGCCTCCGGAGTGTCCGGTATTCTGGCGCTGGCGAGGCATTTCGCCGAAGGCGGTTTTCCCGGAGGAAGGACTGGATTGATCTTCGTCGCTTTCGACGGGCACGGCAACGACCTGGCAGGTTCGCTCCATTTTGCCACTCACTGCGGGTACAAGATATCGCTTATGGTCAATCTGGATACTATCGGGTCTGATCTGGAGCCTGTCGTCAGGCAGAGGCGGGCCTATATGATGGCGCTCGGAGGGCAACGTTATGCCGAGGCCCTGGAGTGGGCCAACAGGACGGTCGGCCTGCATCTGAGCTACGATTATTATGGCAACAAGTCTTTCACGGACCTGTTCTACCAGCGCACCGGAGATCAGAAATGGTTCCTCGAGAAGGGCATTCCCTGCGTGATGTTCACATCCGGGGTGACGATGAATACCAACAAGCCTTCCGACCTTCCTTCCACTCTTGATTATGACTTGATGGTCAAGAGGCTGCGGGTGATTGCGGGGTGGCTGCAGACTATGCTCCGATAATCGGGGACAAGTCTGACGGTATCGCATAAGTGCGCAGAATTTATTACATTTGTATGATTCAAACTTTTTTTTTGATATGGTAAAGGTTAATGTCAATGGATGCGACAGCTTCGTAAAGGGCGCGCAGTACAAGGAGTATGTTGAGAAAGCCCTCACGGCTTATGACACTCTTCAGGGTGAAAAAGGTGCGGGCAATGATTTTCTGGGCTGGAAGACCCTTCCGGTCGATATCGACGAAAGCCTGATAAGGGAGTTCGAGGCGATTCGTGACGATTGGCGCGGCAAGGGCGTGAACCTTGTGATCGCCATCGGCATCGGCGGCTCATACCTTGGCGCCAAATGCGCGATCGAGGCCCTGAGCCACAGTTTTTTAGAGCCACAGACCAGGGTGGTCTTCGCCGGAAACAACCTTTCCGAGGAATATCTCGCCGAGCTCCTCGACCTCGCAAGGCTCCGCAACGTCGCCTGTGTGGTCATCTCCAAGTCCGGCACCACCACGGAGCCTGCAGTCGCTTTCCGTATCGTCAAGGAGTATATCGAAAAGACCTATGGCAGGAAAGAGGCTTCCGAGCGTATTGTCGCCGTCACCGATGCGGTGAAGGGTGCGCTCAAGACACTCTCCACCCAGGAAGGCTACAAGACCTTCGTTGTCCCTGACAATGTGGGCGGCCGCTATTCGGTCCTCACTCCGGTCGGTCTTCTTCCTATAGTCCTCGCGGGTTTCGACGTGCGCGCGATGCTCAAGGGTGCTGCCGCAGAGCGTGAGGAACTCCTCCGCAAGGGCGAGGACAATGCCGCCGTGAAGTACGCCGCAATGCGCAACCTCCTGCACACTGAACTCGGCAAGGCCGTCGAGATACTCGTCACATACAATCCGAAGTTCACATATTTTGCAGAATGGTGGAAGCAGCTCTACGGCGAGTCCGAGGGTAAGGAAGGCAAGGGCATCTACCCGGCCAGCGTCACCAATACCGCAGACCTTCACTCTATGGGGCAGTTCATCCAGGAGGGCAGCCGCTGTATGTTCGAGACCGTGATCAATATAGAGAAGGCCAATCGCGAAATGGTCATCGGCTCCGACGAGCAGAACCTCGACGGCCTCAATTTCCTTGCCGGCCAGCACGTCGAGCACTGCAACGCCATGGCGCAGCTCGGCGTCAAGGTCGCACACATCGACGGCGGCGTACCTCAGATGGAGGTCTCCCTCGAGCGCATCGACGAGGCCAACCTCGGTGCGGCGTTCTACTTCTTTGAATTCGCCTGCGGCGTATCGGCATACCTGCTCGGCATCAATCCTTTCAACCAGCCCGGCGTGGAGGCATACAAGAAGAATAT
>JAZLGQ010000013.1:0-20948 GCA_045616385.1 Candidatus Cryptobacteroides sp.
GCAGAATGAAGCTGGCGAGGAACTCGAACTTTGTTGATGTGTTGTCTTCCATACTCCAAAGGTAAGGTCTTTTCATAGACAAACATACCTTGAAGTATATGTTTATGTCACATTATGCCACGGAAGTTTGCAAATGACCCCAGAAACCTTATTCCAAGCTCGATAAGGCCCTGTCTTGGCGTGAGTATGCAATCCCCTATGGATTGGATATCGATGAGCTCGCTTTCTGCGAGATTGGCGATTTGTAATACTGTCATTATCTGTTCCTCATTTTATTGATCAAAATAATTTTCTGCTTGAATCTGCAGGATTTTGCATTGTCGTCAGTCATCGCGGTCCCGATGCAGTATTTGCTTATGCGGATGGGCTTGACCCGACACTCGAGAAGGATGTTTCTCAGCCTGCTTGGCACATTCCCGTCCTGCTTGACTTCGACAATCACGAGATCGCCCATATCCGCCGATGTCCCACGGCGCGCATTGTTGAACCGAAGATCAAAATCTATCGTTGACCTCTCGGTCTTTTCCGGGTTGACAAGAGTGATTCTGGAAAACAGCGTTTCAAGCGAAGGGGACATCTCCGTTCGTTCATATTTCATTCTCCCGTCAAGCCAGCGTGAAATGGCATCGTCATCAATAGACGCCATCCGGTATCTCTCCGGTGCAATCTCAATGCGTTTCTTTTTTGTACGTCCGTGGTTGTTCTTCGATTTCAGTTCAAGGAAGGTACGGCCTGAAGTTTCGTAACATCTGGTCCTAAGCTTCTGCCTGACGAGTCTTTTGTTATGATGGTCCAGATACATCTGCAGGGAAGGTGTGTCATAATACAGCGAGCGGTATCCGTGAATTCTTTTTCCGTCCAGGTCAAAAGCGAGATATCCGCAGTCCAACGCTCTCTCCAGCACCTTTTCCATAGTGCCGGCATCTGTCAGATACTTGGTGTCAATCCGGTTCATAAGCCGGATTGAATCCATCTGTGACAATTCGATGGAGCGGAAGTCTCCAATGATGGCGAACTCATTCAGCATTGTCCCGGAGGGTGTATTCTACAACTTTGATTTTGACAAGTTTGCCTTTCGCATCGTAAGTGTATATGGTCTGCTTCTTGCCGAACTCGTTGTATTCAAACTTCTGGATGCTGTCAAGCCTTCCCTTGTTGTTGTAAGTCAGTTCCCTTGTCATCTTTCCGTCCAAACCGTATTCATACTTCTTAGTCCAAAGCTTCCCCAATTTGGTGTATTCGCTTTCCAGGATTTTCTTCCCGTCGGAATTGAAGATGGTCTCGTGGTCAAGGAACTTCACGTTCGTCCCCACATCAGTTATCCATTCCCTTGTTACCAGTCCCCGTTTGTCAAGAACCTGACTTTGTTGTGATTCCTGGGCGAAGCAATTCAGGAAAGCAACAAAAAAAACAAACACCGCCGATACTGTCAATCGTTTATAATATGAACATGCATCCATAAGGCCACAAGTAATTGGTAAAAGAGCCAAAGTATTGAAAACCAATACTTTGGCTCTTGAAAAGTGCGCGAGATGAGACTCGAACTCACACAGGTTTTACCCCACTAGCTCCTGAAACTAGCGCGTCTACCATTTCGCCACCCGCGCAAGGATTGGATTGCAAATATACAACATTTTCAAAAAATATAAGTCAATGCGAGCATAATGTCGCCCGGTTTGACAAAATATTTGCCTCCATCCGCAATGATACGCCCGCAAGTCTGGCAGGCATAGGTCGTGAACCTGTCATAGCCAAGCCACACACCGACCCCTACATCAATGTTGATGTGTTTGTTCAGCATATAGGTGTAACCGCCTCCCAATATGCCGCCGAACCTGCAGGACAAACGTTTAACCGACGAAAAAACCCCTGCACTTTCGTACAAGGGCTGTATTCTGATATAAGGATTCGAGTGAAAACTTAAGAAAAAACCTTTTTCAGAAGAATTTTACTGTCTCATTCTCGATTGCGCTCATAAGGCTGTTGCCGAGGCGGCTCACTCCGAAACGGAAATAATCCTTATTCATCCATTCTTCTCCGAGCACGTCGAGCCCGATCGAATAGTAGTCGAGCGCGTCGTCTGCGTTGGAGATACCGCCGGCGGCCTTGAATCCGACCTTGCGCCCGGTCTTCTCATAGTACTTCCTGATGCAGGAACACATAACGTAAGCGGCAAGAGGGGTGGCGTTGACATCCACCTTGCCGGTAGAGGTCTTTATGAAATCCGCACCGGCCTCCATCGCAAGGAAAGAAGCCTCTGCAATGAGCTCGGGAGAGCCGAGAAGTCCTGTCTCAAGGATGACCTTGAGAATCACCTTCCGCCCCTGTGCCGATGCAGCGGCATCAATCGCCTTCTTCATCTCGACAATCTCACCGGAGGCCTTTGCATAGTCTCCCGCAAGGAAAGAATTGAGAGCGAGAACTATGTCGACCTCATCAGCCCCGTCCCTCACCGCCAGTTCACATTCGCGGACCTTTACCTCGAGAAAACTCTGGGCTGACGGAAAGCAGCTGGAGACGGTGGTGACGTGTACATCCCTGTCGGCGCGACGATCGCGGACAACGGATGCGAAATTAGGGAATACGCAGATGGAAGCAGGAAGAGGATAGGAAGGATACTCCTTCTGCAAGGCATTGGTCTTTTCGACAAGCCTGGTCACCGATTCTTCGGTGTCGTCGGTATGGAGAGTGGTCAGGTCCATAAGGGAAAAGCACTTCTTCAGGACCTCTGCATTCTTCAGCGATCCAGGATGATGTGTCTTTCCTTGAGCGTATGCTTCGATTTCGGAAGCTCCGGGATTGAATCCGTACTTTTCTGAGTATGACATTCTTCTATTATGTGTTTTGATTTATCGTCAAGATACTTGAGTACATCTATGTCCCAACGTATGGAATCAGCGTCAAAGTCGATTTCCTTGTGCTTCAAATACGGTGCGTTCAGCCTGTTTACAGAATCTCTGACAGCTATGAATTTCCTGAGGGCATCATACTCGCGCCTTAATTTCTCTGCCGCGACGGCTGTGATTTTCTGAAATTCTTCGGGACGGTCCAGGTAATGGTCCAATGACTTGTAATAATCCGCTCGCGAATAACCGTATTTTTCGAACACCGCATCATAAAGCAGCATCGTATCCACCCGGGACCGGACAGAGGGGTGCCTGTTGACCCACTGGTCCGCCAGGAACATATCGGCATAGATATCGGACAGACGGCTGGCCGGAATCACTGCAGCGCGCGGGCCGCAGCCCACGATACCGTAAAGTACCGCGAGACCGAGAACCACAAGTCCGACCTTCTTCATAAATATCTACCTGAGCTGCGCTCCGAACTGAGCCTGGAATGTTGTGAGCAGCCTCTCCATAAGCCGTTCGGTATCCTGGTCAGTAAGAGTCTTCTCAGGATCCTGGATGACAAAGCTGAGAGCATACTGCTTCTTTCCCGCTGGAATCTTGTCTCCACGGTAAACATCGAATAGGCCGACCTGCTTGAGCAAGCCCTTGGACTGCTTGAACGCCGCGGCGCGAAGCTGTTCGTAAGTCACGTTCTCATCAAGAAGAAGCGCAAGGTCACGACGGACTTCCGGGAACTTCGGCAGTTCCTTGAATGCCACCTTGTCGCGCTTCACAAGCTCAAACAGAACCTGCCAATTGATTTCTGCCGCAAAGACAGGCTGCTTGACCCCGAACTTCTTTGCCAGAGCAGGATTGACGGTGCCCATCACGGCAAGCTGCCTGCCCTTGCCCGGAAGCTTGTAAATCATTCCTTCGGAGAATATGTCAGCGGGAGCAGGCTCATTCCAGAGCTGGTAGATATCAGTACCGAAGCGCTTGAGAAGCAGCTCCAGATAGCCCTTGAGCTGATAGTAGCTGCTCTTCCCGGTCTCGGTGCGCCAGGTCTTGTCCGGAGTGCCGGTTATCATAAGGGTAAAGCACTGGTGCTCTTCGTATCCCTCGAGGGTTTCGCCATTCTTTTCAGGAAGTCTCTGATATACACTGCCATATTCAAAGGTCCTCAAAGATCCTATCTGACGGTTAACATTGTATGCAACGACTTCGAGTCCGCTGAGGATCAAGGTCTGGCGGAGGACATTCAGGTCCTGGCTGAGAGGGTTCACGATGCGGACACAATGGTCTGCCGGGTAAGTCTTGAGCTTCTCATAATACTCGCCTTTGGTGAGGGAGTTGTTCATTATTTCAGTGAAGCCGTTGGCGGCAAGGAAGTTGGAAATACCGTTTCGGACCGCCTCCGGCTGAGGAGAAGGGGTAGCGTTCACGGACATCTTCATATGACGGGGCAGCTCGATGTTGTTGTACCCGTAGATCCTGAGAATCTCCTCGACCACGTCACATTCTCTGGTCACGTCAATCATATACGATGGAGCAAGCACTTTCGCCCCGTCTGCACTCTTTGACACAAAGTCATACTGGAGCCAGCCGAGAATGTTCTCAATCACGTCGTGGCCTATCTTCTTGCCTATGAAGGATTCGATGCGATTGTAGTCAAGTTCGATTTCGGCACGGGAGATCTTTTCAGGATAAACCTCCTGAATGTCACCCGTAACGGTGCCGCCGGCACATTCCTGGATAAGCAGGACAGCGCGCTTGAGCGCAAACAGAGGTATCTCGGGATCGGCTCCGCGCTCATAACGGAAAGACGCATCGGTCTGAAGAGTCTGGCTCTTTGAAGTCTTGCGGATTGATGCAGGATCAAAATATGCGCTTTCCACGAACACATCGACAGTATCTTCGGTCACTCCGGACTCCTCGCCGCCGAACACTCCCGCGATGCACATTGCAGAAGAAGCGTTGGCGATGACCATATCGGTGGCGGCAAGCTTGCGTTCGACGCCGTCGAGGGTCTTGATAGTCTCACCCGCCGCGGCACGGCGAACAATCACTTTACCGCCTTCAATTCTGGATGCGTCGAAGGTATGGAGAGGCTGTCCGAGCTCGAAGAGCACGAAGTTCGAGATGTCGACGATATTGTTGATAGTGCGGCTTCCTATGCTCTCAAGTTTCTTCCTGAGCCACTCCGGCGACTGGCCGACCCTGATGCCCTTGATGGTGATGCCTGTATAGCGGGGCGCGCCCTTGCTGTCAAGGACTTCGACGGAGATGCCATCGCCGGTCCCTTCCCTGAAAGCGTCAACAGATGGCTTGCAGAGCTCACACGGGATATTGTTGAGCTTGAGATACGCATAGAGGTCGCGCGCCACGCCCCAATGGGATGCGGCATCCACGCGATTCGCCGTAATTTCATATTCGATGACCGCCGAGGTCTCAAACTTGAGGTATTCCTTTGCCGGAGTGCCCACCCTGGCATCCGCCGGAAGCACCATAATTCCATCGTGGCTGGTCCCGATACCGAGCTCGTCTTCGGCACATATCATACCGAAACTCTCTATTCCGCGTATCTTGGATTTCTTTATCTTGAAGTCGCCGGGAAGGACTGCCCCGATCCGGGCGAAAAGGACCTTCTGTCCGGCAGCCACGTTAGGTGCGCCGCAGACCACCTGGACCGGCTCGGCGCCACCATCATTGACGGTAGTGACGTGAAGGTGGTCGGAATCGGGATGAGGCTCGCAGGTGAGCACCTCTGCAACGACAACGTTTGCGAGACCGCCTTCGACAGCCTCCTGCTCCTCGACACCGTCAACCTCGATACCTATCGAAGTCATTGCATCAGCCACCTGCTGCGGGTTGAGGTCGCACTTCAAATAATCCTTTAACCAATTGTAAGAGACTTTCATATCTATTTGTGTATTTCTTCTGGTTTAAATAAGGTCTCGACAAAGCTCTCCTTGTCAAAGGCCCTGATATCTTCCATCCCCTCGCCGACTCCGATGAACTTGACCGGAATGCCGAACTGATCGCTCACGCCTACCACTACACCGCCCTTCGCCGTTCCGTCAAGCTTGGTCACGGTGATTGAAGTGACATCGGTCGCGCGCGAGAATTCCTTTGCCTGGGCAAAAGCGTTCTGTCCTGTAGATGCATCAAGTATCATCATCACGTCGTGAGGAGCATCCGGGACGACCTTGCGTACCGAGTTGCGTATCTTCGTGAGCTCATTCATAAGGTCAACCCGGTTATGCAGGCGACCTGCGGTATCGATAAGGACTACGTCAGCGCCCTTGGCAACCGCAGACTTGACAGTATCATACGCAACCGCTGCCGGATCGGACCCCATCTGCTGCTTTACTATCTCGACACCTGCCCTTTCCGCCCAGATGGTAAGCTGGTCGACGGCCGCTGCACGGAATGTGTCGGCTGCACCGAGCACGACTTTCCTGCCCTGCTGTCTGAAGTAGTGTGCAAGCTTGCCTATGGTAGTTGTCTTGCCGACCCCGTTCACCCCGACTACAAGAATAACATACGGCTTCCTGGAGAAATCGACAGGAGCCCCGCTCTCGGGAATCAGCTGCGCGATTTCATCGCGGAGCAGGCCGACAAGCTCGTCAAACGACATAAATTTATCCTTCTCCACACGCTCTTCAAGATTGTCGATAACCTTGAGCGTGGTATCCACACCCATATCAGACTCGACCAGAGCCTCCTCTATTGCATCAAGAGTGTCATCATCGACTCTTGACCTGCCGATGACCGCCCTTCCGATCTTTTGAAAAAAGCTAAGTGCCATATCTTGCAAAGATACAAATAATAACGCAAAAAGTGAGGCCCGCCATCTGTAGCGAGCCTCACTTTTATAGAGTATCAAAAATTACTTCTTGTCGAAGAACTCCTTGGTCTTGTCAGCTTCAACAAGGCGCTCTGTAAATACATATGCGCCAGTCTTTGGAGACTTCTCCATACGGATGCACTTGACCATGCTCTTAGCACCGGCCTTAGCTGCGAATGTTGCAACGGCTTTCTTTGCCATAACTTAATCTCCTTTAATTATTTGATTTCTTTATGAACTGTCACGCGACCAACACCTGCGTGGAACTTCTTGCGCTCCATACGCTCAGGAGTGTTCTTTTTGTTCTTGGTAGTGATGTAGCGAGATACCATCGCCTTGCCCTCAGCATTGTTCTCAATGCTTTCGAGGATGACCTGCACCCTGTTTCCTTTAGATTTCTTTGCCATAATACTTAAAATTAAACAAGGTTAACCAATCCTTTCTTCTGAGCGTCACGAAGAGTAGCCTCAAGGCCGTTCTTCTCGATGATCCTCATACCCTTGCAAGAAACCTTGAGGGTGATGTACCTCTGCTCCTCCTCGCTCCAGAAACGCTTGTTCTTGAGGTTGAGGGAGAAGTCACGCTTGGTGCGCAACTTGGAATGGGCAACGTTGTTGCCTTTCATTCTCTTTCTTCCGGTTATTTGACAAACTTTTGCCATAACTATATCTTTTTTATCTTATTTCTTACAACGGGGGTGCAAATATCGCTCTTAATTTTCTGATTTCCAAATCGAAACCTATACAAATTTGAGGAATCTGCCCCACCTGATATTCTTCGGGAACCTGCTTCCCTGCCTTGTTGACAGCCAGACTACAAGCGGCCTTCCGACCAGATGGTCCTCGGGAACGAATCCCCAGTATCTTGAGTCGAGAGAGTTGTGCCTGTTGTCTCCCATCATAAAGTAGTAATCCTGTTTGAAAGTGTATCTTCCATCTGCAAGAGCAGCTGCGGCATCACCGTCTTCGTAAACCGATATTATCCTTTCGTAGAGAGGCAGGTTACGGTCATTGAGCTCAACCGTTTCGCCTTTCTTGGGGATCCAGAGCGGGCCGAAATAATCCCTTGTCCAGCCGGAGTCTTCCGTGAACGGGAAGATCTCCCTGCTGCAGCTGACGGGATCCATATCAAGGTCCGGTTCTGCGCTTACGACATTCGGCAAGGACTTGATCTCTTCGAGCATTTCTGCCGTGAGAGGCATCATCGGATAGCCCGGCAGCGATGGATCGTAGAAGAGTTCTGCAGTGTTGATTCCAAGTCTGTCCAGAGTCTTGCTGTTAATCTTCTGACCGGTGGTGACCACCGTATATGTCAGCTGCACTCCCGGATAGATGGTCTGCTGCTCTCCATTGACCCAGACGAACCCGTCCCTGACTTCCAGCGTGTCACCCGGAGTGGCGACGCACCTCTTCACGTAGTGGTCCTTCTTGTCATCGGGCCTGACGATTATCTCGCCGAACCCGTCCACTGTCTGCTGACCAAGCATACGGACAAGAGCGTGATAGTCTTCGACCGGAGCCTTGCGGAGCACGGTGTCTCCGTTTGGAAATCCGAACACGACGTAGTCACCTTTGCGGACTTCCCTGATACCTTTCAGCCTGCGGTATGGCTTCTGAATCAAAGTGGAATAGGATTCGTGGCCAAAAATCGTGTTATGCGTAAAAGGTATGGTCAGAGGGGTCTCGGGGACTCTCGGGCCGTATGTCAACTTGCTCACGAAGAGATGGTCTCCGGTATAGAGACTGCTCTCCATTGAAGAAGATGGAATCTTGAAGGCCTGGATGAAGAAAATATTGATGAAGGTCACTACGATGACGGCAAAGATGAGAGCATCAAGCCACTCGTTCACCGTACTCGGTTTTTCCCCCTCCTTGTATCTTTTCTTCCAGAAATTCCAATGGACCTTGCGGGTTATGAAGATGTCGAAGACAACTATCAGACCGAACAGGAACCAGAAATTCCCGAGCCAGATAACCCACGCCACGTAGAGTGCAGCCCAGAAGCCGAACCTTACCCATTTGTTGCGTGTGAAATCCTTCAAGCTCACTTCACACAAACTATTTTACAGAGTTGATGATAGCTTCAAATGCCTGTGGGTTGTTCATAGCAAGGTCGGCAAGAACCTTGCGGTTGAGGCCGATGTTCTGTGCGTTGAGCTTGCCCATGAACTGAGAATAAGAGATGCCGTACTGACGGGCGGCAGCATTGATTCTCTGAATCCACAATGCGCGGAAGTTGCGCTTCTTTGCCTTGCGGTCACGATAAGCGTAGGTCAAACCCTTCTCATAAGTGTTCTTCGCTACAGTCCAGACATTCTTTCTTGAAAGGAAATTACCGCGGGTTCTCTTGAGAATCTTCTTGCGGCGAGCCCTTGAGGCTACAGAGTTGACTGATCTTGGCATAATTCAATACTTTTTTTAGAGAACCAACATTTCATGTACCCTGTTGTAATCGGCCTTCTCGAGAAGAGCGAAGTGATCAAGGTTTCTCTTACGTTTTTTGGTCTTCTTGGTGAGGATGTGGCTGTGGTAAGCGTGCTTCCTCTTGATTTTTCCCGATCCGGTAAGCGTGAAACGCTTTTTGGCACCGGAGTTGGTCTTAAGCTTTGCCATTGTTTTATAAAATTAAATTAAACTATAAAATACCGCTTTCACTGCGGACTATTTCTTTTTGTTGGGAGCGATCATCATCGTCATACGCTTGCCTTCAAGCACCGGCATAGCCTCTGCACGGCCATACTCCTCGAGCTCTACGGCAAACCTCAGAAGCTGCTTCTCGCCCTGATCCTTGAACATTATGGAACGGCCGCGGAAGAATATGGTCGCCTTGACCTTCGAACCTTCCTGCAGGAATTCCTGAGCGTGCTTCAACTTGAAGTTGAAATCGTGCTCATCGGTGTTCGGACCGAAGCGGATTTCCTTGATCACCACCTTTGCGGCGTTGGATTTCATTTCCTTCGCCTTCTTTTTCTGCTGATAGAGATACTTCTGGTAATCGAGGATCTTGCACACCGGCGGGTCAGCCTTCGCACTGATCTCCACCAGGTCAAGTTCAAGCTCATCTGCCATCTGGAGAGCCCTGGCGATAGGATAAACACCCGGTTCAGGGATGTTCTCGCCTACAAGGCGAACCTCCGATGCAGATATCTGCCCGTTGATATTGAGTTCATTCTCGTCACGCTTTTGCATCTGACGAGGATCCGGCCTGCGGCCGCCTGGTTTGAAACCCGAAGGTTTCGGTCTGTAAGGTCCTGCGATAGTAAAGTCCTCCTACTGTTTTAATTCTTCAGCAACTGCTGCATCCATATATTTAATGAAGTCAGCGACAGTCATACTGCCCTGATCAACACCCTCCCTGCGGACAGAAACAGTGCCGTCAGCGACTTCCTTTTCTCCCACAATCACGAGTACAGGCACTCTGAGAAGCGAAATCTCGCGAATTCTCTTGCCCAAAGTCTCGTTACGCGAGTCTATGGAAGCGCGAATTTCGGAATTTTTCAGCAAAGTGCAAACATTTTCAGCATATTCTGAATATTTTTCGCTGACTGGCAGCACTTTAACCTGATCAGGCGAGAGCCATACCGGAAGGTGTCCGGCGGTATGCTCGAGCACGACTGCCGTGAAACGTTCCATTGAGCCGAACGGCGCACGATGAATCATAACAGGGCGCTTCTTTGACCCGTCAGCATCAGTATACTCGAGCTGGAACCTCTCCGGGAGGTTGTAATCAACCTGGATGGTACCGAGCTGCCACTTGCGGCCGATTGCATCCTTGACCATAAAGTCGAGTTTCGGTCCGTAGAAAGCAGCCTCGCCAAGTTCGACGACGGTCTTGAGGCCCTTTTTCTCAGCAGCCTCGATAATTGCCTTCTCAGCCTTGTCCCAATTCTCGTCGGTGCCGATATACTTCTCGGTGTTCTTCGGGTCACGAAGAGATATCTGAGCCATATAGTCGGTCATCCTGAGGGTCTTGAACACATAGAGGATAAGGTCGATAACCTTCTCGAACTCCTCCTGGAGCTGGTCAGGACGGCAGAAAAGATGCGCATCATCCTGTGTAAAGCCACGTACCCGGGTCAGTCCGTGGAGCTCGCCGCTCTGCTCGTAACGGTAGACAGTACCGAACTCGGCGAAGCGGAGAGGAAGGTCACGGTATGAACGCGGCGCGCTGCGGAATATCTCACAGTGGTGAGGGCAGTTCATAGGCTTGAGCATATACTCCTCGCCTTCCTGAGGTGTGTGAATAGGCTGGAAAGAGTCCTTGCCGTATTTTGCATAGTGGCCCGAGGTCACATAGAGGTCTTTGGCTCCGATGTGAGGAGTGACTACTGGGAGGTATCCGAGGTCCGCCTGCTTCTTGCGGAGGAAGTTCTCGAGTGTATAGCGCATCTGTGCGCCGCGAGGGAGCCAGAGCGGAAGACCGAGACCGACACGGCTTGAGAAGGTAAAAAGTTCCATCTCCCTGCCGAGCTTGCGGTGGTCGCGCTTCTTTGCCTCTTCGAGGACTGTAAGGTATTCGTCGAGCATTGACTTCTTAGGGAAGGTCACGCCATATATGCGGGTGAGCTGCTCGCGGTTCTGGTCGCCTTTCCAATAGGCGCCGGCGATGGCGGTGAGCTTGACTGCCTTGATGTCATCGACGTGCTTTACGTGAGGGCCGCGGCAGAGATCGGTGAAATTGCCGTTCTTATAGAAGGTGATGGTGCCGTCCTCAAGGTCCTGGATAAGCTCGCACTTGTACTTGTCACCCTTCTCGGTGAAGTACTTGAGGGCATCTGCCTTTGAAACCTCGGTACGCTCGAATGTCTCCTTCGTTCTGGCGAGTTCAATCATCTTGTCTTCGATTTTCCTGAGGTCAGCGTCGCTGATCTGGGTGTCACCAAGGTCGACATCATAATAGAATCCTGTTTCCACGGCAGGTCCTACGCCGAACCTGACGCCCGGATAAAGAGCTTCGAGAGCTTCGGCCATCAGGTGTGCGGAAGAATGCCAGAATATCCTTTTAGCCTCTTCTTCGTCCCAAGGGCGAATGGTTCCATCGGTAAATGCAATAGTCAACATATCGTTTTTCGAGTTATTTTAGCTGACAAAGATACTAAATTTTTCTATCTTTGTGTTGTTATGACAGACAAGAAGATATTGTTCAATTCGGCAGGCATCGGAGGTCTAGTGCTCGGCGGCATTTCAATCGCTTATTTTTTGATTGGGATACTTGTTTCCAAAGCCGGGACCGGCGTGCTGCCTTCACTCCTTTCCGTCCTGCTCTGGGCGGTCAAGTTCGCAGGATGCATAATGCTGATGAAGTTTTTCCTGAAGAAATACTCGGCCGCAGAACCCGGCGCCGGCAACTCCGACGTATTCCGTTTCGGCCGTCTTGTGGCACTGTTCTCGGCTCTTCTGTTCGCCGCATTCCTGCTTGCGTATTCATCCTATATCAATCCGGCATACTTCGAAGACGCTATCCTCACCGCCGCACAGGACAATCCGATGTTCAACGGGGAGATGATGGATATGCTCGTAGAGACGCTCCCAAAACTACCCACGATAACCTTCTTCAGCCAGTTCATCTACTGTTGGCTCTTCGGAACCGTTGTCGCGGCTATTTTTTCCCGCAACATCCCGTCCTCGAACCCGTTTGACAATATCGACGAACAGTAACCAGCAATGAACATTTCCGTAGTCATCCCTCTTTTCAACGAAAAGGAATCACTCCCGGAGCTTACTTCCTGGATTGACAGAGTTATGAAGGCAAACGCCCTCACATACGAGATCATCCTTGTCAATGACGGCAGTACCGACGGTTCCTGGGGCACAGTCAAGGAACTGGCAGAAAGCAACCGGAACATCCACGGCATCTCGTTCCGCCGCAATTACGGCAAGTCGGCCGCCCTGTACTGCGGCTTTGAGAGAGCCGAAGGCGACGTCGTCTTCACAATGGACGCCGACCTCCAGGACTCCCCCGACGAGATCCCGGAGATGTACCGTATGATTACGGAAGAAGGCTACGACCTTGTGTCCGGCTGGAAGCGGCACCGCAAGGACAACGCCCTGACCAAGAACCTTCCGTCCAAGCTGTACAACGCCACTGCCCGCTGCATAACGGGCATCAAGTTGCACGATATGAACTGCGGCCTCAAGGCTTACCGCCGCGAGGTGATCAAGAGCATCGAGGTTTATGGAGAGATGCACCGGTACATCCCGTACCTCGCCAAGAATGCGGGGTTCACTAATATAGGAGAGAAGCCCGTCCATCACGAGAAGCGCAAATACGGCAAGAGCAAGTTCGGAATGGACCGCTTCGTCAATGGCTTTCTCGACCTGCAGAGCCTCTGGTTCCTCGCGACCTTCGGCAAGAAGCCGATGCATTTCTTCGGATACAGCGGCATCCTGATGTTCCTGGCCGGATTCGTGATGACGGTATGGATCATTGTGGCGAAGCTAGTAGCCCAGGACCGCGGCCTGAAGTTCCGCCCGGTAACGGACCAGCCGCTGTTCTACCTCGCACTGCTGGCAATCATCATCGGAGTGATGTTCTTCCTCGCAGGATTCATTGGGGAGCTGGTCGCACGCAATGCCTCCGGACGCAATTCCTACAATATCAGAGAAGAATTCTAACACCAAATAACAATACTGATGAAAACCAAACTCCTGCTTTCAGCCATCGCCGCCTGCGCGATGCTTTCAGCCTGTTGTTCACAGGCCCCTGAGACCTACACCAAGAACCGCACGGTAGAAGACGGCGGTACCGGCGCCTACCCGGCCATCATGGTAGAAGAGCCTTCTCTTGAAGCCCACACCATCCTCCGTCCGGCCGACCTCAAGCCTTTCGGCAAAAAGAACCTGCTTCCTGTCCTCGTATGGGGCAATGGAGCCTGCACCAACTCACCTTGGGAGCACATCCACTTCCTCAGCGAAATCGCGTCCCACGGCTTCCTCGTAGTCGCCACCGGCTTCTGGCCTGAAGACGAGCGGGAGGGCTAGCACCGTCACGTGTCAACCGCAGAGCAGCAGATAGAAGGAATCGACTGGGTATTCAAGGTAAACGAAGACAAGGAAAGCCCATACTATCACAAGATCGACCTCGACAACATCGCTCTCGCCGGCATGTCCTGCGGCGGCCTCCAGACCCTCAGCAACTGCTCCGAGCCACGCATCAAGACCATTATGATCTGCAACAGCGGCCTCTTCATCGACCCTCAGGGTGCAGTTCCCGGCATGCCTATGCCTTGGAAGGATGACCTCCAGAATATCCACACCCCTACCCTCTACCTTCTCGGCGGCCCTACCGACATCGCCTACCAGAACGGTATGGATGACTTCTCACGCATCAACCACGTTCCCGTATTCGCGGCCAACTACCCTGTCGGCCACGGCGGCACCTACCGCCAGGAGCACGGCGGCGAGTTCAGCGTAGTCGCACTCGCCTGGCTCCAGTGGCAGCTCAAGGGCGACGCCGAAGCCGCAGCGCTCTTCCAGGGCTCCCCTTGCGGCCTCGCCTCCCGCGAAGGCTGGACCACCGACAAGAAAAACATCGACTAGTCCTCAACTGGTATAATAAGGAGGCCCTGCAGTCATCGCTGCAGGGCCTCCTTATTATTTGATTCGACTAGAATGTCTCTTCTGCAGGCTCGCGGAAATCATCTGCGGTTGGCGCAGGTGCATCGGTGCGAGGACCTGAGCGGCGTGGGCCACGACGGTCATCACGTCCGCCACGGCGATCATCGCGACGGTCTCCGCCCCTGCGGTCATCACGGCCGCCACGGCGGTCGTCACGACGGTCGTCACGACCACCGCGCTGCTCACGAGGCTTGCGTTCAGGCTCTACATAACCTTCCGGCTTCTCCGTAAGAGCGCGCATTGAAAGACGCATCTTTCCGGTCTTGGCATCAATCTCAAGAAGCTTGACATCGACCTCGTCACCAACCTTGAGGACATCCTCAACCTTGTCGGTCTTGGTCCAGGCAATCTCACTGACGTGAAGAAGTCCTTCCTTGCCAGGAAGAATCTCGATAAATGCACCGAACTCGAGGATGCTGACGACCTTTCCGTGATAAACGGTGCCTGCCTCTGGAACTGCGCAGATACCCTTGATCCACTCGAGGGCCTTGTCCATGGAGTCCTTGTCGGTGCTGAAGATGTCGACAACGCCCTCGGTCTTGCCGGTGGTGTCGCCTGCGATCGGCTTCTCATCGATAGTGATGGTGGTGCCGGTTTCCTTCTGAATCTTCTGGATGACCTCGCCGCCCTTGCCGATGACAGCGCCGATGAACTCGGCAGCAATGCGGAGCTCGGTGACGCGAGGAACGAACGGCTTGTAGTCGGCGCGAGGCTCGGAGATGGTCTTCATCATTTCGCCCATAATATGGAGGCGACCCTGACGGGCCTGTTCGAGAGCCTTCTCGAGAACGGTATAGCTGAGCCCGTCAACCTTGATATCCATCTGGGTAGCGGTGATACCGTCCTTGGTACCGGTGACCTTGAAATCCATATCGCCAAGGTGATCTTCATCACCAAGGATATCGGTAAGGATAGCATAGCGGTCGTTAGGACGCTCGGCATCGGTGATGAGACCCATCGCAACACCTGCAACAGGCTTCTTGATCTGGACACCCGCATCCATAAGGGCGAGGCAACCGCCACAGACGGAAGCCATTGAAGATGAGCCGTTGGACTCGAGGATATCTGAAACGATGCGGACTGCGTAAGGGTTCTCAGGTGCTACAGGGATGACCGGCTTGAGAGCACGGAGGGCGAGGTTGCCGTGACCGATCTCACGACGGCCGACACCGCGCTGCGACTTGGCCTCACCTGTTGCGAATGGAGGGAAGTTATAATGGAGAACAACCTGCTGGTCATCCTGGATGAGGACTTCGTCAGTCTCCTTCATATCCATCTTGGTACCGAGGGTCACTGAAGCGAGAGACTGGGTCTCACCGCGGGTGAAGATTGCGGAACCGTGGGCGCAAGGAAGATAACCTACCTCGCACCAGATCGGACGGACCTGACTGCATACACGGCCATCGAGACGGATACCCTCGTCAAGAATCATATTGCGCATAGCCTCCTTCTCCTCGGCGTGATAATAACGACCGACGAGAGCGACCTTCTGTGCGTATTCTTCCTTCTCCTCCGGAGTCTGAGGCTCAGGAAGAGTGGCGATGAATTCGTCCATTATGGCGGCGAAGCCGTCTTCGCGCTCGTGCTTAGGCTTGGCGCTCTTCGCAAGAGCATAGCACTTGCTGTAGCAGAAATCGTGAACGGCCTTCTTGAGCGCCTCGTCCTCGATGTCGTGAGGATAGTCACGCTTGTTGACGTCGGTGCCGAGTTCCTTCATAAGTTCCTTCTGAATCTGGCAGTGGCGCTTGATCTCTTCGTGGGCGAACTTGATGGCGTCGAGCATCACGCTCTCCGGGACCTCCTTCATTTCGCCTTCAACCATCATAATGTTCTCTTCAGTTGCAGCGACCATAAGTTCGAGGTCTGCCTTCTCCATTTCAGCGAAGGTAGGGTTGATGACAAACTGGCCGTCGATACGGCATACGCGCACTTCTGAGATAGGACCGCCGAAAGGAAGATCGGATGTTGCAAGGGCACAGGAAGCTGCGAGACCTGCAAGTGCGTCAGGCTGGATATCCTTTTCTGCCGAAATCAGCGTTACGTTTACAAATACTTCGAGGTGGAAATCGTCCGGCCAGAGCGGACGGATAGGGCGGTCGATGAGGCGGGAGATGAGGATCTCATAGTCGGAGGACTTGCCCTCTCTCTTCATAAAACCGCCGGGGAAACGGCCTGCTGCGTAGAATTTCTCCTTATAATCTACTGTAAGAGGCATAAAATCAGTGCCTTCCTTTACTTCCTTCGCTGCGCAGACGGTGGCGAGAAGCATAGTGCCGCCCATCTTGACAACAGCGCAACCGTCGGCCTGCTTGGCCAGTTTGCCGGTCTCGATTTCAATCACGCGGCCATCCGCGAGCTTGATCTGTTTGTTGATAATGTTCATCTTATTGTTTTCCTTAACGTCTTTCTTCAAAAAAGGGATGGCCCCGCAAGGGAACCATCCCATTACTTCTTCCTATCGTGATTATCGACGGAGACCGAGCTCCTTGACGATATTTCTGTATCTCTCAATGTCGATTTCCTGGAGGTAGTCCAGAATCTGACGACGCTTACCTACAAGGCGAAGGAGGGAACGACGTGTAACAACGTCCTTCTTGTTCTTCTTCACGTGCTCGGTAAGGTGAGCGATACGGTAGGAAAATAAAGCAACCTGACTCTCTGGTGAGCCGGTGTCCTTATTGGACTTTCCGTACTTCGCGAAAATCTCTTGCTTTTTCTCAGGCATCAAATATTCAGCCATCTTGCAAAAAATTAATTTGTTAGACCTCTCCGGCCACCGTGGCCGAAAATGGTGCGCAAAGATAGGAACAATAATTCTAAAAACCAACCGTTTACCAACGGTTGTAGTGAATCTTCTCCGGTTTCCACTTATCCTTCGGCTGTTCGTCACTGGCAGGGAAACCGACAGGAATCACACAGAGAGGCATAACGGTACCGGTAATTCCAAGGCAGTCCCTTACAATTGCCGCACGGTCATCGGTCGCCGCTGTCCATACAGCGCCCAGCCCGAGAGCCTCGGCGGCGAGAAGGATGTTTTCCGTGGCAGCGGAGGCGTCGTGCTCCCAGAAGTTGTTCTCAACCGTAGTGCCGTCCTTGAGGGTAATCATAGTCTCGGCACAGACGACGATGGCAAGCGGCGCCTCAGCGAGCATCTTGGCATAACGCAGGCTGCCGGCAAGCTTGTCAAGAGTGTCGCGGTCGTTTATGACCACGAACTCCCACGGCTGGCGGTTCATTGCGGTAGGAGCGGCCATACCGGCGCGGAGAAGGGTCTCAACCATCTCCTGAGGTACAGGCTCCGAGGTATAGGAGCGCACGCTCTTGCGCGACATTATGTTATCGATCACTATCCTGGCCTTGTCGGCCTCTTCTGGTGCATTGCAGCACGATCCGGCAAAAATTCCCATAGTCAAAAGTGCAATAAAAATCCGTTTCATATATCGTGGTTATTTGTTAAAAGGAAGGCCGATACATTCAAGCTTGCCCATAAAGAACAGCACGGCAAAGGCAATTACGGCAACAATCAGGACGATGCGAAGTATTTTCCACCACGTCGGGGTATTCTTCCGGTAGGGGTCATCAAGCTTGAGGTGCGGATATTCAGCCACGCTGGTAAGCGTCCTTCCGAAGAGTGAATTGACAATGACCACAGAGTTGATGGCCCACCCGTTGGCATTGAGCACAGGGCCGAGATTGCGGCGGCGGAGCTTACGCCAGGCGATGAAGCAGGCCGGGCCGGATATCAAAAGCATAATGACGGCGATTATTACGAAATACTTCCACCATACGAGTCCTTTCAAGCCATTGATGATAAGGCCGATACCGGCGCCCAGAGCACCGACTGCCACGCCGATGGCCGCAAATATGCCGGCATACTTGGCAATGTCGAAAGGCTGCTTCGGAGCGGCCGGATCTGCCTTGTCGGCCGAAGAAAGAAGACTCGCAGTCGCAGCCGAATCCTTGTCCGCCGCCGATTTGTCCAGCTTGTCGCTGATGAACTGGGCGAGCTTCTTGTAAGGACGCCAGAATGCCTGTCTTATACTCAGCGGATTATCGACGATCTTGGTGATCACCGCATCCCACGCCTGTCCGTCCCGGCTGTAGAAAATTGCATTCTTGCCTACATACAGGCGGGAAATGTTGCCTGCAGTCATCACGGCCACGATATTGATCTTCTCACCTTTCGTCTTTGAGACGCAGTCACAGTAAACCAGGAACATTCCGCTCTTCGCGGCGATGTCGGCGTGCTGCCCCATATCCTCCACGCGTACGCAGAGCTTGCAGCAGCGCTGGTCGACATACAGTTCGCCTGCTTCGAAGACGGCAAGTTCCCCCGGGTCGGGAGAATAGAAATCCTTGAAGAGGACATAATTCTTCAGATATTTGTAGAAGTCGCGGTAGAACAGCAGAAGCTTGTGCACGTCATCAATCGAAGCGGACTCACCCTCAAGCGCCTTGTCTGAAGCGACAAGTTCAAGAAGGGCGGCCTTCTTGTCGGCCTTGAGAATGGCGCGGACGGCATCAAGACCAAGTCCGTCAACCGTCAGGCCCTTGGCGGCGGCGGTCCAGGCGCGATACGGTTCCAGCTTGCCGAGAATCTTATTCCATTCGGCTTCTGAAACGCCTTTCTTTCCCTTGCATTCAACGTCAAGGACAGCGGCCTTGAGAGCGGAAAATGCCGCCTGCCAGGCAGGGTTGATGCCTTCGAACGGCAATACCGCCGATTTGCTCGGACGGGCAAGCGGATATGTCGAAATTTCTTCTGACTGGGTGGCGAGATTCTTTTCGGTTATGGCGGCAAGTTTATCCACCGACACATCGACAGCACCGCTGACTGCATCATCAAAGGCAATCAGCTTGCAGCGCATGAAATAATCGGAAACCTTGTCCTTGACGGCATCGACAGCGGCCAGTGCTGCGGCAGTGCCGTCGCCATAAGGAAGTATTGTCGCGGCATCGGATTCAGCCGCTGATTTCCAGGCATCGTAGTCGGCAAGCTCCGCATAGAACTTTTCGATAAGTTCTTCGTTCACGCCCTGAAGGCCGCAACGGTCAGTGGCGGAGCCTATGGTCTCGGAGATTGTGGTGACAAGCTTCCGGAGTTCCTCATCCTGGGTGGACTTGACTGTGATTACGCCGTCGCCGTTGAATGCGGTCTCGGCAAATATCTTCACGCTGTCGGAAGTGTCTTCAATCGAGATTTCTTCTTTTTCCAGGCCGAGATTCCTGAGTATCTGCCTTGCAGAGTCGAGGAGAGCCTTGCCGCGCACGTCATCGGTATTGAACTGGCTGAGCGGAAGGACTGAGGAGCCCTGAAGGATGGAGTCCTTGTCCTTGATGACGGACGTCAGCCATTCGGCCGCGCCCACGACCTCACCTATCTTGATGCGGCCGTCGCCATCTGCATCGAGCAGATTCAGAGTTTCCTGCGGGAACTCAAGATTTTTAGTAGGACTGCTGAGAACCGTCCAGAGTTTCTGGTCGAGTTCACCGAGATGGGCAATGTCATCGCCTGAAGCGATATTCACACGAACCACTCCTCCGAGGGAGCAGAAGTTCCATTTGTAAGTGTTTGCGTTCTTGTCAAGCATATTGTATGGTATTAGTTGTCAACAAGCCCGAGCATGATGATGCGGTCGTGAAGCTGGCGTATCTGCATGGCGTCGGCATCCTTGGATTCGGATATTTCATCCGTTAGACTACAAATATGGTAAAAAAACTATTGTTTTTTCACAATTTTGTTTAATTTTGCAGTCCCTTTTGGGAAGGAGAGGTGGTAGAGTGGTCGATTACGGCAGTCTTGAAAACTGTTGAACTGAAAGGTTCCGGGGGTTCGAATCCCTCCCTCTCCGCTGAAAAAGCATCGTAAGTTACTTAATATCAAGTAGTTACGATGCTTTTTGTATTATGGACCTACCAAATAGTCTACCAAATTACTCTATCAAACCGCCTTGCCGAACCCTTCCAAGGGCTTCGGGATGCTCCTCAAGGAAGGCATCAAGGCGTTTACGGTTGAACTTCCACACCCTCCCCGTTTGATACTGCACCGTTCTCGGCAGTATCCTGCTCTTGATGATGTCGAAGGCCTTGTTGTGGCTGCAACCGAGATATTCGGCAAGCCCATCAGTGCCCGACAAGACATCAGCAGCCTCGTTAACAGTAGGAGCTGCTTCCTTTATCGTCGGCTTGGCCGCTTCCGTTGAGGCGGCTCCGAGGTACTTGGCCTTAACCTTCTTCAAGTAGGCCAAGGCATCCTTCGCCTTGCCCAAGGCATACTTGCACTGAAGGACATACTTCTCCTCTTCGACCGATTTCGGCTTCCATCGTCCACTGAACATTGACACCACCTCCTCAAGGTCATCCTCGCACATAGACACCGCCTTGATGTTATCGGAGATGACGCACTCGTTGAGGCACTGACGGAACTTCACCTCCATCATATCGAGCCGTGAGTAATAGGCTTCAAGGTCTTGTTGAGGCTCTGCCTTGAACGCCACGATGTAGTCGTAGATTGCTGATAGATTTTTGTCCATACCCTATGCGATGACTGTGACCCTACCCCCCCCGCTTTGTTTGAAACCTCAAGGTGTTATCCGAGTTTCCCATTGGGTGCGTACCCTTTCTGCATATGGGAGCCACTTGTTGGTCGTTAAT
>JAZLGQ010000014.1:0-4631 GCA_045616385.1 Candidatus Cryptobacteroides sp.
TAAAGGTCGATCCGCACGAACTTGCCTATGTCATCTACACCTCCGGGTCGACAGGGCGGCCGAAAGGCGTGATGATCGAACATTTCGGGGCAAGCAACTTCTTGCGCTACTGGACGCTCAGCTGCCCCGGCCTCGATATGACCAAATACATCGCCATCAGCCAGGCGACAGTCTCGTTCGACTACAGCATCGCCGAATTCGGTATGCAGCTCTTCAACGGCGCCACCGTGGCTTTCGCCAATGAGGAGGAGACCAAAAACCCGATGGAGATGATCAAGTTCTGCAAGCGCTTCGGCATCAACGCTATGAACGGCACCCCGTCGCGCGTGGCCATCAATATGGAGATCGAGGACTACAAGGAGATGATGCAGTCCCACATGAAGCTGCTCACCGTGGGCGGAGAGAAACTGCCCTGGACTATGGTGGAGGAGATAAAAGCGATGGGCATCACCCTCGTGAACGCTTACGGACCCACCGAGACATCGATGGGCAGCAGCGCCGCCATTATGAATGACGCAAAGCAGGTGCACGTGGGTAAACCTTTCCCCAACTATTCCTATATGGTGCTCGACAGCGACCGCAACGAGCTGCCCGTCGGCGTGATGGGAGAGCTCTGCATCGGAGGAATAGGTCTTGCGCGCGGCTACAACAATATGCCGGAGCGCACTGCCGAGACCTTCATAATGTGGCACGGCGAAAGGATTTACCGCACGGGCGACTATGCGATGTGGACAGACGAAGGCAACGTCATCATTATGGGACGCACGGACAACCAGGTGAAACTCAACGGACTCCGCATCGAGCTTGGTGAAGTAGAGACGGTGATGAAGCAGCAGCCCGGCATCCGCCAGTGCGTCGCCGCCATCAAGAAAGTCGGCAACATCGACAAGCTCATCGGCTACTACACCACTTTCGAACCCGTCGACGAAAGCGTATTCGAAGAGGAGATGCGCCTGATGATGGGCGAGCACCTCACGCCATATATGGTGCCCGGAATCTTTATGCATCTCGACGAGATGCCGCTCACACCTGTCGGCAAGACCGATGTCAAACGACTCCCCCTGCCGGAAGTGCAGCTCGGCGAATATGTGGCTCCCGCCAATGATATCGAGAAACTGCTGTGCGAAGCGTTCGCTATGACGCTCAACCTCGAGAAGGTGGGCGCAACCAACAACTTCTTCGAACTGGGCGGCACGTCACTTGTCGCTATGCGCCTCATCGGTATGGCCGTCAAGGCCAATCTGAATATGGTCTACAAGAACATCTTCGACAACCCGACACCCCGCCAGCTGGCGATGATGCTGCATCCGGAACTGTATGCCGGCTCCGCAGCAGCCGATGACGTGCCGAAAGAACTGTATCCGTTCCAGAAGGAAGTCGAGAACTACGACTATTCCGCACTGGAGGAAGTACTGGAGAAAAACACGCTGGAGAGTTTCAGACAAGGCAGGATGCACGAGCGGATCGGCAACGCGTTCCTCACGGGAGCAACGGGATTCCTGGGCATCCACGTACTGCACAACCTCATCTGCCGGGACGACGTTCCGCACATCTACTGTATGGTGCGCGGCAACAAATCACTCAGCTCGGAAAGCCGTCTGCGCACATTGCTGTTCTATTACTTCGGCGACTGCTATGATGAGCTCTTCGGCAACCGCATCATCGTAGTGGAGGGAGACGTGACGAACGATCAGGCGTTCAAGGCATTCGACCAGCCGCTTGACCTTGTCATCAACTGTGCCGCCAACGTCAAGCATTTCTCGGCAGGCACCGACATCGAGGACATCAACATAGGAGGCTGCAGGAACTGCATCGACCTCTGCCTCCGCACCGGAGCCAGATTCGTGCAGACATCCACCGGCAGCATCACCGGTTCGACCGTCAGCGACCAGCCCGCAGCGCCGCATTACCTCACGGAACGAGAGCTCTATTACGGACAGGCGCTGTTCACGAAGTACGAAAGCTCGAAGTTCCTGGCAGAGAGGGCCGTACTCGATGCCGTCCGTTACCGTGGCCTGAAGGGAAAGATCGTGCGTCTCGGAAATCTTTGCGCCCGCTCCACCGACGGCGAGTTCCAGATCAACTTCCACAGCAACACCTTTATGCGCAAGCTTGAGGCATATAAGGTACTGGGGTGCGTGCCGTACAGGATGGACTGCGGTTTCTCGGAATTCTCCCCCATCAACGAAGTGGCCGATGCCCTGGTGCGTCTGGCTCTGACTCCCGACGAGTGCACCGTATTCCATCCGGTCAATGTCCACTGGCCACCATTCGGAGACGTCATCGAATGCATGAACCATCTGGGCCTCAAGATCGAGCGCGTCGAGGACGACGTCTTCGCGGAACGTCTGAGCAAAGCGATGGAGAACGAAAAGACCGCCACCATAATGCAGAGTCTGATGGGCTACAAGAACGTTGTGAACGGCAAGTTCGTCACAGGCAACACCTGCGACGTGACCAACCATACGGCACAGGTGCTCCTGAGACTCGGTTTCCGCTGGTCCTACACCACGTGGGATTACGTGGAGTCATATCTGCGCGGTCTGATCGGGATGGGAGTGTTTGATAATGACTATAAAGAATAAGCGCTATGCATCCCAATATTGTCGGACTTGTGCTCGAAGCCGCCAGGAGATACGGAGACAAGGTAGCCATTGTGGAAGATGACGGCGAAGCAAAGGCCACTTACCTCCAGCTGCTCACCACGGCCATCAAGACCCAGCGTTACATCCGATCTATGTCGGTAGAGGCTCAAAGCTTCATCACCATCGAGATGCCTGAATGCGCGGATTTCGTCGGCGTGCAGCTGGGGGTCTGGCTGGCGCGCTGCGTATCCGTACCCGTAGGCATCACCTTTCCGGAAGAACGCATAGCATATATCACGGAGCATTGTGACGCAGCGCTGAACATCGACTGCGCCACCCTGTTCGATATTTTTGATATGCCTTTGCCTGACGGGGCATTATGGGATATGTTACCCGCGGAGATGCCCCGGGATGAAGACAATGCGCTGATGATCTATACATCGGGCTCGACCGGGAATCCGAAAGGCGTGCTGCACGACCATCTCTCGCTGATGAACGCGGTGGAGATGATGCGCGTGTATGAGCCGGCAGCGGATGACAAGCTGGCCTGCGGCGTGCACAACTATTTCATTGCGCAGCTTTTCTACCTGATGATCCTTTTCGGCACGGAAGTACATATCCTGCCGCCAAAGGCGGTGAGCGATATCTCCGCAATGGCCGCCTACCACAAGACTCACGGCATCAGCATCGCCTTCATAAGCGCCACCACCCTGCCCTACTATCAGTGTCAGACCGGAAGCATGCGGTTGATATTCACGGGCAGCGACCGCGTACGCAACACGCAGAAGCAGTCTTTCCGCCTGATCAACGTCTATGGTCAGACCGAGACCGCCGGGCCGATAATCTGGAACGAGGTCGACGAGGTGACCGAGAACGCACCGGTCGGCCTGCCGGTCAGCGGAGTGGAATTCGCGGTGCTCGATGACGATATGAATCCCGTTCCCTCCGGACAGGAAGGGGAACTGTGCCTGCGCGGGCATTTTGCGAAAGGGATATACAAGAACGAAGAGCAGACGGAACACCTCTATCGGGGAGGTTGGCTGCATACTGGCGACCTGGTGAAGCAGCTCGAAGACGGCCGCTTGCAATACGTCAACCGCAAGGACTGGATGGTGAAAGTGAACGGACAGCGCGTCGAACCTGGAGAGGTGGAGGCGGCTATGCGCACACTCCCGGCCATCAAGCAGGCTGTGGTGAAGGGTTTCGATAACGGCCACGGCAGTATGTACCTGGCCGGCTACTACACTGTCAATGACGGCGGACAGCCTCTCGACAGCCATTTTCTCAAATCGCAGTTGCGCAACCTCCTTCCGCCATATATGGTGCCATCACGCATCGTTTTCCTCGAAGCGTTCCCGCTCAATGCCAATGGGAAGATAGACCGCAAGGCGCTGCCCGCCCCTGCGGTGGAGTCATCGAACGTAGTGCCGCTGCAAGGTGGCACCGAGCAGATGGTGGCCGATCTGTTCTGCAAGCTGCTCGACATAGACCGGAAAGAGATAGGCGCTACCACAAGTTTCTTCGAAGCCGGCGGAGACTCTGTGCTGATCATGAAGCTGTGCGCCGAACTCAACAGCACGCTGGACAGGGACATCACACCTGTGCGCATTTATGACAACCCCAGCGTCAGAGGCATCGCCCACACGCTTGACCACGTATCCGGTGGGAAAAGCGGAACAGCACAGGCTCTCGACTATGTATATTCGTCGCACGCCGACAAGGCGTCGCTTGTCTTCATCCATACCGGGAGCACGGGCAGCGAAGCATACTATGCCCTGGCGAACGATATCAAGGACTGCTGCTCGTTCTCCGTTATCGAGCAGTACAACATCTACCATCCGGAGGACCAGAAGGAAAGCATCCCGGATATTGCAGCCAAGTACATCGAGATTATGAAGGCCAGGCAGCCGAAAGGCCCTTACAATCTGGGGGGCTGGTGTTATGGCGGCGTCGTGGCATACGAGATGGCCTGCCAGCTGAGGGCGGCCGGAGAGACTATGGGCAGCCTTTTCCTGATTGACGCGTTCCTGCCTATGAGCGACTATG
>JAZLGQ010000015.1:0-39046 GCA_045616385.1 Candidatus Cryptobacteroides sp.
GCTAGCGTTCATCCTGAGCCAGGATCAAACTCTTCTTTGTATATTCTTATACTTCTTGCTTGAATCCTGACGCTTCCTAATTTCTAAAGAAATCAACGCTCTCGATTATTGTATTTCTCGGTACTTGCTTGTACTTATCTTATCAGTCTTTCAATGAACTTTTCATTCCGAACGAACCATTGTTCGAACGGGGTTGCAAAGGTAGTCACATTTTTTTAATCCGCAAATTTTTCTGAAGAAATTTCTGAAATTTTTTCAGCGGATCAACAACGTTAAAAAGAGCTTTACAACACCCTCTCTTCCGAAAGGGGACGCAAAGGTACAACTTAATAATTGATTTGCAAATTTTATTTTAAAAAATTTTACAAAATAAAAGAAAAGTGGCCCGGAGGCCACTAATATAAGAATATTTACTTGGCAGCTATATGCCGCCGAAGGTGTTTTCAATACTGATATTTATTGAGCGGAACGCCCGCGGTAAGCTTGTGCACCTTCTCCTGAACGCTCTTGATGACTGACTCGTGTTCGACGAGGGAGTTGGTCTGGGCTGCTGTAGGGACATCGTCCTTCTTGAGTGAGAGGGCCTCGATGTTCTTTGCGCAGGAAGCGAGCACCTCATCTATCAGCTCGACGATCGTGAGCATATCCTTCTCGACGAACCCACGGGATGTGACTGCAGGAGTACCGATGCGGAGGCCTGAAGTCTGGAAAGCGGAGCGGGTGTCGAACGGAACCATATTCTTGTTGACGGTGATGTCTGCCTTGACAAGCTGGGTCTCGGCGATGCGTCCGTTGACCTCGGGATATTTGCCGCGGAGATCGAGAAGCATAAGATGGTTGTCGGTACCGTTGCTGATGACCTTGTAGCCGCGCTTGATGAACTCGTCGCACATTGCCTTGGCGTTGGCCATGACCTGCTTCTGGTACTGGACATATTCCGGCTGCTGAGCTTCGTAGAAGGCAACGGCCTTCGCTGCGATGACGTGCTCGAGAGGGCCGCCCTGAACACCCGGGAACACCATTGAATCGAGGACCTGGCTCATCTTCTTGACGACACCCTTCGGAGTGGTACGGCCCTGAGGGTCGTCGAAATCCTTTCCGATGAGGATGATGCCGCCGCGAGGACCGCGAAGAGTCTTGTGGGTGGTAGATGTCACGATGTGCGCGTACTTGACAGGATTCTTGAGCAGGCCGGCTGCGATGAGACCGGCAGTGTGGGCCATATCAACCCAGAAGATTGCCCCGACCTTGTCGGCGATTGCGCGCATACGCTCGTAATCCCATTCGCGTGAATATGCGGAAGCGCCGCCGATGATGAGTTTCGGCTTGCACTCGAGAGCTGTCTGTTCCATCTTGTCGTAGTCGACGAGACCTGTCTCAGGATTGAGGCCGTATGCCACGGCGTTGTAGAGGATACCTGAAGCGTTGACTGCCGAACCGTGGGTAAGGTGGCCGCCCTGGCTGAGGTCAAGACCCATAAAGGTGTCTCCCGGCTTGAGGATCGCCATCTCGACGGCCATATTGGCCTGTGCTCCGGAAGGAGGCTGAACATAGGCCCATTCTGCGCCGTAGATGGCCTTGAGCCTGTCGATGGCGACCTGCTCGATCTGGTCAACGACCTCGCACCCGCCGTAATAGCGTTTGCCCGGATAACCTTCCGCATACTTGTTGGTGCAGACGGAACCCATTGCGTTGAGAACCTCCTCGGTTACGTAATTTTCGGATGCGATAAGTTCCAGACCGGCTCTCTGGCGGTCTTCTTCTTTCTTGATGAGATCAAAAATGATACTGTCTTGTTTCATAACGGAACACTAATAACTAAGCTGTTTGTTTGTACCTACAAAGATATGTATTTTTTCAGTAATTTTGCGGATATGAAAGACAGAAAACTTCTTAACGCAGAACTTGATAGGGTGGATGTGCGCGGATACAGGGAATTACCCCCTTCCGGCGTGGTCGTAGTACTTGACAACGTACGCAGCGCACACAACGTCGGCAGCGCTTTCCGCAGTTCCGATGCCTTCAAGGTCGACAAGGTGTTCCTCTGCGGAATCACCGCCGTTCCGCCTTCTGCAGAGATTCACAAATCAGCGCTCGGAGCCGAGGACAGCGTGCCCTGGGAGCATTTCGACGACACGTTGGAAGCCGTCAGGCGTCTTCGTGCCGACGGCTACACCGTTCTCAGCGTCGAGCAAACGGAAAACTCCGTGAAACTGCAGGAGTTCCTGCCCGCAAGCGGTGCGCGCTACGCACTCGTCTTCGGCAACGAAGTCGACGGCGTGCGGCAGGAAGTCGTCGACGAATCCGATGCCGCCCTGGAAATCCCGCAGTTCGGGACAAAACATTCCCTCAACGTTTCAGTAAGCGTCGGCATCGTTCTCTGGCAAGTGACAAAATGTCAATGGCACAGAGGTTGATTCATTCTCAAGTGCACCGGGAATCCGGCCAACAAGAAAACTTAAAACTAGTATAATTATGATCAAACCACTTGCAGACAGAGTCCTGATCGAGCCTAAGGAGGCCGAGACCAAGACAGCTTCAGGCATTTACATTCCTGACACAGCGAAAGAAAAACCACAGCAGGGCACAGTCCTCGCAGCCGGTCCCGGCAAAAAGGACGAACCTATGGAAGTCAAGGTCGGCGACGTCGTTCTTTACGGCAAGTACGCAGGTACCGAGGTTACGGTAGACGACAAAAAGTATCTCATCGTCAAGCAGTCTGACATTTTAGCAATCATTTAACTATGGCAAAGGAAATTCAATTTGACGTTGACGTCCGCTCCAAGATGAAGCAGGGCGCAGATTCACTTGCAAACGCAGTCAAGGTCACACTCGGACCTAAGGGCCGCAACGTCGTTATCGACAAGAAGTTCGGAGCGCCTCAGGTAACAAAGGACGGCGTTACCGTTGCCAAGGAGATCGAGCTCGAGAACCGTTTTGAGAATATGGGCGCACAGATGGTCAAGGAAGTTGCGGCCAAGACCAACGAGCAGGCCGGCGACGGCACCACAACCGCTACCGTCCTTGCGCAGGCGATCATCAACGTCGGCATCAAGAATGTGACCGCGGGCGCCAACCCTATGGACCTCAAGCGCGGCATCGACAAGGCAGTCGCCACCGTGGTCGACAACCTCAAGAAGCAGAGCCAGCAGGTCGGTGACGACTACTCCAAGGTCGAGCAGGTCGGCACGGTGTCTGCCAACAATGACAATTATATAGGTAAGCTCATCGCTGATGCGATGTCGAAGGTAGGCAAGGACGGCGTCATCACTGTCGAGGAAGCCAAGGGCACCGAGACCGAGGTCAAGGTAGTCGAAGGAATGCAGTTCGACCGCGGATACATCTCCCCATACTTTATGACCAACGGCGACAAGATGGAAGCCGAGCTTTCAAGCCCTGCCATCCTTATCACCGACAAGAAGATCTCCACGATGAAGGACCTGCTCCCTATCCTCGAACCTATCGCCCGTGAAGGCAAGGAGCTCCTCATCATCGCAGAGGACGTTGACGGCGAAGCGCTCACCACCCTCGTGGTAAACAAGCTCCGCGGCACTCTCAAGATTGCTGCAGTCAAGGCTCCGGGATTCGGCGACCGCCGCAAGGAGATGCTTCAGGACATCGCCACCCTCACCGGTGCGCAGGTAATCTCCGAGGAGCGCGGCTTCACTCTTGAGAACGCCACCCCTGATATGCTCGGCAAGGCCGAAAAGGTCACCATCACCAAGGAGAACACAACCATCGTGGGCGGTGCAGGCGACAAGGCTGCCATCGCGGAGCGCGTCGAGTCAATCCGCAAGCAGATCGAGGTCAGCAAGTCCGACTACGACAAGGAGAAACTCAAGGAACGTCTCGGCAAGCTCGCCGGCGGCGTGGCTGTCCTCTACGTAGGCGCTACCACCGAGGTTGAGATGAAGGAGAAGAAAGATCGCGTGGAAGATGCGCTCAATGCAACCCGCGCAGCAGTAGAAGAGGGTTACCTCCCTGGCGGCGGCGTGGCATATATCCGCGCAGCGGCATCCCTTGAAGGAGTCAAGGGTGACAATGACGACGAGACCACCGGCATCAACATCATCGCCAAGGCCATCGAAGAGCCTCTCCGCCAGATTGCCATCAACGCAGGCGTCGACGGAGCCGTGATCATCCAGAAGATCAAGGAGAACAAGGGTGACTTCGGCTACAATGCCCGCACGGGAGAATACGTCCAGATGTTCGAGGCCGGCGTTATCGACCCGACCAAGGTTGCCCGCGTGGCTCTTGAGAACGCCGCATCCGTTGCCGGAATGTTCCTCACCACCGAGTGCGGTATCGTGGACATCCCTAAGGACGAGCCAGCCGTCCCTGCAATGCCTGCAGGCGGTATGATGTAATCGTACCCTGATATTAAGAGGCCCGGGATGCTCATTCCCGGGCCTTCTTGTTTATTACAGCCCGACACAGAAGCCGATGCTGATGTTGTTGCCGTCGACGGCTGCGACCCAGTCGCCATAATGCCTTCCATTCCGGAATACTTCGGAGTAGCCGAACGAACCGATATGCACCAGCATATGCACGCCCTGCGACACACGTATCGCAATACCGGGGCGCAGACGCACGCCCAAAGTCGTATAGTCAGGATAAAACTCGAACGGAGCGGTAGCCGAGACGAATATTGACACGACACCCTCAAGAGGAAGAACGTGCCACCTGGCATACGGAGTCACTGCCAAACGGTCATAACCTGTCCGGTATGACATCTGGGCACCCACAAGAAAATTATTGCTGACACGATATGAGATATCAGGGGCAAATGTAAAGGCAATGCCTCCGCGATTCCCATAATCAGAGCCTATTCCTATCCCCCCGCCAAGATAGAGCTGACCCCTGGCCGTCAATGACGCAAACAGGAGAACGGCGATAACGATGAATCTTCTTCCTTTCATATTGAACTTATTCTTCCGCAATATAAGAAAAAATCGTGACTCGCGTATGAACGAATCCCGTATCAAAAAAAGAGGCAAGTGGAAATGCAACCACTTACCTCTTTTCATATTCAAAGGAAATTTATCCTAGTTGTTCTGGTTGATTGCTGCCTGGGCTGCCGCAAGTCGTGCGATAGGCACACGGAATGGAGAGCAGCTGACATAATCGAGACCGATCCTGTTGAAGAAGGTCACTGAGTCAGGATCGCCGCCGTGCTCGCCGCAGATGCCGCACTTGAGGTCAGGACGTTTGCTGCGTCCACCCTGGATACCGGCCTCGACGAGTTTGCCGACTGCCTTGGTATCGATGGTCTGGAACGGATCGGCGTCAAGGATCTTGTGGCCGAGATAGTCGCCCATGAATGCGCCTACGTCATCGCGTGAGAAACCGAAGGTCATCTGGGTGAGGTCGTTGGTTCCGAAGCTGAAGAACTCTGCAGTACGGGCCATACGGTCAGCGGTAAGGGCCGCGCGTGGGATCTCGATCATCGTACCGAAGTGGTAGTCCACCTGGATGCGGGTGCTGATCTCGATCTCTGTGCGGACCTTCTCGCAACGCATCTTCTGGAACTCGAGCTCGCGGGCTGAGATGGTTACAGGGATCATAATCTCAGGCATAGGCTTGCAGCCTTCCTGAATAAGTTCCGTAGCAGCCTCGAAGATTGCGCGGTACTGAGTGTCGGCGATTTCAGGATAAGCGACGTGGAGACGCACACCGCGGAGACCCATCATAGGGTTGACCTCGTGGAGGCTCTCGCCACGCTTCTCGACCTCAGCGACGGAGATACCGAGTTCGTCTGCAAGTTCCCTTTCCTTCTCTACGGTCTTAGGAACGAACTCGTGGAGAGGTGGGTCGAGGAGACGGAACACAACCGGCTTGCCGTCCATAATCTTGAGTGTGCTCTTTACAGATGCCTTGATG
Source organism: Candidatus Cryptobacteroides sp. (assembly GCA_045616385.1). Lineage (GTDB taxonomy): Bacteria > Bacteroidota > Bacteroidia > Bacteroidales > UBA932 > Cryptobacteroides. The sequence goes on from JAZLGQ010000015.1 coordinate 5,881, forward strand.
AACGGCTCAAGCTCCTTGAGAGCGGCCTCACGTTCGGCTGTAGTGTTGCACATTATCATCTTGCGGAGTTTTGCGAGAGGAGTCTCACTGTTCTTTCCGTAGAACATATGCTCGATACGGAAGAGGCCGATACCCTCGGCGCCGAATGCGAGAGCGCGGGCTGCGTCCTCAGGAGTGTCGGCGTTGGTGCGGATGCCAAGTCTGCGATACTTGTCGACGATCGACATAAACTTGATGAAGAGAGGGTTCTCGCTGGCGTCCATAGTCTCGATCTTGGTGTCATATACATAACCCTTGGCACCGTTGAGTGAGAACCAGTCGCCTTCCTTGTATGTCTTGTCGCTGCCCTCGAATGTGACAGTCTTCTTCTCGAAGTTGATCTTCATAGCCTCGCAGCCTACGATACAGCACTTACCCCAGCCACGAGCCACGAGAGCTGCGTGAGAGGTCATACCGCCGCGGGTTGTAAGGATACCTGAAGATGCACGCATACCTTCGATGTCCTCAGGAGAGGTCTCCTCACGGATGAGGATGGTCTTCTTGCCGGCAGCTGCCGCTTCCATAGCGGCCTCTGAGGTAAACACGATCTGACCTACAGATCCGCCTGGAGATGCCGGGAGACCCTTGGCGATGACTTTCGCCTTCTTCTCGGAAGCGCTGTTGAGTACAGGATGGAGAATTTCATCGAGCTGGACAGGAGAAACGCGCATAATTGCGGTCTTCTCATCTATCATACCCTCATCGAGCATATCCATTGCCATCTGGAGGGCGGCGATACCTGTACGCTTGCCGATACGGCACTGAAGCATATAGAGGTGCTTGTCCTGGATGGTGAACTCGATGTCCTGCATATCGTGGAAGTGATCTTCGAGACGCTTGCGGATATCGTCAAGCTCCTTATAAACCTCAGGCATAGCCTTCTCAAGAGAAGCGAGGTTCTTGTTCTGCTCGGTCTTGGTCGCCTCGTTGAGAGGATTAGGGGTGCGGATACCTGCAACCACGTCCTCGCCCTGGGCATTGATGAGCCACTCGCCGTAGAACTTGTTGTCACCGTTGGCAGGGTTGCGTGAGAATGCAACGCCGGTAGCGGAGGTGTCGCCCATATTTCCGAATACCATTGACTGTACGTTAACGGCGGTACCCCAGTCATCAGGAATCTTCTCGATGCGGCGGTAAGCGATGGCACGCTTTCCGTTCCAGCTCTTGAAGACACCACCGATAGAGCCCCAGAGCTGAGCCTCGGCCGTGTCCGGGAACTCGACACCGAGTACCTCGACAACCTTTGCCTTGAACTTCTCGCAGAGGTCCTTGAGTTCCTCGGCGGTGATTTCGGTATCTGACTTGTAACCCCTGGCGTCCTTAAGCTCGGCCATCATACGGTCAAGCTGCTGGCGGATACCCTGGCCGTCTGCAGGCTCGATGCCTTCAGCCTTCTCCATCACGACGTCTGAATACATCATAATAAGACGGCGGTATGCATCATAGACGAAACGAGGGTTGCCGGTCTTTGCAATCATACCTGGAATGGTGGCTGAGCAGAGACCGATATTGAGGATGGTGTCCATCATACCCGGCATTGAACTGCGGGCGCCTGAACGGCAGCTCACAAGAAGCGGGTCGTTGACATCACCGAATTTCTTACCCATAAGTTTTTCAGTAGCTTCAAGTGCTCCTGAGACCTCCCACTTGAGTTCTTCAGTGTAACCGCCACCGAGACGATAATACTCGGCACAGCACTCAGTGGTAATTGTAAAGCCTGCAGGTACAGGCATACCGAGACGGCTCATCTCGGCCAGATTGGCTCCCTTTCCACCAAGGAGCTCACGCATTGAACCATCGCCCTCGGCCTTCTTTCCGCCGAAACGATAGACTCTTTTCTTACTTTCAAACATATTATTTTAACCTAGATAAATTTCGAGACGCGAATTTACGAACATTTTTTTGATTTATAACAATTTCGCCGCCAATTCAGACAACTGGCTCCGTTCACCCTTCCGTAGGAAGATGTGGTCAAACAGTTTCTGGCCATCCATCTTCTCACCCAGGTGCGTCAAACCATTGGACCACTGGTCGAGATAAGGCTGGTCAATCTGGAAGATATCGCCCGTGAAAACCATCTTTGTCCCGGCGCCGGCGCGGGTGATGATGGTCTTCATCTCGTGAGGCGTAAGGTTCTGCGCCTCGTCGATGATGAAAAAGCATCTGCCGAGACTGCGGCCACGGATATAGGCAAGAGGCTCGATGATGAGCTTTTCCTGGGTGAGCATCGCTTCGATGCGCTCCGCCTCGCGCGATGTCGGCTTGAACTGGCCCTTGATCACGTTGAGATTGTCCATCAGAGGCTGGAGGAAGGGGCCCATCTTGGTTTTCTGATCCCCCGGGAGGAATCCGATGTCCTGGTTGCCGAGGATTACGGTAGGACGGGAGAGGATGATCTGCTCATATTCCTTCTCCTGCTCCAGAGCGGCCGCAAGAGCAAGAAGGGTCTTGCCCGTACCGGCGCCGCCGGTGAGTGAGACAAGTTCTATCTTCGGATTCAGCAGGGCGTCGAGCGCCATCTTCTGCTCATCATTGCGCGGACGTATTCCATATGCCTCGCGGGAGCGCACGAACACTACCCTGTCGCGGTCCTCATCGTACCGGGCGCAAACGGTTTCAGCATCCTTGTTGCCCTGCCAGTGGAACTTGTAGTTCTGGTTCGCAATCGGCTTGCGGTCGGTCACATCCTGCCACTTGACCGCATTCTCAGGGCCATAGACGAGGGTCTGGAGGATATCGGGATTCAAGGTGAAGGTCTGGACTTCCTTCTGGGAATTCTCGATCCTGGCCTCCTCGACCCTGTCGGTCAAGTAGTCCTGAACCTCCATTCCGGCGGCTTTCGCCTTCAGGCGCAGGTTGATGTCCTTGGTCACGAGCGCGACGAACCTGTCGGGATTGTGATCGCGCACCCAGATGGACGTCGCCAGGATGCGGTGGTCCTGGATATCATCCCTGAACAGATCCTTCAGATTGTCCGGGAAAAGGTGGTTCGGCTCAATCTTGATGAGGCCTAGTCCCTTGCCTATCGGCAGACCGCCCTTTTCAAAATTTTTCCCCGTGGTGATCTTGTCGATGTCACGCATAAATCCCCTGGCGTGGTAGGCCAGGGTGTCGTTCCCTTTTTTGAATTTGTCCGCCTCCTCAACGACAGCGCAGGGAATGACAATGTCATTGTCCTGAAAATGCCTGATGGCATTGTGGTCGTGCAGAATCACATTGGTGTCCAGCACGAAAATCTTAGGTTTACTCATCTTATGTGGTTAATCCTCGCCTTCTGCATTCTGCATCAGCGATTCAAGTATTGTCTGTATGCCGGATTTCGCCGACGCCTTCACACGGACTTCCGAAGACCCGGCGACCGGATGGCCGAGCGGGAAGAACGCCACGTCCTGCAGCAGCAGTTCGGCGTCCAGATAATCGAAATCTATGTCCCTGATCTGTATGATCACGCCCGGGATTTCGGAGAAGAGCACGCGTATCATATCTTTTTCCTGATATGCCTTGAGGATATTGGAGATATCCACCGTCGCGCCCGTGCCGCCGGCAGCCATATCGTTAAGTGACTTGAGAAGGCCGCCTACGCGAACGGTGTTGCCGCTCAGAGGCAGCCCGTCCTCGACAAACTCACGGATGACCTCGTAACAGTCGAGGAAATAATCGACATCACCCACCTGTGGAGGCACGCCACCGCCGAAGCCCAGCGTCTGCGCAAGCAGTGAACCGCCAAGTCGGAAATCACAGGTCTCGAACGGAACGAACACTATCCAGCTCTGCGGGTCCGGCACAAGGGTGGCGGGGCAGGCCCGGCGGTTACCGAGAACCGGATGTTCGGAACGGAACGGCTGGCCTACGAATACATCCTCCGCTCCCATATCCTTTGCCAGCGTGGCCTTGAAGGAAAGGTCGCACTCGGATGACCTGACATACGAGTATGAAGAGAATTTCAGGCCTAGTCCGTCGAGATAGTCTGCCGAAGCCCTGACAGAATTGTAGAATGCCGCGTGGGAGCCTACGGGCTCGGCATTCCATTTCCACGACGCCTTTAGCTGAAGGTCACCGATGCGGAAACGGCCCTGCAGCCAGACCGCATCGATAAGGGCCTCCGCCACGCGTCCGCAGGAATATGATTCCGCAAAGGCCAGCGGGAGAATCTTCCGCACGTTCCGGAGACCGGCAAGGTAACTGTCAACTTTTGACGGATCGAATTCATAACCGGACACGACCGGGTCGAGAGTTTCGTCCACAATCGTATCCGGACAATCCGGCTGGATCTCCGGGGCTCCTTCCGTCACGGCATCAAGAAGTTGCGCAGGTGTAAATTCCTGCGTGACACCGTCGATGACGTAATTGGAATGCAATGCTGAAAGGGATTTCGCCATTTGAGCACACAAAATTCGTGTAAATTTAACTAAATTTGGAAACAGTTGCAACTTATGGAATATAACACTCAATCATACGACCGGATTCTTGCCGATCTTTTTGAAAAACATCCTACCGTCCAGAAAGTAGGTTTCGGCGTGGGGGCGTACAAGCCCGGACTCGCCGGGATGGAATCTTTCGATACCACCCTGGGGCATCCCTGGCGCAAGTTCAAGACCATTCACGTGGCCGGCACCAACGGCAAGGGATCCGTCAGTTCGATGCTGGCGGCGGCGCTTGCCGCAACCGGACTGCGCGTCGGGCTCTACACTTCACCTCATCTCGTCGACTTCCGGGAGCGCATCAAAATCATCTCAGCGACCGGTCGCGGTACTCTCCCCGCTGAAACTTCCGCTTCGCTTCATCCCTCCCACGCGGTGCGTGGGCCCCTCCCTCTGACGTGTCCGAGGGTGGACACGGTTTCTGCAGGGAGAGTACCGCCCCCTACTGCTGAGATGATATCAAAGGAAGCGGTTTTCGCTTTCCTCACGGAGCGTGATCTGGACGGGCTGTCGTTCTTCGAGATAACCACCGGAATGGCATTCTGGTGGTATGCGGAGCAGGAAGTGGATGTGGCAGTGATCGAAGTCGGCCTGGGCGGAAGGCTCGACAGCACTAACATCATAACACCGGAACTCAGCGTCATCACCAGCATAGGCCTCGACCACTGCGCGATGCTGGGCGGCACCCGTGCTGAGATCGCGGGCGAAAAGGCCGGAATCTTCAAAGCCGGCGTTCCCGCCATAGTCTGGGGTTGGGACGACGAGACCGGGCCGGTATTCGAGGCGCGGGCCGCAGAAGCCCCTTGTCCGCTTTTCTTCGCCGACGAATTCGAATCCCCGAACATAGACCTTGATCTTACCGGCCCGTGCCAGGCCATAAACCTGCACACCGTTTCCGCCGCGCTGGAACTGCTCGGCATCGAGACCGACTGCGATGCACTCGCACACACCGCACTCATCACCGGTTTCCGCGGAAGATGGGAAAAGCTCCGGTCAGAGCCGGAGACCATCTGCGACATAGGCCACAATCCGGCCGCCCTGAAGCTGAATTTCGAAAAACTCGCCGCACTCGACAGGCCGCTGTTCATCGTGTATGGCGTAATGGCAGACAAGGATCTCGGCGGCATAGCCCCGTTGATGCCGGCCGGGGCCGAATATTTCCTGGTCGCACCGGCAGGCAGCCGGTCTCTTCCGGTCGAAGCTCTTGAGAGGCAGCTGTCAGAATTGCGCCCCGACCTTCACACCCACGCCGCGCCGTCAGTGGCAAATGGTGTCAGGATGGCAGAGAAAATGGCATCAGAAGTACCAGGAAGCCTGGTTTACATTGGTGGCAGCACTTTTGTAGTATCCGAGACTGTAGAACTGTTTAACCAGAAATGAAATGAAACGTATCGTAGCATTGCTTATGGCGATTACGCTCACTCCCGTTATGAATTCGATTTTTGCCGCAAACAAGGACAATGAAGGTCACGCTCTTGTGAACCTCTGGAAATCTTACTATTCGGCTGTCGAGAAAGACAAGCCGAAGGAACAGGCATCCATCCTTGAGAACATAAAGAAAGAAGCCGCAGCGAAACGCCTTTCGTGGGATTTCTATGACGCTTGCAACAGGTATGTCGACGCCCGCACAAGCACCAACTGGAAACTGCACGACGAACTCACCGCACAGAAGGAGAAAGAGCTGGACGACTATGGCGACCCGTTCGTAAATTTCTTCAGGATGCGGGGAAAGGACCCCGACCGGCTTCTTGAATACGCCGGGCTGCACAAGACCGAGCTGGAGCAGAGCCATTCTTCTGAATTCTACGGAAAGGACGGCCAGATTTCCCGGACCGGCTTCGGCGACGCCCTCGTCCCTCTGATCGCTAACGACTTTGACTTTGCACTCTGGCACATCTTCATCCTCAACCGGAAACACGGGGCAAACGAGAAAGCCGTCGCGGCCATACGGAGCCGCTATGGCGACGAATATCCGTTTGCCGGCTTCATCGATTATGTCGAGGTCTCCGGTGTACCGGAGATTGAAGCGAGAAGAAAGGCCCTTGAAACATTTGTTGCCGGGTACGGCACAAAGGCCGTGAGCCTGCTTGGCCGTCAGGACATCATAGTTGATGATTTCGACAGGCTCAACAGGGTCAGGACAAGCACCAGCAGGGACTATGAGAAAATCAAGGCCGCCTGCGAGAAATTCCTTTCAGACCAGAGCGCCTTCAGAGGCGGCGAAAAGGCCATAGCAGACTGCTGCACCTCGCCGGAAGAACTTCTGGACAGGATGAACGAAAAGTCCATTGACTACAGGATAACCAACGGAAAACTCACGGTATTCACCAGAAACCTTCCGTCGGTAAAATTCCAGATTCTCAAAGACGGAAAAACCATACACGAGAAGACCCTCGACAACCCGACGGAAAGCTACTATGTCCGCGACACCATTATGTATGAAATCCCGGCCGTCGCAGACGGCGAATATGACGTCAGATGCGTCAACGGCAAGATTGAGACAAATGGCAGATATGAGAAGTATTCCCTTTCCCTTGCTATGAAAAGGGACTCATTCGGATATGCTGTCTATGTGGCCGATTATCTGAGCGGACGGCCTGTGGAGAAAGCCGACCTCACCCTTGTTGACGACGAAGGGAAAGCCGTTGTGAGCGTCAGGGACTTCCGCATCGACGGATTCTCCTATCTCCCTGAAGCTTTCCAGGAAAGGATCAGGGAAGGAAACTGGGGAGACGAGATCTTCGCCGGCGCCGTGACCGACGACCTGGCCCGCAAGTCACAGACAGAGCAAATCTACCATCGTGACAACTGGAGGGGGGATGAATCCGAAAGGCAGGATGCAATTCTGCTGACCGACCGCGGATCCTACAATCCCGACGAAACCCTTCACTACAAGGTCATTCTCTACAAGGGACTGTATGACCTCAAGATAATGGAGGGCAGGCATCTGACCGCAGTCCTGACTGACGCAGAGAACAACGTCATCGGCACAAGCGAACTGACTACGAATGAATTCGGCTCCGCATCCGGCGATTTCGTTCTCAGGCGAGGTGCCAGGAACGGTATGTACACCCTGGCAATCAAGAACGAGAAAAATACCACCGTCGCTTCCAGGAGGGTACGCGTCGATGACTTCGTGCTGCCAACCTTCGATCTGACGTGGACTCCGGACGAGCAGTTCTATCTTCCCGGCGACGAGATCTGCGTTACCGGCCGGGTACAGAGCTATTCGGGCCATCCCGTCTCTTCTGCAAGAGCAGAGTTCAGCGTCGAAAGATTCGGCGACAGATACTCCTCTGGCGAACTTATCCTCGCCAGCGACGGGACATTCAGCATAAAATTCACCGCCTGCGACTACGACTTCTGCCACTATAACATCAGCGTCAGGATTACGGACGCCACGGGTGAGACCCGGGAATTCTCCACTACGGCATTCTCCCTGCGGGTTCTCCCTGTCAACGTGACACTGAAGAATCAGTCCGCCGGCAGGGCGGTTACCGGTCCGGGCAGAACCGCTGCCGGGGCCTGCATACTGTCCGATGACGCGGCTGAAGTGCTCTTTGAGCTGAAAGAATGGCCGGCAAAGGTTTCCCTCAGGCACTCCAGCCTGAAAATCACCTACGAAGTGCTGCGCAACGGCAACGTGGTGGCAAAGGGCAGCGCAAGGAGCGGAGAGGTGAAAAACATCGACCTCCAGGGCAAGGAGTCAGGCCTGTACGTCATCAGGACCACAGCCGCCGCCAAGGGAAAGGACGGTAAGGAATACCGGCAGGAACGTGATTTCAACATTCTGAAAGTCAAGGACAGCGACAACGTGCTCGGCGACAACGTAACCGATTTCTTCAAGGATACAGCCGATGAGATAGGCATCCAGCTCGGCCATTGCGGAGCTCCGGTATGGGCCGTCGCGGAACTGTACGGCTCCGGTGACGTCCTCCTTCAGAAGAGGATGGTCACCCTCAACGGCAAGAACAATCTCAAGACAGTGGCATTCGATTACAAGGAAGACTATCCTGACGTGGTGCTTCTCAAAATCTTCTACTTCCTGAACGGCGATTCCCATGAATATGACAGAACCGTCTACAGGAAGGTCAACAAACTTGAGTTGCCATTGTCATTCAGCCGCTTCCTCGACACCACAAAGCCCGGTGCGACATATACGTTCAACATCAAGACCGCCGCAGGCGTCGAATGTGCCGCAACCATCTTCGACAAGAGTACCGAAACGATGGCGGCCAACGTTTGGAATACGCTGTATGCCCGCAGATATCCGGCGCCATCGGCCGATTATGAAACCGTGTGCGGCTGCAACAACGGCATAGGTTATTATGATGACCTGCCGATCGGATTCGGCAGCAAGTCCGCCGCTACCGGAAGGATGGCAAAAGCGCTTGGAGTCAATGCTGTGGCCAGAGAAAGTGTCGTAATGTCCGACAGTATGGCAGTCGAAGAAGAATCTGCAGAGTCGCCGGCAGCCGGGGAAGGCGCCGCACCGGAAGGTTATATCCGCGAGAATTTCGCGAACACGATTGCCTGGGAACCTTTCCTGAGGTCGGACAAGGACGGCAACATTTCATTCAGGTTCACCAATGCCGACAAGCTTTCCACATATTATGTCCAGCTGTTCGCCCACCGTATGGATATGCACAACGCCTCGCTTCGCAGGGAAATGGTCGTCACCATTCCGGTGAAGATTGCCGTAGTGGAGCCTCAGGTCCTCTACACCGGCGACAGATATTTCCTTCGCGTCAGCCTGGCCAACAGCCTGGATACCGCCGTCGGCGGCAGCCTCGCTGTCTCTTTCCTCGACGGCGGCACTATGGATTCCGGGGTTGTCGGCAACGGGTCAAGATCCGTCAGCATTCCTGCCAATGGCAATTATGACGCTGAATTCGCCCTCGACATTCCGGACATCAGCGAGCTTGGAATCAAGATCGTCTTCACCGCCGGCGGCGACTATGGATCCGATGGGGTGTTTGTAGCCGTACCTGTCAAAAAGGCGCTTCAGGAGCTCACTGAGGCGCACTCGTCCATCCTCCTCTCCGGCCAGGACCGCGAAGCACTGATCGCAGGCCTCCGCAGCCGGTTCGTGAATGCCTCCGGGAACAATGCCGCCCTCAGGGAAACAAGCATCATAGATATGGTCCGGGAGGCACTGCCCGCCTTCGTGGAATACGATGGCAACAACTGTATAAGCCTCACCGAAGCACTCTATTCCAACTGCCTCATCAGGTCCATTGACCCTTCTGCCGATATCACGACCGACGCAGCTGACAAAATAAGGAAATGTCAGAACAGAGACGGCGGATTCGGATGGTTCGAAGGAATGGATTCCTCCCCGATTCTGACCCTCGTGGTAATGGAACGCTTTGCGGCTATGAGTGATATGCAGGAACTCATCGATGTCGAGGCTGCTGTGAAATACCTTGACAAAGAGTATCTCGGCAACAGCAAGAGGCCTTTCTGGTGCGGCAGTTTCAGCCAGGCCCAATATCTGTATCTGCGCTCACTCTATCCTGCCATCGGCCTTGACACCGGCGGAATCGGATTCCGTGCCCGGCAGTCATTCAAGAAAAGCAACCGGGAATATCTCACCCCTGCAAGGAAGCGCGGCCTGAACGGACAGATTCTGGCCAAGGCACGCAGGCTCAAGACTCTTCGCAACCTCGTCTACGACCCGGCCGGGAAGGAACTTGCAGATGCCCTCGGCATCAGCTCGGGCAGAAAGATCCAGAAATCACTTCAGGCAGACATCGAATCCCTGTTGGAATACGCAGAGCCTCACAGGAGCGGCGGGCAATACTACCCTAACGCCGTAATGCCTTGGCGCGGCCTGCTTGAAGGCGAGCTCTATGCCCATTCAATGCTTTGCGACCTGTTCGACGAAAGCGGATATGGCAAGCTGGCCGATGACCTCCGGCTGTGGATGATGGTCCAGAAGGAAACTCAGAAATGGAATGACGATCCCGCCTGCATCGAGGCCATCGCCTCCGTACTGCGCGGATCCCAAGAGGTCCTTCAGACCAAGGTCATCATTCTCAGCGCCACCACCATCCTTCCGTTTGAGGAAATCAAGGCTTCCGGGAACGGGTTCAGGCTCGAACGCAGGTTCTACCGCAACGGTGAGGAGATCAAGGATGGCGAACAGTTGAAGGTAGGCGACAAGATAGTTGCGAAGTTCAAGATCTGGAACGAGGAAAACCGCAGTTTCGTCCGGATCACCGCCCCGCGCAGCAGCGCTCTCCGCCCGGCCCAGCAACTGTCCGGACGCATAGGCTGGCATCTCTCCCCAATCAACATCCCCGGTTGGCTGACATTCCGTCCGCAAGGCTACCGCAGCGTCCTGAAGGACCGCACGGAATTCTGGTTCGACAGTTATCCGGAAGAGAACACGACGCTGGAAGAGGAATACTTCGTCACCCAGGCGGGCACGTTCCAGTCTCCTGTCCCTGTGATAGAATCCCTGTATGCGCCACACTATCGTGCCAACGGCACAAGTTCCGTTATGAATACGCGCTGATTTTCAATGATTATGCCATGAAAAAGTTTCTTTGGTGCATACATCACCCGATTCCTGTCGAACGGCTTTTCCAGAGTACCCGAGATCGACCCTCAGGAACAGGATTACGGATGCCCCACCCTTGCAGTGAATACACCGGAGGGCAGAGGGCTTTGCCAATCAATATCTGGCACTATCTGTCCTATTCGTGGCTTTGGACGGCATCAACGAAAAAGGCCTTGCTGTGGCGGATCTGATGGTAGGAGAAGGGGGAATCCATCAGAATACTACCGGCAAGCCTGGCTGACGCGACTGCCGGTATCAGCGCACCTCTATCAGGTCCCGTATCCCCTCCAGCCTTTCTTCGTCAAACCTCGGAATATCCATAAGCTGCTCCACAGACGTGTACCCGCCGATTTTCGTACGATAATCCACCATCTGCGAAGCGAAATACGGACCGATTCCAGGCAAGGCGTCAAATGCTGCGGAATCGGCTGAATTGATGTCAACCAGCGGGATGTCGATATAAGGTTCAAGACGCGCGAACACCGAATCCGCGACTACAAATGACTTCGCGAAATCGGACTTCCTGCGGAAGCGTCCGCCCTTCAGACGGTAATTCACGATGGCCTGAGCCTGTTTCTCGCTGAAGCCCAGACGCTGAAAGTCTGCCACTCCGGCCGTATTCGGGTCGAAGCGGAAATTCTCGACTTTCCTGCGCTCACGCCGGACCTCCTTCACAATTTCAGAGTGCGCGGCATCGTGATGCACGACGGCCACCACGGTATCCCCTGCCGATGCATCGGCAACCGCATCTCCGGAATCGGGAACCTTTTCCACCGGCCTCTCGACATACACATAAACCGTATCCGGAGCATCCCGGTTCGCCTCTATGCGCAGCACGGCTGTCCGATGGACAAACAATGCCACCTGAAAGCCAAGAATCAAAAAAGTGAGTGCTATCGCTCCGACCTTGAAAACTGCGGAGCTATTCTTCTGATCTGTCTTCGCCACAATCTATCTCCTCCTTGTATTTGTTCTTATGTTCGTGGTGAGCCTCAGCAGGTGCCCCGGCGACTACCAGCACTATCTCACCCTTCGGCTCAACCTCCCGGAAATGCTCAAGGACCTCGGCCAGCGTACCCCTGCAATGTTCCTCGTGCACTTTTGAAATCTCGCGTGCGACCGAACACTCACGCTGCGGACCGAATACCGCGGCCATCTGCTCCAGCGTCTTGACAAGACGCCTCGGCGACTCATAGAACACCATCGTGCGCTGCTCCGAAGCCAGTTCAGACAGGATGGTCTGACGTCCCTTCTTCTGAGGCAGGAAGCCTTCGAAACAGAAGCGGTCGCACGGAAGACCGGAAGACACGATGGCGGGGATGCAGGCCGTTGCGCCCGGTAGGGTCTGGACTTCGATCCCCTCAGCCGCGCAGGTACGCGCAAGAAAGAATCCGGGATCCGAAATGCCGGGCGTGCCGGCGTCGCTTACAAGCGCAACGCTCTCGCCGGCCAGTATCCTGTCGCGTATCATTCCGGCAGTCTGGTGTTCATTGAATTTGTGATGGGAAAGAAGTTTCCCCTTTATCTCGAAGTGCTGCAGAAGCACACCGGTCGTGCGGGTGTCCTCAGCCAGAATCAGATCGGCTTCGCGCAACACCCTCACAGCCCTGAAAGTCATATCTTCAAGGTTGCCCACCGGGGTTGGAACTATGAATAAAATTCCTTTTCTTTGCATACTCCAACCACAAATCTACACAATGTTTTCAGAAAATCATAAAAAAGGCTGCATCGAAGTAGTATGCGGCTCAATGTTCTCCGGCAAGACAGAGGAGCTCATCCGCAGACTCCGCCGCGCACAGTTCGCAAATCAGAAAATAGCCATATTCAAACCCCAGATAGACACAAGGTATTCCGATATGGAAGTGGTTTCGCACGACCTGCACAAAATCACATCCACCCCTATCAAGGTCCCTATGGAAATGCTCAGCGTGGGCCCGGAAATCGAAGTTGTGGGCATCGATGAGGCCCAGTTCTTCGACTACACCCTCGTCGAGGCCTGCCAGCAGCTCGCGAACCGCGGCATACGCGTGATTGCCGCCGGGCTCGACACCGACTACCTCGGAAAGCCATTCGGCCCAATGCCTCTCCTTATGGCCGTAGCCGAGGATGTCCAGAAAGTCCACGCCATCTGCGTGAAGTGCGGCAACCTCGCGAACCACTCGCACCGTCTGTCCAAGAGCAAGGAACTCGTCGTCCTCGGCGAGAAGGACACTTACGAACCTCTCTGCCGTGAATGTTTCAACAAAGCAATGACCGAAGTACTTTCGCATGGCAAATCTTTCTAATGAAAGCTTGAGCACAGGTTCCTGCGTGCTGCTCATCATAGGAGCTTGCGTCGGAAGCGCTATTTTTTCAATTTCAGGCATCACTATAGAACAGGCAGGGCCCGCAGCCATTTTGAGCTGGCTTCTGTCGGCTGCGGTCTATGGGCTCTACGGGTTCATCATCACCAAGCTCGCACTACAATATCCGCGTTCCGGAGGTGTCTACGTATTTCCACGCAGGGCGATCGGAGGACGCGGCGGGCGTTTCATAGGGTATCTGAGCGCTTGGGGGTACATCATCTCCAACCTCATTGCAATAGCCTTTTCAGCGATATTCCTGGGGCGCTATCTGCTTGCGGGGTTCCCCCATCTCACACTGCTCGGCACAGTTCCCCTGCTGTCACTGGCCATTGCCGTAGTGATACTCCTGCTCAAGCCGTCGCTTTCCAATACTATTCAGGATTCGATGATATTCTGTATGATTGCCTTCATCGCATTCTACAGCATCACGGCATTTATGGGAGATGGATTCGACGCTGACAATTTCAAGGACTTCTTCACAAAGGGCTCCAAAGGTCCGACGGGATTCATAAGCGCAGTGCCTCTGGCGATGGTGGCATATGGTGGAAGCGTCGTGGTCGCCTTCCTCGCCTCCGAAGTCAGGAATCCCAAGAAAAATATGAACAGGGCCCTGTTCCTCGGCCTTCTGGCTGTCGCAGGCATATACATCCTGCTTGTCACGGCAATCATCGGAACACTGCCGCTCCATACGTTGCGTTCCAATGATGACATAATCTATATACCCGTCTTCGCGACCATCACCCACGGCGGGCTCTCGAACTTCCCGTGGCTCATCAAGATCGTGTCGCTTTGCGGTGCGCTTGCGCTTTTCACCACAATTCTCGCCCTGCTGAGAATCAATGCGCGGGCATTGCAGATGATGTCTGCAGAGGGGCTGTTCCCAAGGATGTTCCTGCGTGAGAACAAAGGCAACGAACCGTGGGTGTCAATTGTCACGATGGCTGTAATCGCCGCGATTCTCTGCCACCTTCCGCGACAGACCGAACTTATGATAACGCTTGGGGCCGTGTTGAACATCATCACGATGACCATCAGCTGCCTCTCGCTCATATTCGCCAAGGAGAAAAAGCTGGCCCTCCCAATCTTAGCCATCGCTGTCCTCTGGGTATGTTTCATCCCCGATGTCATACGGGGACCGGGCCAGATGTGGATATTCACGCTTTGCGTATATGCAGTCGGTTGCGTTGTGTATCAGTTCGGCCGCAACAATGCCGAAAAACGCATTTCCGGGGTAGTTGTGCACGGCAGGGGCAACGGCCGCCTGTTCGATATGCCTACCGCCAATCTTGAACCGTATGACGGCAGCTCGATGCCGAAGTCAGGCGTCTGGGCTACACGTGTGTTCGTCGACGGACGCGAATACCACGGCATCACGAACGTCGGCAACCGCCCTACCGTCGACGACTCGCCGGAGATTTCCATAGAGACCATCATCATCGATTTCAAGGAGGATATCTATGACAAGGATATGAACCTTATCTTCTTGAAATACATTCGCCCGACCCAGAAGTTCGATTCCCTCCGCAAGCTTCGCAACCGCATTGATATGGATATCGAAGAGGCGTGGGGAAAATAACCTCCCTACTTACGGGGATGATGCTCGAGAACAGCCGCCTGCCAGGTATGGCTGCCTATGTGCGTATATATTTCCGTAGTCAGGACAGACTCGTGCCCGAGCATCTCCTGCACCACACGCAGATCCGCCCCGTTCTCAATCAGATGGGTGGCGAAAGAATGACGGAACGTGTGCGGGGAGATTTCCTTCCGAACACCGGCCAGAAGGCTCTGCTTCTTTATCATATTGAACACGGAGACACGGCTGAGAGGCGCTCCGAACCTGTTGAGGAATGCGACGTCGCTGAACTCCGGTGAAGACGGCGCGGGGCGCACTTCAAGCCAGGCCGAGAATGAATCGGCGGCCATCTCCCCAAGGGGGACAAGACGTTCCTTGTTGCCCTTTCCTATGACCCTGACGAAACCTTCTTGGATATATACTTGCGAAACCAGCAGCCCGCATACCTCGGAAACCCGGAGGCCGCAGCCGTACAGCACCTCCAGGATCGCCCTGTCGCGCACGCCCTGCCAGCTGCGCAGGTCAACGGATTCCATTATGGCAGACACCTCCTCGACCGACAGCACCGCCGGCAGATAGCGGCCAAGCTTCGGCGTGTCCACCCTGTCGCACGGATTGTCCCTACGGTCCCCTTCCAGGATCAGCCAGTCGAAATATGAGCGGAGTGAACTGAGAAGCCGTGCCTGCGACCTCTTGGAAAGGTCCTTGGAGCGCAGGGCTACATAGTCTTCGATATCCGCAGTGTCGGCAGATTCGCCGGGCTTGCCGCATACGGCAAGGAAATCGGATACGTCAGCGCAATATGCGGCCACCGTGTTCGGAGACATCTGCCTCTCCATCTTAAGATAATATGCAAAACGCTTCACTCGGCAAATATACAAGAATATTGCTATCTTTGTACAGATGAAACGGACCACGACATTATTGGCACTGCTATTCTGCCTGGCAGCCCTGATCGGCTGCAGGAAGGAACCTATGCCGTTTCCGAGTTCCTACAAGAACGTCCTGATAATCTATTCTGCCGCATATAACAACCTGGCCGGGCCTCTTGCCACCGACATCGAATTCGAGCTCAGCCGGGGCGAAGTCCCCGACAAATACAGCCGGAACGCCGTCGTCATCTTCTCTCACAGCGCCCCGTACAACGGGCCTTATGGCAGTGGTGACAACCGGCGATACAGCACCGTCGGAGACTATGAGACCAACACCGACCCGGTACTTATCAGGATGTACAAGGAAGGCGGAACCGTCAAGCTGGACACCGTACAGCGGTACGACCGCACATTCAATGAAATACTGCCCAAGAATATGAGCCGCGTACTGATGGACATCAAGACTCTTTGCCCATCAGAGCAATACGGCCTACTGTACTCATCCCACGGTTCCGGCTGGCTGCCACCTCAGGCTCAGCCCAAACACAATTCCGTAGGGATGCGCTTTAACGGCAGCGCTTCCAACAAGGACGAGATGGATATCCTCGATTTCCAGACGGCCATCCCGATGCGGCTCAGCTATATCATTTTCGACGCCTGCTATATGGGGGCCGTCGAAGTGGCATACCAGTTGAGGTACAATTGCGCGTATTTCATCGGATCCGCCACAGAAATCCCCGACACCGGCTTCGATTACGTAAATCTCACGAAAAGGGTGTTCGCCCCCGACGGTCCGGATCTCAAGGGTGTCTGCGACGACTATCTCAACGTCAGCGCGATGGGCGGAACCATCGCCCTTGTCGCCTGCAACAAGCTGGACGCCCTCGCCTCCGAAATAAAGACATTGACCGACAAATACCGCGGGAATCTCTATAAAATAAGCGAAGAAGGCAAAAGGGCCACAATACAGAAATACTGGTGTTCCTCCGAATACAAGTATTTCTATGACCTTGAAGACATCTTCCATCACGTCAACGCAAGTTCGGAGGAGCTTACACTGTTGTCGGACAGAATCAAAAGCGCCGTCATCTATGAGGCGCACACCGATGTCTTCACCCAAAGCTCTCTCCGTCTTCAGAACTGCTGCGGTCTGAGTATGTATCTGCCGTCAAAAGATCCGTTTTTCGAAAGGGCCAGCGATTACTACAAGACGCTGGATTTCAACAAGCTCACGCAATTGGTCGAGTAAGGCGTTGAATAATAAATAAATATTCCTATATTTGCGCCCGCATTATAAAACCCGTCAGGGCTTTGGTGCAATGGGTCCTGAACCCGTTTCAGGATGAGTAACACATTTTAAAAAACAAAACAATGCAGCATTTCGAATTGAAAGGCCAGACCCGTCAGGTCGGCAACAAAGCCGTCATCAAGGCTTTCCGCAGAGAAGGACTCGTTCCTTGCAACCTCTATGGCAACGGTATCGAGAATGTTCTCTTCACAGTCAACGCGAAGGAACTCAGCCTTCTCACCAACACTCCGAAGTCTTTTATCGTAGACCTCAACCTTGACGGCAAGAGCTACACAGCTATTCTTCACGAACTTCAGTGGCATCCTGTAACTGATGAATGCCTCCACGTCGACTTCCTCGCAGTTGACGAGAAGAAACCTATCAGCATCGAAGTTCCTATCGTCATCAGCGGTCACGCAATCGGCGTTCAGCAGGGTGGTAAGTTCTATCAGAACGCACGCGCCATCCGCATCAGCGGCCTTATGAGCGACCTCCTCGACGAGGTCAGCATTGACATCACCAAACTCGGCCTCGACAAGAGGATCAAGGCTGGCGACATCAAGCTCGACAAACTCACCGTCGCTTCTGACAAGGATATGATCATCTGCGGTGTCAAGACAACCCGCAATGTATCCGCTGACGCACTCGCCGCAGGCGAAAGCGCCGAGTAATACGATCAGCCGTGTCTGAGAAGAGTTATCTGGTAGTCGGACTGGGCAACATAGGCTCAGAGTACGCCGGCACCAGGCATAACGTCGGATTCATCATATTGGATGCCTGGGCTCAGGCATCCAATATCGTTTTCACTACCGAACGATACGGCGACGTGACTCTGGTCAAGAACAAGGGACGGGAGTTCCATCTGCTCAAGCCATCCACATATATGAATTTGAGCGGCAACGCGGTAAGGTACTGGATGCAGAGACTCGACATCCCTCTTGAAAACATATTGATCATCTGTGATGACCTCAATCTTCCTTTCGGAACGATGCGGCTTCGCAAAAGCGGCAGCAACGGAGGCCATAACGGATTGGGGAATATCGAGAAACTACTTGATACTCAGAACTTTGCCCGACTCAGAATAGGCGTAGGCCACGATTTCGAAGCCGGCGGGCAAGTGGATTTCGTGCTTGGACAGCTGTCAGATGCCCAAAAAGAAACGCTCAGGGCACTTAGCGACAAAATAGTCGAAGGCATCAATACCTGGGCATTCTGCGGGATTGAAAAATCAATGAATTTGTTGAATGTACGTACCAGAAGCGAAGAAAAATCAAATATTTAGTTGTATTTGACAAATTCTTTTTCTAACTTGCGTTGGTACCTGTGACAGAAGAATCCATTTTACATTTAAACCTTTAAATATTTAAATCACATGAAAGCACTTGTAGAAAAAATCAACGCCAACATCGAAGCCTTCAAGGCAAACGCCGAGGCTCAGGTCGTTAAGGGTAACAAGGCTGCCGGCGCTCGCGCACGCAAAGCTGCTCTTGATCTTATGAAAGACCTCAAAGAGTTCCGTAAAGCTTCTGTAGAGGCTGCAAAGAAATAATATTTGTTTTTTTCAGCAAATATGCAACGTTAACTGAAGCGCTTGCATCTATGATGTAGGTTTAGGTTTTAGTACACGTTAAGGGGTCGGCGAGCCGCGAGGTTGCCGGCCCTTTGCTTTTTCACGATTTAATGCTATATTCACACTATTAATCCTGACCCGCGTGAACCTCTGTTTAGCATTTATCCTAGCCACATTCAAAGTGATTGCAATCCCGGCACAATTCCAGGATTGCCAGTTCACTTCCAGCCGGACAGAGATCAAGGCGATGCTCGACAGCAGTGCGGATTATTTCAACGGGCAGTTCGGTGACGTCCGGTCCTTCGAATTCGATCTTGCACCCGTGGCCACCCTCTCACACAATCTGTCCTACTACGGAAAGAACACGACGGACGCACACGACAAAATGCTGTACGAGGGCGTAATCGAGGCGTGCAGGCAGGCCGGAGGCACCATAGACTTTTCCGAGTATGACAACGACAACGACGGCTATGTCGATGCCGTGATTATCCTCACCGCCGGTCTGAGCGAGGCCGACGGGACAGCTGAAGACAATATCTGGCCGCAACAGGACAAACTGAAAAACCACCGTTCCGTCTTTCAGGCAGACGGCGTAAAGGTTGACGGATACATCACCATCAACGAATTATGGTCAAATGCCGGCGAAGGTGCAAGACTCACCGGAATCGGTAATCTCTGTCACGAATTCTGTCACCTGCTGGGGCTCCCGGATTATTATGATACCGACGGGAAGAGCGGCGGCCTGTCCCGGGCGATGTGGGGAAAACTATCCCTGATGGATGAAGGCAACAGGAATGACGAAGGACGCACACCCCCGTATTTCAACGCACTTGACCTCGAACTGCTGGGCTTGGAGGACCCTGTCGAGATGGCTCCCGGCGAATATCTGCTGGAACCGGTCGGCAAAAGTCGCAAATACCTCAAAGCCACGACAAGCAACGATGGCGAATACTTCCTCTTCGAGGCCCGTGACAACAGCGGCCACGATGCCTTCATCGGCGGGAAAGGCCTGGTTATCTATCACATAGACAGATCCGACAAACAGATACGGTTCTGGAACGAAAACAAAGTCAACTGCAAGCCTGAACACCAGAACGCATACGTAGTACAATGCATCCCTGAAGCCGAAAGCATATCACAGGTTTTTTTTCCCCAGTCCGGAAGGACCTGCTTCGCATCCAACACTGATCCCGCCTTCATCGACTGGTCAGGGAAGGAGGCCCCGTTCGCCATTTCCGGCATTAGGGCCCTGGACAACGGGGCCGTCTCCTTCAGCGTCATCAGGCCGTTTACCATCGAAAGCCCCGTCGTATTCCAGGATGCCGTAATGTTCAGATGGACAAAGGACGGCTCGCTCAAGGGGTCCGGCACATCGGTCAGCTGGAGTCCGGATGGAGAAGTGCAAGAATCTGTCATCACAAGCGACGGCTTCATAACGATTGAAGGGCTTGAACCCCACAGCACGTATGTTTTCACATTCACGGATGTAGTGACAGGTTATTTTGCAACGCAGACCGTCACGACCAAGTCCGTCCGCGACAATGCTAAGCCATACATCTGTCTGACCGGCTCTGAACGCAGCGCTGACGGGAGTTTCATCCGCGGGACACGCTTCCCGCTCCGCATCATCAACGCAAGGAACGTCAGTTCCATCGTCTGGTATGACGGCCGTTCGCGCATAACGCCGGATGCCGACGGATACCTGACAATCTCGCACGATATGAATCTCAAGGCCGAAATCACGCATACCGACGGCACACGGGAATCATTGATGAAAGAAATCCACGTCAAATGAAAAAGTTCGCACTGTTGACATCAATTCTTGCAGCTATCCTGCTTTCTTCCGCCTGTAAGCCCGCGACGCCTTACGAGGCGTTCTCTCTGTCAGACGATATGATGCTGCAGGTCAATGGATCGGTATGCTTCAACTACTCCCCTGCCGCCTGCCAGCTCTTCTGCAGCCGCGACACGCGTACATTCAGGGCAGGTACCGACACGATGTCCGAATACTATGAGACAACCCTTAGCGCCATCCCGACTGAAGTAGGTCAGAGCGTCACAGGCAACATAAGCTGGACTACAGGGTCGAGGATATCCTCCAAAAACAGTATCACCCTCGAAACCGTGCGGCTTGAGGGTGATAAAATATGGCTTTGGAACGGCCAGAACAAACTTGGAGTGGTCGTCCGCTTCTTCAATTAGTATGAGAGGGCGATAGCGATGAAATCGTCGGCCTTGAGGGCTGCGCCACCGATCAGACCACCGTCAATATCCTTCTGGGCGAAGAGTTCCTTGGCATTTGAAGGCTTGCAGCTTCCGCCATAGAGGATGGTGGTGTCTTCAGCCACCTGTGCACCGAACTTGTCAGCAACGACCTTGCGGATGAAAGCGTGGATTTCTTCTGCCTGCTCGGAGGTAGCGGTCTTGCCAGTGCCGATAGCCCATACCGGCTCATATGCAATGACGATATCCTTCATTTCTTCTGCGGTGAAGTTATAGAGGACGTTCTTGATCTGTGATCCGCATACGTCGAAATGCTTGCCTGCCTCACGCTCTTCGAGGTTCTCGCCTACGCAGAGAATGACCTTGAGACCGTTTGCGAGAGCGAGCTTTGTCTTCTCGACAAGTTTCTCATCGGTCTCGCCATAGTACTGACGGCGCTCTGAATGGCCAAGGATCGTGTATTCGCAACCTACGGATGCAAGCATATCGGCTGCAACCTCACCGGTGAATGCGCCCTTCTCCTTGTCTGCGCAGTTTTCTGCCGAAAGAGCCACAGGGGTGCCCTTTACGACCTCTGCCACAGGATAGAGGTGGGTGAAAGGAGTAGCGATGATAAGTTTGACATCAGCAGGGACCTCGGCTGACTTTGCAACGACTGCCTTTGCGAGCTCGATGCCCTCAGGAACTGTAGTGTTCATCTTCCAGTTTCCAGCAACAATTTTCTTTCTCATATAAATAGGTGTTTTGGTATTTCGATTGAGGCACAAATTTAGTAAATTTGCGGTATATTAAGAATGACAAATCGACAAGAAGATGAAGAATTTCGTAGAAGAGCTCAAATGGCGCGGAATGATCCACGACATCACCCCGGGCACGGAGGAAGAATTGAAGAAGGGACCTATGTCGGCATATGTAGGCATTGACCCTACGGGCGACAGCCTCCATATCGGCCACCTCGTCAGCATAATGATCCTCAAGCACTTCCAGGCGTGCGGCAACAAGCCGTTCGCCCTCGTGGGCGGTGCCACAGGTATGATCGGCGACCCTTCGATGAAAAGTCAGGAGCGCAATCTTCTCGACGAGGAGACTCTCGCCCACAACGTTGCCTGCATCAAGGCGCAGCTCGGCAGGTTCCTCGACTTCGAGTCCGATGCCCCCAACCGCGCAGAACTCGTGAACAACTACGACTGGATGAAGGACTACACGTTCATCAACTTCACCCGAGATATCGGCAAGCTGATCACGGTCAACTATATGATGAGCAAGGACTCGGTCAAGAAGCGCCTCAGCCGCGATTCCTCCGAAGGAATGTCCTTCACCGAATTCACCTACCAGCTCCTTCAGGGATACGACTTCCTTTACCTCTTCGAGCAAAAGAACGTCAGGCTCCAGCTCGGCGGAGCAGACCAGTGGGGCAACATCACCACCGGCACGGAACTCATACGCCGCACCCTCGGCGCCGAAGCGTATGCCCTCACCTGCCCGCTCATCACGAAAGCCGACGGCGGCAAGTTCGGCAAAACCGAAAAGGGCAACATCTGGCTAGATGCGGAACGCACCTCTCCATACCAGTTCTACCAGTTCTGGCTCAATGTTTCCGATGCCGATGCCGAGAAATACATCAAGATTTTCACGATGCTCGACCGCGAAGCCATCGAAAGCGCCATCGCAGAGCACCGGCAGTGCCCGGAGGCACGCGGCCTCCAGAAACTGCTCGCCAAGGAAGTCACCATTATGGTTCACGGCGAGAAAGAGTATGAGAACGCTGTCAAGGCATCGCAGATGCTTTTCGGCAAGGCAACCGCAGACGACCTCCGCAGCCTGGACGAGAAGACCTTCCTCGCCGTCTTTGACGGTGTCCCGACTTTCGAAATCGAACGTTCCAAACTCCCTGCAGCCCTGCTTGATGTACTCGCAGTTGAAACATCCGTCTTCCCTTCAAAGGGAGAGGCCCGCAAGATGATCCAGGGCAACGGCTTCAGCCTCAACAAGGAGAAAGTCACCGACATCAACTACCAGCTTTCAGCCACCGATATCGTCGACGACAAATACATCCTCGCACAGAAGGGCAAGAAAGATTATTATCTTATCATAGTGAAATAATGGACAAGCCTGCAAGCACAAGACAGCTGAAAGTGGCGCGCGAACTGCAGCGTGACCTTGCTGAGATCATCCGCAGCAAGGGAATGGGCGTGTTCGGAGGCGCAATGGTAACTGTCAGCGAAGTCAGAATCAGCCCGGACCTCGGAATAGCCAAGGTCTTCGTCAGCATTTTCCCTTCAAGCAAGGCAGAGTCCGCAATGGGCATCCTGAACGAAAAGATGGGAGAAATCCGCGGAGAGCTCGGCCGCAAGGTGGCCTCACAGCTGCGTATTGTGCCAGAACTCACCTTTTTCCTTGACACCACTCTCGACTACGCCGAGCATATCGACGAGCTCCTGAAGAAATAATGAACCTGCCGCTTCATATTGCCGGCCGCTACCTGTTCGCAAAGAAATCCCATAACGTAATAAACGTCATTTCAGCGATCAGTTCCATAGGTATGGCCATAGGGACGGCAGCTCTGATTCTCATCCTTTCCGTTTACAACGGCTTCGACAGGATCGTCGGGGAAAACCTCTCCGACCTCGATTCCGACATCCGCATTTCTGCCGCGGAAGGCAGATTCTTCAATGCCGGCGACACCGCTCTGGATGCGCTGTTCGACGATGGGCGTGTAGAAGAAATCTGTCTGTCCGTCCAGGACAATGTCTTCGTCAGCTATGACGGCAGACAGGGCATCGCAGTCCTGAAGGGGATGGACGGCACATTCGGAGAGAATCATTCTCTTACGAAACACATCATCGAAGGCGAACCGGGATTTGCCAGAGGAGAAGAGCCCCTGTGCTCGATAGGATCTTCGCTGGCCGCAAGCCTCGGCTCCCACACCTGGTTCGTTTCACCACTGGAATTATATTATCCGAAACGTGGGGCAAAGATCTCCACAATCAATCCCACAGCATCGCTGAACACCGTCAAGGTATGGCCCGGCAGCCTTTTCAGCATCAGCGCCGACATAGACTCCGAACTCATACTGTCATCATACGGTCTCGCCCGACAGCTTTTCGGGCTGGAAGACGATATGGTCAGCTCCCTGGAAGTCAGGCTCAAGCCCGGAACCAGCGCGAAGAAATTCTCTGAAACTCTGCAGATACCCGACACATATCTCATACAGGACAGGTATCATCAGCACCCCGCGGTCTACAAGATGATGAAATATGAGAAATTCGCAATCTACCTCATTCTGATCTTTGTGGTCGTGATAGTTGCATTCAACATTTTCGGATCGATGTCAATGCTTATCATCGAAAAGAAGGAAGACATCGCCACCCTGCGCGCCCTCGGCGCATCCGACGGCCTTGTCCGGAAAACATTCATACTGGAGGGATGGCTGGTGTCGCTCTCCGGCCTGGTTGCAGGCCTCGTGGTCGGGGTCGTGGTCGCGCTGCTCCAGCAGCGTTTCGGCATAGTCAAGATGCCGGCAGGTTTTCTGGTTCAGGCATATCCTGTGGTCCTGAAGGCCGCAGACGTACTGTGGACTGCGCTCGGAGTCGGCGCAATCGGCTTGGTAATTTCGCTTTGCAGCGTATCAAAACTCAGATAAATGGAAGAAGAAAAAAACTTGTACCCTCTAAAGTTCTGTCCGCTGAAGGACGAATACAACTGGGGCTCGGAGGATTTCAGAGTTGCCGACCTAGGCTACCGCGACTCTCTTGTAAGAGAGGGTTGGCTTGCCAGCAATACATTGGGAGAAATAATGGATATGTACGTCGACCGCGTTGTCGGAGAAAATGTATTCGACTACTACGGCCGTCAGTTCCCCGTCTGTGTCAGGATGCTTGAGGTCAAGGGGCGTATGCCGCTGCGCGTGCATCCTGATGACGAAGTTGCCCAACAGCGTTATGATTTCCTGGGCAAGGAGAAGATATGGTACATCACCGAGGCGGGCAAGGATGCGCGCGTGATGCTCGGTTTCCGCAAGGACACCGATGCCTCCGAGCTGCTGGCGAAATGTGCCGACAACAGCGTCGAGGATATACTGAATGTCATCGCGGTACACGCCGGCCAGTTCCTGCACATCGCCCCGGGCACTCCTCACGCCGCTTCCGGCGATATGAAGATAGTCGAGATCTCAGAGTCCTCGCCAATGGACTTCTGCCTTTGCGGGTGGGGTGATGCCGTATCTGACGTCGAATTCGACAGCGCACTCACCATCACCGATGCGCTTGACTTCATCAACTACAGAAAATATACATCCGATGACCACGGCCACTGCTGCTGCGGCCACCACCATCACGAAGAAGAGGTCGTGGACAAGCTCATCGAGATTCCGCAGTTCAACGTCACGAAACTTCTCCTTTCCGACCCTCTTCACATTTACAGCGAGAAATTCGAATCATTTATCCTGTACACCTGCATAGCCGGTGAAGCTTCAGTCCAGCTGCAGATTCTCGAACAAACCGCAAGTTTCGCCATCAAGACCGGCGAGACCATGCTCGTTCCTGCCGAGTGCCCTGATTTCCTGCTTGTTCCGGCCGACCGTTCAACGATCATCCTTGAGACCACTGTCCATCACGAAGACGTGGATCCATACATCAATCCTGGTGTCGCAGCACATCTTGACGACGACTGCGGGCACGACCACTGCCATTGCCACCACGAAAACTAGACCACCAGAAACACATTACTGATAACCCGTTATGAAAGGAGTAAACATTTTTCTTGCCGACGGCTTTGAAGACATCGAGGCCCTGGGCACAAACGATGCCCTGATCAGGGGCGGCATCCGCACGAATCTGATAGGCATTTCCGACGAGCCGTTCGTACAGTCCTCCCACGGCATCACACTGGGTGTCGAGAACAACCTCCCCGAAATGGAGATCTCACACGCAGGCACCACTGCCGGGGACGTGATGATCTTCCCCGGAGGAATGCCGGGGTCACGCAACCTGGCCGCCTGCAAGCCGCTCGTGAAAGCGATGAAGGAGCACTATGCGGCAGGAGGCACCGTAGCTGCGATATGTGCGGCCCCGGGTCTCGTCCTCAGCCAGCTGGAAGGTCTCGAAGAAGTCGAATTCACCTGCTTCGACGGCTTTGAGAACCATCTTGTCGAAAAGGGCGCGATATTCACGCCGAAACCGGCCGTGCGCAGCGGACGCATCATCACAGGCCGCTCTGCCGGCCATGCCGTTTCCTTTGCCCTTGAAATCCTGGAGTTCATCAAGGACAGGGAGACAGTGGAGTCAGTCCGTCACGCAATGTATCTCTAGGATATGGACAGCGTCAGGATTGACAAGTATCTGTGGGCCATCCGCGTCTACAAGACACGCAGCGAGGCCACGGAAGCCTGCAACGGCAACAAGGTCAAGATTGCGGGCGTGAATGCCAAGCCGTCCAAGGCCGTCAAGGTCGGCGAGGTCATCGAAGTGCGCAAAGGATCGGCTCTGTTCACATACAAGGTGCTTGCCCTGAGCGAGAACCATATGGGCGCAGCACTTGTTCCGGAATACGCCGAGAACCTTACCCCCGAATCCGAGATGGCTAAGATGCACGCACCTCGCGAAACCATTCTCTTCCAGCGCGACAGGGGCAGTGGCAGGCCCACGAAAAAGGATCGCCGCATCCTTGACGACCTTATGGATTCCCTGGATTAGAAAACTTTTTTGTATATTCGCTCATTATGACATCAAAAGTATATTTTGCTGATTTCCGCTCCCCTATGTACGGAGAGCCTCAGCCGGATAAGTTCAAGAGACTTATCAGAACCGCTGGCATAGGCGACATCGATATGGATGGCAAATTCGTCGCCATAAAGACGCATTTCGGCGAATTGGGAAACCTCAGTTTTCTGCGCCCTAACTATGCCCGTGCCGTTGTGGATGTCGTCAAGAGCCTCGGCGGAAAGCCGTTCCTCACAGACTGTAACACACTTTACCCCGGATTCCGTAAGAACGCCCTTGAGCACCTGGAGTGCGCCTGGCAGAACGGATTCACTCCCCTGACCGTCGGATGCCCTATCATCATCGCCGACGGACTCAAAGGCACCGATGACATCGCCGTCCCTGTCGCGGGCGGTGAATATGTCAAGGAGGCCCTTATCGGACGCGCCGTAATGGATGCCGACGTTATCATAAGCCTGTCTCATTTCAAAGGCCACGAGAACGCCGGTTTCGGAGGTGCACTCAAGAATCTCGGAATGGGCTGCGGTTCCCGTGCCGGCAAGAAGGACCAGCACTGCGGAGGCAAGGCCAGCATCGATCCCGAGCTTTGCCGCGGATGCCGCAAATGTCAGAAGGAATGTGCCAACGGCGGCCTGGTATACGACGAGGCCAGCCACAAGATGACCATTTCAGAGAATTGTGCAGGCTGCGGCCGCTGCATAGGCGCCTGCAACTTCGATGCTATCAGCTTCAAGGATTATCTTGCCAATGACCTGCTGGGCTGCCGCATAGCAGAATACACAAAAGCGGTCATAGACGGACGTCCCAACTTCCACATTTCCCTGATTGTGGACGTATCGCCTTGCTGCGACTGCCATCAGGAAAACGACACCCCGATCCTGCCCGACATCGGTATGTTCGCATCGTTCGACCCGCTTGCGCTGGACTGGGCCTGCGTCGATGCCTGCCTGGCCGCCACGCCGCTGCCTAACAGCCAGCTTAGCGACAATATGGCAGCACCGGACTTCGTAGACCATCACGACCACTTCAAGAACAACAACCCGTCAATCAACTGGCGCTCCTGCCTCGAGCACGCGAAAAAGATAGGCATCGGCTCACGCAAATACGAACTGATCAAAATATAGCATATGTCAATCTGGATCATAATGGGTGCTGTGATGGTGCTTTCATTCATCATCCAGCAAGTTCTTCAAAGCAAGTTCGACAAATACTCCGGTGTACCATCCCCTCACGGCTTGACAGGTGCCGACGTGGCCAGGCTTATGCTTGAGCGCAACGGCATCAGCAATGTCTCCGTACAGAGCACCGCAGGCAAACTCACGGACCACTTCAACCCTCAGGATATGACCATCAACCTGAGTGAAGCCGTCTATGGTTCCCCTTCGATTGCTGCAATTGCAGTCGCAGCCCACGAGACAGGGCACGCCATCCAGCACGCCAAGGGATACGGGCCTTTGAAATTGCGCTCCGCACTGGTCCCTGTCGTCAACTTTGCGAACAAGACCGTGCAGTGGGTCCTGCTGGCGGGTGTCATTCTCATCCAGTTCACCCCTTCCCTGCTGTATCTCGGCATCGTCCTGTTTGCGATGACCACCTTGTTCAGCTTCATCACCCTTCCGGTCGAGATCAACGCCAGCCAGCGCGCAGTCGCCTGGCTGGAAAGCGCGGGGATTGTTGACGGCAACACCAAACCTATGGCGGCAGACGCTCTCAAGTGGGCAGCCTTCACCTATGTGATAGCCGCCATCGGATCTCTCGCCACACTGCTCTACTACATCTCGATAGCCAACAGCAGGAGATAAAAAAAAGAAAGGCTCTCGTCAGAGGGCCTTTCCTTTTTCATCATAGAATTCATTTTGCAGGATGCTGAAATTGGCATCTTCGCACAAATCCAGCTTGCATTTGTACTTGCGTTTCCATTTTCTGACATAGGAGTTGAATCCTTTTGTCAGATAGGCGCCCAGTATCGGGCTGACCTTAAGCGTAAGCTTCTGCTGTCCGGCGTCCACGAGGTCGGAGAGTTTGCGCTCGATCTCCTCGTCAATGACAGCGGTCGAGGCTATTCTGCCTGTGCCGTGACAAAGCGGACATTTCTCTGTAGTGTTGATCTCTGTCACCGGGCGGATGCGCTGTCTTGTCAGCTGCATAAGGCCGAACTTGGTCAGCGGGAGCACGTTGTGCTTGGCCCTGTCATTGGCCATAAGTTCCTGCATATACTTGAAGAGTGCGTTCCGGTGCTCCTGGGTGTCCATATCGATGAAATCGACTATGACTATGCCTCCCATATCGCGGAGGCGGAGCTGCCGGGCAATTTCTTCTGCAGCAAGCTTGTTGACCTCGAAGCAATTCTCTTCCTGGTCAGTGGTCTTGGCACGTATGCCGCTGTTGACATCAATCACATTCAAGGCTTCTGTCGTCTCGATCACCAGATAGGCGCCCTGCTTCATCGGCACGATCTTTCCGAATGAACTCTTGATCTGGCGCGTGACTTCGAAATGATCGAAGATGGGTTCCTTGCCGTCGTAGAGCTTCACGATCTTCTCCTGTTCCGGGGAGATCTGGGAAACATACTGTCGTGTCTCCTGATAGACCGACTCTTCATTCACGTAGACATTGCTGAATGTCTCGTTCAGAAGGTCACGGATGATAGCGGTGGTCTTTGAGGTCTCTGAAAAGAGCAGACCCACGCCCTTGCTTTTGGCAATCTTTTTCCACGAGCTTTCCCACTTCTCGATGAGGGCTTTGACTTCATTCACCAGAATGGCGGCGTTTTTGCCTTCGGCTGCAGTGCGGATAATTGCACCGTAGTTGCGCGGGAGAATGCTGCGGACGAGTGTCTCGAGCCTTCTTTTCTCCTCGTGAGAGGAGATTTTCTGTGAAACGCTGACCTTTTCTGCAAAAGGCAGCAGTACAATGTTGCGTCCTGCCAAAGAAATCTCAGCAGTCAGTCTGGATCCTTTGGTAGAAATCGGCTCCTTCACGACCTGTACAATTACCATCTGTCCCACTTTCAGGTGGTCTTCGATGCGGCCTTCCTTGGCAAGGATCGGTCCAAGCTTCATATTTGAGTAAAGCGAAGCCAGGTCCCTGTTGGGATTGGTCTCCCTTACGAACGTGTCGAACGCGTTGAAATAGAGACCCAGGTCAAGGTAGTGAATGAAAGCTTCCTTGTCGTCACCGATATCTACAAAAGCGGCATTCAGAGCGGGGAGCAGTTTCTTTACTCTTCCGAGCAGCACATCTCCGACTGAAAAACCCTGATCCTTGCTGGACTCGCGGTTGAATTCGATAAGGCGGTGGTTTTCAAGCAACGCGATCCGAATCTCCGAGGACTGCACGTCCACCACAAGATCTTTTTCTGTCTTCTCGGTTTCCATCTGTTTTTTGGAATGACTTAATTTAAAAAAAGCCCGCCGGATCTCCCGTCAGGCCTTTTTCGACTACTTCTTCTTGTGTCTGTTCAGACGCAAGCGCTTCTTGCGCTTGTGTGTAGACATCTTATGTCTTTTATGCTTCTTTCCGTTTGGCATATGCTTGTTGATTATTTATTGGTCTTTACGGCGGCGATAAAAGTCTTGGAAGGCTTGAATGCCGGAATATCGTGTGCCGGGATTGTCATAGTGGTCTTCTTGGTGATGTTGCGGGCGGCCTTCTGAGCGCGATGCTTGATGATGAAGCTGCCGAAACCACGAAGATATACCGGGTTGCCCTTTACGATGGAACCCTTGATGCTTTCCATAGAAGCCTCGAGAACTGTCTGAACAGTAACTTTCTCAATACCGGTTGCTTTTGCAACCTCATTGACGATTTCTGCCTTTGTCATTGTAAAATATCTTTAGCAATTAATATTCAATCATTTTGGGAGTGCAAAAATAAGTTTAAGTTTTCTATTTTCAAAATCAATTTTTGAAGTTTTTGGCAGTGGCACAGAGATTGTCTATATTAGCACACGGATAATTATGTCCATTTTGCTGACATTTTGACAAAATATGAGACAAGATAACGAATTTACATTGCCTGCAGGGGCCGAGGTTAGCATTATCCCGGTTATGCAAGGTGACCCGAATATCAAGATAGACGAATCGGAACTGCCTGAGGTTCTGCCAGTTCTCGCCCTTCGCAATGCCGTCCTTTTCCCGGGAGCGGTGTTCCCGATCACAATCGGCCGCGAGAAGTCAATCAAGCTCATCCACGATGCTGAAAAGAATAATTTCTATATAGGTGCGGTGCCGCAGATTGACGTTATGGTAGAAGACCCTCAGCAGGAGGATCTCTTCCCATACGGCACTGTGTGCAAGATACTTAAGACCCTTGAGATGCCCGACGGCACCACGACGGCCATACTCCAGGCTTTCAAGAGGCTTTCGCTTGACAGCGTGATCGGCTTCGAGCCATACATCACCGCCCGGGTGCACTACCTTCCAGAGATTTTCCGCGACTCCGAACACAGCACTGACATAAAGGCAATCGCCGATTCCCTGAAGGACAAGGCTATCCAGATTCTCCGTGCGTCGAATATGGGTACGCGCGAGACCATCGGAGCGATGAAAGCCATCGACAATTTCAAGTTCCTGGTGAATTTCATCGCCACTACCATTGATCTCGAGAACTTCGAAGGCAGGATGGACCTTCTTCAGTATGACGACCTGAAGGCCCGTGCCCTCAAACTCCTTTCCCTCCTTGATGTCCAGATCGAACTTATGAAGATCAAGCAGGAGATCAACCAGAAGGTCAAGTCGGAAATCGACCAGCAGCAGCGTGAATACTATCTCAACAACCAGCTCCGCACAATTCAGGAAGAGCTTGGTATGGACGATGCCGAAGAATTTGACAAGTTCCGCGAGAAGGCTGCTACGAAAAAATGGCCCGAAGAGGTCGCAAAGACCTTCGAGAAGGAACTTGCGAAACTGGAGAAATACAACCCTTCTTCCCCTGACTACAGTGTACAGTACAATTATCTTGAATTCCTGCTCGACCTTCCTTGGGGAGAGATGAGCGAAGATAATCTGGATCTGAGCCACGCCCAGAAGGTGCTTGACAAGGATCATTATGGGCTTGATACGGTCAAGGACAGAATCATCGAATACCTTGCGGTGCTCAAGCTCAAGGGAAATATGAAGTCGCCTATCCTCTGCCTCTACGGCCCTCCGGGTGTGGGCAAGACTTCTCTTGGGAAGAGCATTGCCAAGTCTCTCGGACGCAAGTATGTGCGCATCGCACTCGGCGGCATGCACGATGAGGCCGAAATCCGCGGTCACCGCAAGACCTACGTCGGAGCGCTGCCAGGCCGCATCCTCAACGGACTTGTCCGCGCCGGGACATCCAATCCTGTCATCGTACTTGACGAAATTGACAAGTTGTCATCAGATTTCAAGGGCGATCCGTCTTCTGCCTTGCTCGAAGCTCTCGACCCTGAGCAGAACGGAACCTTCCACGACAACTATCTCGATATAGACTATGATCTGAGCAACGTTCTCTTCATCACGACTGCGAACAGCACTTCTCCTATCCAGCCGGCCCTCCTCGACAGAATGGAGATGATCAATGTCACGGGCTATCTTGCCGAAGAAAAGCAGGAAATCGCCAAGAAATTCCTCGTGCCGAAGCAGCTCGACGAACACGGCATCGACAAGAAGGCGTTGAAGATTGACAGCAAGGCGGTCAAGAAGATAATTGACGAGTACACCCACGAAAGCGGCGTCCGCGGACTCGAGAAGCAGATTGCGAAGATCGCCCGCGTCACTGCAAAAAAGATAGCCCTCGAACAGGAGTATCCTTCAGTCATACTCCCCGAGCATCTCAAGGAGTATCTAGGACTTCCGACCAATTTCCACGACCTCCAGAAAGGCAATGAAGCTCCGGGAGTCGTGACAGGACTTGCCTGGACACAGATGGGAGGAGAAATACTTTTCGTCGAGAGTTCAGTTTCCGGTGGGAAGGGTGCTATGACTATGACCGGCAATCTCGGCGACGTGATGAAAGAATCCGCGACGATTGCCTATCAGTATATCAAGGCCCATCCGGAAATGGCCAGAATGGATTCCAAAACTTTCGGGGAAAAAGACATCCACGTTCACGTACCTGAAGGCGCGACTCCGAAGGACGGCCCGTCCGCGGGTATCACAATGGTGTCTTCAATGGTGTCTGCCCTCCGCGGCGAAAGCGTGAAGAGAGGCATCGCCATGACCGGCGAGATGACGCTTCGCGGCCGCGTGCTTCCTGTCGGTGGCATAAAGGAGAAGATCCTTGCTGCAAAGCGCGCAGGTGTCACGACAATCATAATCTCTGAAGACAACCGCAAGGACATCGAAGACATCAAGGAAATATACGTCCATGGCCTGACTTTCCACTACGTCAAGACCATCACGGACGTGCTGGATTTCATCTTCTAAGAATATAAGTCATGCGCAACGCTCACATCTTCGCGCTGGCTATATCTATCGGAGCCGCATACCTGACAGGGTGCGGCTCTGCTGATATCGAATGCGCTCCTGACGACGGCCTGAAACCCCGCCTCGTCGTTATGACCGACATCGGTCCTGCAGACGTC
>JAZLGQ010000016.1:0-30970 GCA_045616385.1 Candidatus Cryptobacteroides sp.
AAGAACGCTGAGTAATCCTCTTTAAGGGCCGCCACCTGCGGCCTTTTTGGTCTCTTAGTTCAACGGATAGAACGAAGGTTTCCTAAACCTTAAATACAGGTTCGATTCCTGTAGGGACTACAAAAGCGGAGAATTCTACGGAGTTCTCCGTTTCTGCGTGTGGTGAACAAATATTTTGCCGCATAGGAAAAACAAATTAACTTTGAATGTTCAAATGCCATTCGTATGATTATCCTCGAAAAGCAGATTTCAATTGAGCAGTTGACAGCAATATCTGTCGAATTGTTTGGAAATATGGTCAAGGCTGTTGTTGATGTCGCGAACAACAAACTGGCCATCAATGCTGAGCTTCATTCCGATCTCGAACAGTTTCTTCTTGAAAACGGCTCTGATCAGGAGAATCTATGGGGGCTGAATATTTATCCCGAGATGGAAGGTGAGGACTTCATTGAATTCGATTCGCTTATCAATATCCGACCGAGGCAGAATAATAGAAGCCGTTATGTGGAAAGTGCGGAAGTCAGGAAGAGAATCATAGAGATTGTTAACAATTATATCGTCAGATAGCATATGGAAAACTGGACGATAGACGTTGATCGTTGGGCGGCTATGTCTCTTATGGAGCAGATGGCAAATATAGGTAGCGAAGTAGGGCGAGCCAGAAAGTGGCTTGGGAAGGGCAAGCCCCAACTTGCCGAAGGTGCTTTTTCCCGCGGACTGGAGCTGGTGGATGCAACAATTAAGTCGGGGCGTAGCAATATGGCATCCAAATCGTGTCTTCTTACTGAACTTTGCCGTGCTAGGGATCTGTTCTCTGAAGCATTTCTGAATTGCGACCTTGAATCAATGAGTTATCTTGAAAAATACTTCGGCCAGTTCGCATCTGCCATCAGGCGATAATCTTCGGTTCCCGGACCCTTTGGAATACAAAAAGAGCATCGCACAAGCGATGCTCTTTTTGTATTCCTGCTTCCTATTATTACTATTTCAGAAGGAACGCGCGGGCGGCTTCGATATCGCTCTTGATTGACATAAGCTGCTCCTTGAACTGGTCAACGGTGATTGCGTTGATTACATAGAGCGGCTCAAGGACTTCATTGAGGCTGTTCATCTCAGGGTGATTTGCAATCATCTGCACAATTCCTTCGTGAACGCATACGAAGTCGAAAGTGACATCGGCTGCGGTCTCGTCGCTGAACATAGGCATAAACTTGTCTATGTTGCGGGTGAGGATGTAGACCTGCTCCACGAGGAAGGCAGCGGTGCTCTCCCAGAAGAAATTCTCGCGTCCTGCCTTATATTCTTCTTCAACGAAGGTGTCGAAATCTTCCTGGAAATACTCGTTCTCCATTGACCAGTCGATGCTGGCAATCTGGTTCAGTGCATCATCGTTGAGGTCGACAAGAATTTTATTGATGGCATTCTTATACTCGGTGTTGGCCATATCGTAGAGGTTGGTGATCATAAGATCGGCTCCGAGCATAGCGATGACACGATATTTCTGGGAGAATGAAATGAGGTCGTTGGCAGTTGCCGGATCAAGAAGATAATCAGGCTTCACCATTTTCTCCTTTTCAGTAAGAGCTAAACTTCCGTCAGCCTTTTTGGTCGCAAAAGGAATTCTCTTCATTTTCTTCGCGGATTCTGCAAGGTTTGAAACGTTGACCTTGAGATCTTCTGAGAGGATTTCTTCAGCGGTAACGGGCTCCTTGCCCTGATTGTCGCTGTTGTTGCTCTTGTTCTGGTTTTTGCAGGATGGCACGACCAGAAGTGCAGCAAGAAGAATTACGGTAATTTTTTTCATATTGATTTGGTATTGTTTTCTATATCAAGGCAAATATAACAATTATTTGTTTTAATTCCTTTCGTGCCGTACAAATCTTCCAGGAAAATCTGTAAAGAGGCATATCCCTACCAGCAGGCACATCAGCAAAAGAACGTAAATGTCATACTTCAGGGTGCTTATCTCGCAGTCTCCCAGGACCTTGACTCCGCTATAGAAAGGAGCGCGACCGTTGCGTGAAGCCGGTGTGAGGAAGGCATAGCCGGTGCGTGGCAGAATGCCGGTCCCGTGCACGACATACAGCTTTTCGGAGTCGCGGTTGACGACCAGGTTCTCGAGCTGTATGTTGTAATTGTCGCGTTTGAGACGCATCATTTCATCCTTACCGTATTTCGTTATCAGCTCGTTCATGGCCCTGTCAAGTTCCAGCGTCGTCTTGTTCCCCTGTCTTTTCAGAATTATGCCGGCGGCGTCCAGATATTTGCGGAGCGAGGTGTAGTCTTCGTCTCCGGAGTATGGAACCATCCCGCATATCTCGGCAAGACGCGGCAATTGTGCGCGTATGAATTCAATATGTGCCGGGTTCTCCTCCTTGTCGTCGCGTGTGATCTCATCATTGCGTGATTCAAGCTGCGATTCGAGTTCGTACAGGAATCCGTTCACGTAGTACATACTGGTGTACTTGCTGCGGTCCTGCCCGAAAAAAAGCTTCTCGTAGTTGTTGCCGGAGAAGTTCGCCACGGCAAGCGCTTCGTATGCCCATCGCGATGGAATAAGGTCTCCGATGACCGGGACATTGCCTGTCTTGCTGTTCGGACTCAGGTCATCAAACTTGACTACAAGTCCGCAGAGGAGGATCTGTGGTATCAGAAGCAACGGGATCGTGATATAAATCGCGACTACCGAGCTCATACTTTGCGAGAGAAGCAGACCGATGAGAGCTGAAAGGAATGCCGACACGAACAGGACAAGCCACCAGGTCCAGAACAGCCCGTGGACACCGATTATCGTGTTGCCGACAAGAATGAACAGGAGGGTCTGAACCAGGCAGACAAAGGCCATATATATGATTTTTGACCATATGTAGCTTCCGTAGGAAAGTCGGAGGAATTTCTCACGCTTGAGCAGGGCCCGGTCTTTGATGATCTCTTCCGCGCTGCCTGACATTCCCAGGAAAATGGCAACTATGATTGCCATAAAGATGTAAGTGGGGAAATTCTTGTTTTCAAGCAG
The DNA here is from genome assembly GCA_045616385.1 of Candidatus Cryptobacteroides sp. GTDB lineage: Bacteria > Bacteroidota > Bacteroidia > Bacteroidales > UBA932 > Cryptobacteroides. The sequence goes on from JAZLGQ010000016.1 coordinate 3,017, forward strand.
GGTATAGACGCCGCTGTCACCCGTGTAGTGGGTGAGAAAGCCGCAGATGACTGCAAGGAGCGGGGCTTCCAGTGCGGTGACGAGGATGTACTGCACATTGGTGATCTTGGCGGAAAGGTTCCTGCGGAGGAATATCCAGGTCTGCTTCAATCCGTTCGGACGCTTCTGGTCGGTAGGGGGCACGTTGCCGGCAACAACCTCCGGCATATCGGGACGGTTTTTCAGATATAGTTCGTGCCATTCCTGAGGGGAGACCTTGCGCTTGTCGGACAGGCATCCGGAATTGTCGAAAGCCTTCTCGTCGATTATGTTCAGGACGATTTCCGGATTGACATTGCCGCAAGTAGGGCAGGCCGATGAACGGAAATCAGCATAATTTGCAGCGCCCTTGAAGTATGAGATCGCCTCGATCGGGTTGCCGTCGAATACAGGGTAGCCGCCTTTGTCAAGCAGCCACAGGCGGTCGAAAAGCTTATAGACGTCCGATGACGGCTGATGTATGTTGACTACTATGAGCTTGCCCTTGTGGGTGAGTTCCTTGAGAATGTTGACCACCTTCTCCGTATCGGTGGAAGACAGTCCAGAGGTCGGTTCGTCAAGGAAGAGTATCGCCGGCTCCCTGATGAGCTCCAGGGCGATGTTCAATCGCTTGCGCTGGCCGCCTGAAATGTATTTCTGAAGAGGTGAACCCACCTTGAGGTCCTTTGCGGCATCCAGTCCGAGCTGGGTGAGAACGGAAATGACGCGCCTGTCGATTTCGGGGTCATGCATACCCTCGAAGCAGAGCTTGGCGGTGTACCAGAGGTTCTGATAGACTGTAAGCTCCTCTATAAGAAGGTCATCCTGTGGTACGAACCCGATCATTTTCTTTGCTTCCGGTTCGCTGATGTCGTGACCGTTGACAGTTATTTTCCCGCTCTGCGGGATGAGGTTGCCGTTGAGCAATGACAGCAGGGTGGATTTTCCTACGCCGCTTCCGCCCATAATGGCTACCAGCTCCCCGCTCTTGAGGGTGAAGCTCAGGTTATGCATACCATTGTCGCCGCCGGTGTCAAAACGGAAATTGATATCACGGCCGCATAGCTCGACAGTATCGGACCGGCCTGCGGAAACATAGTGTTCGAGTACGGTGGAATGGTAAATCGGGCTGAAATGAGCGCTTTTCAGTACGCTGCTCTGGTTCCATACTTGAAAGACATTGTCGCGTACCTGGATGTCATCCATCCAGATGCTGTGCACGGGCTTGCAGGAGAATAACAAAAGCTTCAGCCGCTCGATGAAGAGCGTTTTGAGGATGTCTCCCTCTTCGTCAAGTCTCAGGACCCGTACCGGGCCTCCCTCCTCACCGGAGGTGAACCCCGCCATACCTTCGAAGATGTCGCTTTCGATTTCCAGGTTGTCGGCTACAAGAGTGAAAATATGTTCCTTCGGGTCGAAATCATCTGTCTGCTTGCTGCAGAACTCCATCATTCGGAGCAGGGTGGTGACTTTCTCGGCAGGGGTTATCCTGGCTTTGAGATTGGAGCATATACCTGTGACGATGGTATCCTTGTCCAACTCCGGGCTGTCGTCGTAGAACTCACGAAGGTCAGTATAGAGTCTCGTATAGGATTTTGTGTTCCTTATTCCGAAGAATCTGACGAGATAATCCTCGATCAATTCGAGGGAAACCTTCTTGTCAAGGCCCTTTTCTGCGCCGAACAGGGCGAAGAGATTCAACAGCGCGGAGAGAACGATGTCATTCATGCTATTGGGCTATAAATTGATATACGATATTGCCGTTTTGCCTGGCCGGCGCCGTCGGGTCGGCTGAAAATTTGGAAATGCGCGCGGCGTGAACTGCGAACGAACGGAGACATCCGTCTGATGCAGAGCAGCTCTCGTCGACTTTTGCCGCGACCACGGTGCCTGTCGGGTCTACGGAGATCAGGACGGTGACCTCGCCTCCGCCCATACAACGATATGCCGGTATCGGAAGCCTGCTGGCCTTGCGGCCTTCAAGATAATAGGAAACGACGGACGGTCCGGAATAAACGCTTTCGACTTTTTCTTCCTGAAGGTCCTGTTTCTCGGGTGCAGGCTCTGCGACTTCGTCCTCTTCGACATCGAAGCCCTTGGCGAGTTCCTGCTGGAGGCGCTCGGCGTCCTTGTACAGCTGTTCCGCATCAGTGCCTCGGTCATCCTTCAGCGCAGCACGGTTGACTGCGACATTGCGTACTGCGGGGGTTCCTGCAAGGTCGCGTTCGATCTTTTCGCTTATAGCTTGTTGGAAGTCGGCTTCTTTCCGGAGCTCTTCGAGTTCTTTCTGGAGGCGTTCGAGTTCCTCGTATTTGCTGAAATCGAGGACGAAAGTGTTTTCTTTGGACAGGGTATAACCCAAACCGCCGGCAAGCAGAACGACGAGCACCGCAAGGTGAACAACCGCGGTGGTCAGCAATCCTGCTTTTTCATCGTTGGACAGCGGTCTCAAGGCAGTCTAGATGTTTTTTTTGCGGAGGGCTTTCTCGACAGTGGCAGTGATGACTCCGATGGCCACCTTGTTGTGACCTCCCTGCGGAATGATGATATCAGCGTAGCGTTTGCTTGGCTCGATGAATTGGAGGTACATCGGTTTCACGGTATTGGTGTACCGCTCGATGACCCAGTGCACATCCTTGCCACGCTCTGAAATGTCGCGCTCCATAACTCGCATCAGGCGGTCGTCATCGTCGGCATCGACGAAGATCTTGATATCCATCTGGTCGCGCAGGGGCTTGCAGCTGAATATCAGGATTCCTTCGATGATGACGACGTCGGCCGGTTCGACCTTTACGGTCTCGGTCTTTGAACGGGAGCAGGAAATATAGGAATATATCGGCTGCTCGATCGATCTGCCTTCTTTAAGCTCATTGAGCTGATGGCAGAGAAGTTTCCAGTCAATGGCATCCGGGTGATCGAAGTTATAGGCTCTTTTTTCGATGTCAGACTTGTCGCTGATATCCTTGTAATATGAATCCTGAGGGATGACCACAACCTTCTCGCCGTGTAGTTTGTCGGTGATGGCCTTGACCACTGTAGTTTTGCCGGAGCCTGAACCTCCGGCGATGCCGATGACTAACATATCTTAATATTCTGCGTTCTTTGGAGTTCTTGGGAACGGGATGACGTCACGTATGTTCTGCATACCGGTGACAAAGAGGAGCAAACGCTCGAATCCGAGTCCGAATCCGCTGTGAGGGCAGCTGCCGAAGCGCCTGGTGTCTATGTACCACTCGAGATTCTTGCGGCTCATCTGAAGTTCGTCTATCCTGGCTTCGAGCTTGGCAAGATCGGCCTCGCGTTCTGAACCGCCGATTATCTCGCCGATCTTAGGGAAGAGGACATCCATGGCGCGGACGGTCTTGCCGTCTTCGTTCTGTTTCATATAGAATGCCTTGATGTCTTTAGGATATCCGGTCAGGATGACAGGCTTGTTGAAATGCTTTTCCACAAGATAACGCTCGTGTTCGCTCTGCAGGTCAACGCCCCAGTATACGGGATACTCGAACTGGACTCCATTCTTTATGGCCTCTTCAAGTATCTTGATGCCTTCTGTATATTCAAGTCTGACGAAATCTGTTCCGATGACGCTCCTGAGGCGCTCGATGAGCTCCGGATCATAGCGGTCATTGAGGAACTGTATGTCGTCGTAGCAATTGTCAAGTGCATAGTTTACGAGGTGCTTGATAAAGTCCTCCGCGAGATCCATATTGTCCTTGATGTCATAGAATGCCATCTCCGGCTCAATCATCCAGAACTCTGCCAGGTGGCGCGGGGTGTTGGAATTCTCGGCACGGAAGGTAGGCCCGAAAGTATAGATCTCTCCAAGTGCGGTTGCACCGAGCTCGCCTTCGAGCTGGCCGCTGACCGTCAGGCTGGTCTGCTTGCCGAAGAAATCCTTGGTGAAGTCAGGCTGGCCCTTCTTGTTCTTAGGGACATTGTTGAGGTCGAGAGTGGTGACCTGGAACATCTGTCCTGCGCCTTCACAGTCCGAGGCTGTGATCAGCGGGGTGTTGAGATATACAAATCCCTTTGAGTGGAAATATTCGTGGATGGCGTATGCCATCTGGCTGCGGAGGCGGAGCACCGCTCCGAACGTATTGGTGCGCGGGCGCATATGGGCGACGGTGCGCAGGTATTCGAACGAGGTGTCTTTCTTCTGGAGGGGGTAGCGCATAGGGTCACATTCTCCAAATATCTCAAGTTCACCGGCGTGGATCTCTACAGCCTGACCGCTGCCGACTGACTCGACAAGCTGACCGCGTACGCCTATGCAGGCACCTGTGGATATCTTTGAGAGCTGAGCTTCAGTTTTTTCGTTCTTGTCGACCACGACCTGAACGTTCTTGATCGTGGAACCATCATTGAGTGCGATGAACGCAATCTCCTTGTTTCCTCTTTTTGTTCTAACCCAACCTTTTGCGAGAACCTCGCTGCCAGCTTTCATCTGAAGGAGGTCCTTTACTTTCGTACGAAGTATTTCCATCTTTTTACTACTACTAAGAATGACTAAGTCTTATATTTTAAAAGCAGCCCTCTCAAAAATGATTCAAGGGGGCTGCTCGTATTGTCTTGCCGCAGAAGACTGTTAGTCTTTGCCCGGCTTTCTTGCTGAGTACATGATCTTAAGCGCGGAGCAGCGTCTGAGCTCCTGCTTAACATCGGTAACGATACCCATTCTGACGTCTTGGTCGGCCCTGATGCTGACGGTCATAAACTGACGGTCGGCCTCACTCTTTGACTCACGCTCTGCAGCGATGAAGTCGCGGATGTCGTCGGTAGTTCTGAAAGAGTCGTTCAACTGGATACGCGCGTCGGTACCGTACTGTGCCTGATACTGTTTGGTAGGTGTACCGATGTTGATGTATGAGTTGAGGTCTTTTCTTTCAAGCTTTACCACCTCGGATGCCTCAGGAGTCTTTACAACAACCTTGTTCTCGGTCTCACGCATCTGCGTGGTAACCATAAAGAAGAACAGGAGCATGAACACGATATCGGAGAGGGAACTGCTGGTCATTGCCGGCACTTCCTTCTTATTGTTGCTTCCACCGAATTTTGACATATTCTTATCTCCTATTATCTTTTCTTTGCAACGTCCTTAGGTTCGGCCTCAGAGATTGGCTGAGGTATGCAGGCCTTGACGATAGTCTGTTTGTCTTCGTCGAGGAAGGCGAACTTCTTGCCGTAGTTCTTCATTGAGAAATCGTCACGGAGTTCGTTGACAGCCTTTACGAGTTCATTCTGAACAGAAATGTAGGCCTGGTAGCTGGTACCGCGGTCATTCTGCAGAGAGATGACGCCTTTGGTGACTGCATATGGTCCGAAACCTTCGATTTCCTTGACTTCCTTGTCAGGAAGGTTAGGGTCGTTGGCAGGGTTTGTAAGGAATTCCTTGATCTTATCCTTGAGCTGGCTGATGTCAAGAGGCTCGCTACCGGCAAGAATTCTATCCTGAGAGTTAATGCGCACCTGGATGATGTTGCGGCGATTAACCTTCGTATCTTCTACCTTCTGATCCTTTTCAGGCATAGGTGGGAGACGGCGTGAAAGACCTGTCTGGGAACCCATGGTGGTGGTCATCAGGAAGTAGCACAAGAGCAGGAACGCGATATCCGCGGTCGAGCTTGTGTTCATTGCTGGTACTTTCTTCTTGCTGCCCATAATTATTTTTTGCTAGCTATTGACATATGGATCTCGCCGTAGATGATCGCCACGATGGCTGCAGCGCCGGTGATGCCAGTCAAAATAAGGATTGTATCTGTGAGTTTGAGTTCGCCAGGAGTGGTAGGGGTGTTGCAGGCAACTGCAGGGTTACCCTTGGCGAGGAGGAATGCTATCAAGCATAATACGGCTGCGCCGACCAGAATGAGGCCTGTCTTGACAAGGCTCTTCGGGTCTGTGGTGGCCTTGACAAAAAGGCCGACGAGAATCCAGCTTGCAGCTGCAAGGCCGACCATAATGTAAGCCCAGCTGAGGAGTACGTTGACAGCGGCACCATCATTTGACTTGAAGCCTACTATGAAGCCCCAGACAAGGATAGCGACACTGACAAGTATCAGCGCAACCATGCCCCATTTGAATATTTTGTTAAGTTTCATGATCTATTAAAACAGAAGGTGACAATTATTTCTTCTCGTTGTACTTTGTGAGCACGTCGATGAGGCAGATTGAAGAGTCTTCCATATCAATGGTAAGACCGTCGATCTTGGCGAGGATGTAGTTGTAGAACACCTGAAGGATCATAGCTACGATCAAACCACCGATTGTGGTGATCAAGGCGACCTTCATACCACCAGCGACAACGTTAGGAGAAATATCACCAGCTGCTTCGATAGCATCGAATGCGTTGACCATACCGATAACGGTACCGAGGAATCCGAGAGACGGTGCAAGGGCGATGAAGAGGGAAATCCATGAAAGACCGCTTTCCATTTCGCTCATCTGAACTGAACCGTAGGATACGACTGTCTTCTCGACTACGTCAACGCCCTGGTCGGCGCGGAGGAGTCCCTGATAGAAGATAGATGCAACAGGTCCCTTGGTGTCGCGGCAAACGTTCTTTGCGGCCTCGATGCCACCCTTTGCGAGAGCGGCCTCAACATCGTTGAGGAGCTTCTTTGTGTTTGTCTTTGAGAATGAGAGATAAAGGATGCGCTCGATAGCGAGAGCAAGACCGATTACCAAGCAGATGATGATGAGAGACATAAAGCCTGCACCACCTTCGATGAACTTGGTCTTGAGTGCCTGGTGAAGAGGAATCTCTGCGTTTGCGCTGAGAAGGTCTGCTGCTGACATTTCTTCGGCTGCAGGAGCGGCCTCGGTCTGAGCAGATGCGATACTAGCAGAGAATGCCATAATGCCGGCAACTGCTAAAAACATGAAAAACTTTTTCATAATGAATTTGATAATGTATTAGTTGTAAAATTAATTATCTGATAAAACTCTATTAAAAGCGGTGCAATTTAGCAATTTTATTTCAAATGACAATGATTATTTTGAGATTTCTCCCTTCAGGTTCTTTTCAAGAAGTGCCTTTACTACATTATTGTCGTGGTGCTCGCCCATCAGGAAGAACAGCTTGCCCAACGCGCTTTCAGTGGTGGCGTCGTGGCCGGAAATAACGCCGGCGTCCTTCAGTGCGCGGCCGGTGGCGTATATATCCATATCCACATCTCCGCTTAGGCATTGGGTGATGTTCACAAGGATTTTGCCCATCCCGACGGCCTCCTTGATGATTGACAGGAACCAGGGTTTGGAGATGGCGTTTCCGGAACCGTAGGTCTCTATTATCACTGCTCTTGTGCCCGTGCCGAGGAGTATGTCCCTGACGGCCTGTTCGGTGATGCCGGGGTGGACTTTCAGGACGGAAACCCTTGTGTCGAGTCTGGTGTGGATCTCAAGCGGCCGGCCGGGATCGGATGGATGATGGATGAGTCCGGTATTGTATTTGATATTGATGCCTGCTGTGGCGAGAGGCGGGCAGTTCGGGGAACTGAACGCATCAAAGCCCGTGGCGTTGACTTTCACGCTGCGGTTGCCGCGGAGTAGCTGTGAATTGAAGCAGATGCACACTTCGGGCACGATGGCGCGGCCGTCGCTGTCCGTGGCGGCAGCTATTTCCACGGCCGAAATCAGATTCTCCTTTCCGTCCGTGCGGGGTCTGCCGACAGGCAGCTGGCTGCCGGTGAAGATGACAGGCTTGCTGAGGTGGTCAAGCATAAAACTCAACGCCGAAGCACTATATGCCATAGTGTCTGTGCCGTGGAGTATCACGAACCCATCGTACCGGTCATAGCTATCGTATATCAGCCTAGCCAGAGCCTGCCACATCGAAGGCTCGACGTCGGAAGAGTCGATGAGGGGAGTGAAGGTGTAGGAGTCAACCTTCACCGCAAATTTGCGGAGTTCCGGAACCTCTTCCATAATGCCGCTGAAATCGAACGGCTTCAAGGCGCCGGTTTCGGCGTCTTCCTTCATTCCTATTGTGCCTCCCGTGTATATCAGAAGCACGGAGGCACGGTTTTTTCCGGAAGAAATGCTCATAGTCGGAAAAGCAGTTTTGCGTTATTTGTGGTCGTCTCGGCCACTTCTTCTATGCTGACGCCTTTCTGTTGGGCCAGGAAGGCGGCGATTGCCGGAATGTAAGCGCTTTCGTTACGTTCGCCACGGTGGGGCACAGGCGTGAGATAAGGTGCATCGGTTTCAAGAAGGATGCGGCTCAGCGGTATGCGCTTGACATCTTCGGCGATGGAGGCCCTCTTGAAGGTGAGCACTCCGCCGATGCCTGCGTACCAGTCGCCTCCGGTGCGGCACAGGCGGTCGAACATCTCGGCGCTGCCGCTGAAGGCGTGGAGGTTGCCGCGAAGGTGCAGGTGCCTGCAGTCGTTCATTATGGCAAAGAAGTCTTCTGTCGCGTCGCGAAGATGGATGTTTACCGGGAGGTCCCACTCGGAGGCAAGTTCGAGCTGGGTCCGGAAAGCTTCCATCTGGAGTTCCCGGGTCTCCGGTCTGTAATGATATTCGAGGCCGATCTCGCCGACTGCGACTATGCCCCTGGAACGGAACGGAAGCATAGCGTCGATCTCGTCGCGCCAGTTTTCTTCGACAGAACCCGGATACAGCCCCAGCATCGGGTACAGCACCCCCGGATGCTTGTCGACAAGGGAGAACATCCTGCCACGTTCTTTGGAGTCGATGTCGGCCTGAAGGAGCTTCGCGACTCCGGCACTGACAGCGCGGGCTATCACTTCCTCCTCGCAGCCGGCATAGGCTTCGTCATAATTGTGGGTATGGGTGTCAATGAATTCCATCATTCCACAAAGTTATTGAAAATTTGTGTTAATGCAGCATCGCTGAAGAAGGTCGATGCAGATGATGCCCTCGCTTTCCAGCAGGCCGGCATAGCGGGAGATGCCGGAGTAGTCGATATCGGTGATGCGGCAGAGTTCATCGAAGCTTATTCCACGGACCTTCCTGATGCAGGTCCCGATTTCTATGAGGCGTATCAGCTCTTCCTCGTCCAGGCTTCCGGAGAACCTGCTGCGGATTGCAGCGGCAATGTCCTCTTTCCGCCGGGTGTTGTATGTGCCAAGCCCGAGCTGTCCGGGGAGAACTGTGAGGTCTGTAATCGGCTCTGCCGTCTTTTCTCTGATAATCTGGTTGCAGCCTTGCGACCGGAGGTCGTCGATGCGTCCCGGGAGAGCGAAGACTTCCCGTCCGTAACTTGAGGCAAGACGGGCGGTAATCATCCCTCCGCCTTTGATTTTCGACTCGATCAGGATGGTGGCGGCAGATATCCCGGCGATGATCCGGTTGCGCCTGATGAAGTTTATGGCCGACGGCGTGCTGCCCGGAGGATAGTCGGTGACCAGCGCCGACCCAGGGGATTCCGCTATTTTTTTTGCTGCGCTCCAGTGCCTGCGCGGGTATATGTCATCTATGCCGACGGGCAGGACACCGATTGTCGGCAGACCGCTTTCAAGAGCCTGCATATGTGCAGTGATATCGACACCGATGGCCATTCCGCTGACAATCACCGGCTTTTCCGGTGCCTGGCTGATTGCGTCAACAATCCTCCGGCACCATTCTCTCCCGTAAGGACTGATGTCGCGTGTCCCGACTACGGCAATGCCTGAACCGTGATTGAATATTTCTGCTGCCGGTTGAGAACTGCGCACGTAAAGCGCCATCGGAGCATCCGGGCAGTCCTTGAGGATTTCGGGATACTCCTCGTCATAGATCGAGAGGATCTGATAGCCTTCGGCAATGAGCCTGTCATATTCCCTTTCAGCCTCACAGAGCGCAGAATCGTTGATGCGCGCAAGGTATCTGTTGTACGGGCCGAACAATTCGAGCCGTTCCCGGTCCGATATCAGGAAAACGGCTTCGGCAGAACCGAGCGAATCGATGAGGCTATGAGAGAACTTCGGCTCGAAGCCGAAGATCGAGTTCAGCGCCAGTGCGCTGACGCGAGACAATTTCTTCTGTTCCATAATTGCGCAAATAAAGCGCGAATTATCAGTTTAAAACAGAAAAAAACAGCCGGAAATATAAAGAATCGTAAAAAACTACACGATGAGAAGCGCGTCTCCGTAAGGTCCGAACCTGTATCCGTTCTCGAGGGCCTCCCCGTAAGCCTTCATAACCTTCTCGAAACCGCCGAACGCGGCTACGGACATAAGCATCGTCGACTCCGGAAGGTGGAAGTTGGAAACGATGGCATCAGGTATCGCAAAGTCGTATGGAGGGAATATGAACTTGTTGGTCCACTGGTCGGTCGCCTTGACTTCGTGTTCTGTCGTGACATAGGTCTCGAGACCGCGTATCACTGTCACGCCAACGGCGCAGATCTTGTGCCCCGAGCGCTTTGTGGAATTGATTTCGTTGGCGGCATCCTCGGAGATTATCATCCTCTCTCCGTCCATCCTATGCTTGGAAAGATCCTCTACGTCAACCGTGCGGAAGTGGCCGATACCCATATGAACGGTGATGAAGGTCTTCTCGATATCCTTGAGTATCATTCTGTTGAGGAGCTCTCGGCTAAAATGGAGGCCTGCGGCCGGTGCGGATACGGCGCCTTCATTCCTGGCGAAAATGGTCTGGAACTCTTCGGCATCCCTTTCGGTAGGGACGTCCTTGACCCACTCCGGAACAGGAGTCTGGCCGAGAGCGAAGAGAGCCTGCTTGAATTCATCATACGGCCCGTCATAGAGAAAACGCAGGGTGCGTCCGCGCGAGGTGGTGTTGTCAATCACTTCGGCGACCATACTGTCATCGTCGCCGAAATAGAGTTTGTTGCCTATTCGGATCTTGCGGGCAGGGTCAACTATGACATCCCACAGGCGCTGCTCTCTGTTGAGTTCGCGGAGAAGGAATACCATTATGTCGGCTCCGGTCTTTTCCTTCTTGCCGAAAAGCTTCGCCGGGAAGACCTTGGTATCGTTGAAGACGAAGCGGTCCCCCTTGTCAAAATAATCAATGATATCCTTGAATCTGCGATGCTCGATTTCGCCGCTGTCCTTATGAAGGACCATAAGCTTGCATTCGTCTCTCCACTGGATCTTGCCGTCAACTTCCGGCATAAGCTCGGTGGCTATCTGTTCTTTCTTGAGATCGAAATGGAATTGTGAGAGTTTCATAATGTGCCGTATAATGTATATTCCTTTTTTTTACGGCAAAAACAGTAAAAAAGTTTCACACTTTCGCTTCGCGGAAAACCTCGAGTATTGAGGGGAAGGTGTTCTTCAGGAAAGGAGGCAGGCTCGATTTGGCAACCCAGGCGGCTTTCGTGATGTCTTCCTCGCGCTGCGGGGTGAGGTCCACGGGATTCGTGTATAACATATTGTACCAGTACGTATGCTTCAGGTGCCAGATTCCTCCGCGGCAGTAACAGTGGTCGGTGATGCATATCAGATGTCCCAGTTCCAGCTGGTCGACTCCTGTCTCTTCCTGCACTTCGCGCAAGGCGGTTGCCGCTGCATCCTCTCCCGCTTCCCGATGCCCCTTCGGCAGATCCCATAGCCCGTTTCTGTTGATAAGCAGGAAATCTCCGCGCCTGTTGGCCACCAGTCCGCCGGCTGCATCGACCTCCTTGAATTCAGCGCAAAGCCTGCGGTACATCCAGGATACGTCTTCGGTGGGGATATAGATCCTGTTGAGGGATTCCGATGCCTTGAACATATTCACAAGGGTATGGATGTCGATCTTGTCGCCTATATGGAATTCAACGGAATTCGGGTCGGCAAGCTGCTGGTCTGACGGCTCGCAGATGATGATGCATCGTTTCTCGAAATATATTCTGTGCATTTTTTATAAGAATGTCTATCTTTGCAACAGATGCAAATGTAAGAATTTTACGCGATATGACAGCACATTACTCCAGCAGGCACGGTCAGGTGAGCAAGAGTCCTGAAGAACTTTTTATGGCGTTCACGGATATGCGGAACTTTTCACGGATGGCACCGGAAAAGTTCAGGGATGCCATAACGGCTGACTTTGACTTCATTTCGTTCTCCATCCGCGGATTCTCGATCTCTGTGCGCGTGGATGAGCGTCAGCCTTACCGCCTGATCCGGCTCGGCAGTTCCGAATCTCCCGTGGAGTTCGTTGCCGTCCTTCATTTCGATCCGTCCTTCCTGCCCGGCAAGACAGACTTCAGTATCGATGTGGATGCGAATCTCAACCTGATGATGAAGGCTATGCTTGGGGGCAAAATCCAGGAGGCCCTCGACAAGATGGTTGACACGCTTGTCGATATTTCCGAAGGCAGAATGCCACAGATGCCGTCTGACATCCTGTAATGGACGCCGCATCAGTTTCCATACGGCTCAATCCTTTCAAGGGCTGCGAGGGGCCGCAGGGTACGCCTGTTCCCTGGAGCCCGTACGGCCGCATCCTTTCCGAGCGTCCTTCATTCACCCTTGACCCTCTGTTCCACGCGGGCTGCTACTATGTCCAGGACTCATCGGCGATGTTCGTCGGACATGTTTTCCGAAAGCATCTGGAGCAGACGCCTCGCGCCATCAGGGTTCTGGACCTTTGTGCGGCGCCCGGCGGAAAGACCACCGACCTTGCCGCAAGCCTGAGGGAGAGATACGGCGATGCCTTTGAGCTGGTGAGCAACGAGGTGATGAAGGCAAGAGCCGGTGTGCTTCGCGACAATGTCGCTATCTGGGGCGACCCGAACGTCAGGGTCACGAGCGTTGACCCGGCGGCTTTTGCCAAACTCCCGGGATATTTCGACATCATAGTCGCAGATGTGCCCTGCAGCGGTGAGGGAATGTTCCGCAAGGACCCGCGGGCCGAGGCTGAATGGAGTCCTGCCGTGGTGGAACTCTGTGCTGCGCGTCAGAAGCGCATCCTGGCAGACGTGTGGCCTGCACTGAAGCAGGGAGGGGTGCTGGTCTATTCGACCTGTACGTACGAAGAGGCGGAGAATGACGATAACCTTGGATGGGCTGCCGCGGAACTCGGGGGCGAAATTTTCGAACCGGAGAACGGATTCGCTTCCTTCGGTGTGAGGCAGACCCGTTACGGCAACCTGCTCAAGGTGGGGGAAGTACCCGGCGAAGGCCAGTGGGCGGGTGCATTGCGCAAGACGGCTCAGCAGGCGGAAGGGAGAAGGAACGACCTTGCAATCCTGCGTCCGTTTGCCCCGGAGGGTGATCCGGACCCCGATTCACCTTTGTGCATAACTTTTGCAAATGAATATCCGCGGGTGGACGTCGACAGGGCGACTGCACTGAAGTATCTTCACCGCGACGCTCTCGTGCTTCGTGACGCTCCGCTCGGATATATAGTGATAACTTATCTCGGCCATCCTTTGGGCTTTGTCAAGAACATCGGCTCCCGATGCAACAACCTCCTGCCCAAATCACGCCGTATTCTGATGAACGTATGAAAAAGACAATTGCAGCACTCGCGGTGCTCCTGACTGCGGTATCGGCATCCGCGCAGCAGACCGCCGAAGAATTCAAGGCCCGCTATGAAAGACAGATAGGCTATGTGGGCACCTCCGGGGTGGGAGTGGAGAGCATACTTGACAAATGGGCCGCCGCCTTCCCTGAAGACTGTGATATGCTTGAGGCCCGGTTCTCCTATTGGCTGGGAAAATCTTTCACCAGCGGGACCGTGGTGAAGCCGGTTGACAAATATCTGGGCAACAAGCCTGTCGTGAGCCTCAAGGATTCGTTGGGCAACGATGTGAACTATTTTGAGGACCTCATCTTTGTCGATACACTCTATGCCAGGGCCGACCAGTACATCGATCAGGCGATTTCCATCAGGCCGGATGAACTCAAATACCGTTTCCAGAAATTGAATGCGCTCCTCTCCTACGAGAAGGATTGCCCTGACCTGACCCTGCTGGAACTTTCGGCCCTGATTGACCGTGATTCTAAATCGAAACCTGCTTGGACATATCTTGGCGAACCTGCCGGACGGGACCTGTTCGTCTCTGCAGTCCAGGAATATTGCAATGCATTCTTCCGACTGGGCAGTGCAGGAGGATATGAGGCTTTCAGGACCATCTCCGAAAAGATGGTGAAGCTGGATCCGAAGAGTACGCTTTTCCTTTCGAATCTGGGTACATACTGGCTTGTGGCGAAAAACGACGGTAAAAAGGCCTTGAACTACTATAACAAGGTCTTGAAGATAAACCCCCGGGATTACACCGCAATCAAGAACTGCGTCCTGATGGCGCGCAGGAACAAGGACGTCAAGCTTGAGAAGAAATATCTGCCGATGCTGATTGCCGTCACGGAAGATGATGTGGAACGGGCTTCAGCCGAGGCCAGACTCAAGGCTCTTTAGGGAATGGGTGCGGAAGGGCTCATAGCGGGGCGTCTGCGCTTCAGGGGAAAAATGGCGGTGACGGCTGTCGCCGTATCTTTTTTCGTGATGATAGTCGCGGTTGCCATTTCCGGAGGATTCCGAAAGGAAATCCGCAACGCCGTGTCCGCTGCCTGCGGGGATGTGGTCCTGTCTGCATCCTCCGTCAACTATTATGGTGAAACGGATCCTGTGCCGTCGGGAGAGGATGATATCCGCTCCATACTTGAGAATGACGGCGTCAAAAGTGTCTCTCCTGCAGTATATCGTGCCGGTGTCGTGAAGGCCGGCGATGACATCTGCGGAGTGCTGGTCAAGGGCGTCCCGACGGAAGACACCGTGGCTCTTGGCGTGAAAATCCCCGTCCGGCTCGCCAACTCGATGAAGCTGGCGGAGGGAGATGATATGCTCACTTACTTCATAGGAGAGAATGTCAAGTTGAGGAAGTTCAAGGTTGCAGGTATTTACGACAATCCTGTAGAGGCGGGGGAGCAGATGGTGGTATATGCTTCCATTTCGGATATGAGACGTTTGAACGGGTGGTCCGAAGATGAGGCTTCCGTGCTTGAACTTTCTCTTGATGAAAGGCTCCGCACGCGTGAGGGAATGCGTTCCGTTGCATCAGATTTTTCGACTGGTTATGTGGCCCTGTCCACTCCCGACAGGTACGCCCAGATATTCGACTGGCTGGACCTGATAGATTTCAACGTGGTCGCGATTCTGATACTGATGACGGTGGTTGCGGGCTTCAATATGATTTCCGGATTGTTGATCCTCCTGTTTCAGAACATTTCGACAATAGGCATCCTGAAATCCGTCGGTATGACCGACAGGTCGATTTCGAAGGTTTTCCTGAAGGTCTCCGCCAGACTGGCCGCACTGGGAATGCTGGCTGGCAACGCGGCTGCGCTGCTGTTCTGTGCCGTTCAGGCCGCAACTCATCTGATAAAGCTCAATCCGGAGAATTACTTCGTGTCATTTGTTCCGGTGAGCGTGAACCTGCCTCTCGTGCTGGCGGCCGATGCCATCGCTTTCGCGGTGATAATGCTTCTTGTGCTGATCCCGACCGCATTCATCTCGAGAATGGACCCTGCACTTACGGCAAAGGCTGAATAGAAGCCTGATCCGGACAGATGCGGCAGAAATTGTTGTAGATGTCAATCACGCTCTCGACATATCTTATCGTCTCCTGCCCCTTGAATATCCCGAACCTGAGCGAGTCTATGAATTCCGCTTCGGGATCGCTCATCTCCGGGATGAGATTCACAATGTTCTGCCAGTAACTGACGTCGACACCCTTCAGTCCGGCGAATCTGATGCAGTCAAGAATGCGCCCTTCGCCGGCATTGTATGCTGCAAGGATGTATTTGTAGTGCTCTGTCCTGTTGTCGCCGTAATTCCTGAACTTCCTTTCAAGGAACTTGAGATAAGCCGCTCCCGCTCTGATGTTGGAATCGGGGTCGAGAGCGTCCTCCACGCCGAACCTTTTTGCAGTCTCAGGCATCATCTGCATCAGTCCGGAGGCGCCTCTGCGTGAAGTGGCCTCGATATGGAACCTTGATTCCTGATAAATGACTGCGGCAAGCATCTTCCAATCCCAGCCGATAGAATCGGCGTGGGCCCTGATAAGTGAGTCATATGGGCTCAGGCAAGGCCGCCTACGGCTTCTGAGCGGGCTGTATGTGTGCAGGAACTGCCTGTGTGTGCTCTCGAATCCTTCGGAGTTGTGATACCGGTCAATCCATTTGTTGACGTCATTGATGCGTCCTTGATGGGACACCAGCCAAACGGACATGCTGTCAACCGGGATTGATGTGAAAACGCTGTCGCGCTGCAGGGTGTCTATGAACGGCTCTACGACCACGTCGGCTGTTCCTGCCCGCAGGGAGTCGAGTCCGGAACCTTCTCTTTCCGCAAGGGAAATGTTTATGTGCTTGCCGTGTGTCGCGGCGTATTTCTCAAGGAGATAGTAATTGTATCCGGTGAGGAGCGCCTTTGACGTGTCGGCATAGTGTCCAAGGTCGATGATTGCGATGATGTCATTGCCGTACAGGGGAGCTTCGTCCTTCTTGAAGACGGTGGACAGCAGCGGGATCAATGCCAGGGCAATGGCAACCCCGAGTGCGG
The DNA here is from genome assembly GCA_045616385.1 of Candidatus Cryptobacteroides sp. Lineage (GTDB taxonomy): Bacteria > Bacteroidota > Bacteroidia > Bacteroidales > UBA932 > Cryptobacteroides. The sequence continues at coordinate 19,490 of JAZLGQ010000016.1, forward strand.
TCAGAGCGTTGGCGTCGGTCTTTCTCATCAGTGTCTGGTGTTGTTATGGCTGTGTGCGCGGCCCGGCATTATGTAGAATGGCCAGTAAACGCCTATCTTCAGTCCGTCAATTGCAGACTGTGTGACGATGTGGCGGTCTGCACTGAAATAGTCAGGTCTGTCCAAAGGCCAGCCGTTGCCGAAGTTCTGATACTTGATGAACAGGGTGACTCTCTGCCACTGGGCGTTCACGAAGATATCGAAATACGGGCCGTTGTTATAGGAGCGTTCCGTCTGGTTGTAGAAGACTCCGACATTAGGGTTGTAGGCAGGCGAATTCCATTTCGTGTTCCACCACCCGTTGACACCTATCTGGAGTTCCATCACGTTCCTCTTGACCCAGAACTGGAAGTAATACTTGAGGTTGACTGCCAGTGCCGGCACCGGAACGGCTTCCTGGTTGGAAGAGGCCTGGTACAGCAGACGGTTGTCCATATGGAACGGTCCCAGGACGAACTCCTTGCGGAGCGACGCGGTGAACACGCTCATAGGTGTGGTGTTCTGGGTGGCGATTCCGTTCTGATTGTAGTAGATGTTGTTCGCAAGCAGGGCATATCCGACTTCAGCCCTTAATTTCCAGTGCGGAATGTCAAGCACGCCCTGGATCTTTGTGGTGGATATCTTTTCGAAACTGTCGTCCCAGCTGAAATGGTTCGTATGCATATGCTCCTGATAATAGGAAGGAGTCTGGAGGTTGGTTTCGAAATGCGCTCCGAGTGTGAGAGGACTCTTGCGGGAGCGGCGGAACGGGTAGAACACCGCCCGGGCATTGGCTTCTACATTGAAGTCGCCGAGGAAACTGCCGGCGAAATAGAACCTGCCCCTGGCGTCCCAGAAGAAATTGTTGCGCACCTGTCCTTCGACGCCCCCGTAAACGTAGGCGGAGTTCCTGTTGGTCATCATAGGCATCACGGTGGTGCTGTCGTAGTACTGCAGCAGGAGGTCGCCTACCCCTACGTTGAGTTTCGACACCGCGGCCTCTTCCGACCAGGGCTGAAGTTTGAGGAATACCTTGTTGTCGAGCTTCAGCACGCGCAGCGAGTCGAAACTTGCGTTCAGACTGTAATTGAATACATTGTTGTAGTATTCGCGCTCGATGTCCTGTGAGATGTCGTCATAGTATTCCCTGGTGTAGATGGAAAGTTCGCTGCTGTGGCCGAGGAACGCAGTGGTGATGTCGCGGTCGAGACTGTCTGCATTGAAGACGAAGCTCGAGTCCTTTTTCGCCTTGATCCTGTTGATGAAGTTGAACGGGATGCGGAGCTGCTGGTCAAGATAGACGGTGTGCTTCACCGTCTTTGAGCTTGCATCGTGCAGTATGGTCTTCATATCACGTGCATCGACGATGGTGTCCCGCACCCAGTACGGGCTTTCGATACCTCCGTTTTCCTGGCGTCTCACGGCGTCGCGGATATATCCCAGATGCCCCAAATATTTCTTGCCCAGGTAGTTGGTTTGGAAAGCGAAGGTGTTGTTGATAGTCTGTTCGCGTTCAAGGATGCCTTCGCCGCCGAAGCGGTCGAAAAGAAGGCTGAAGTTGAGAGACGGCGTGATGTTCTGGGTCGTGAAGAGGTGGAGGTTGTCGGATTCCTTCGCCTTTGCGGCAAGTATGGTGCCGTAGTATGCGAGTTCGGTGAATGGTGTCTTTGTGTTGTAGTGCCGGATGGTGCGCGGCGACACGCTCCACGGCTCGAGGGCATCATAGAAGTCGACGCCTTCATCGCTTTTGCGAAGGAAGTAATTGTAATACATCGCCGGGGACCCTGATACGCCGAGCCAGTTGGCGTTGACATCCTTGCTCTGGAAAGGAATGTCATAAAAGTGAGTATGGTAGCTTGTGTCAGGCTCGCAGATTTCCATTTTCTGGAAATCCTGGTCCAGGGTCCACGAGATGACGCGCTTGTACTGCATCGAATCAGGCAGGGCGAAAGTCTCGAGAATGCGCGGAGTGTATTCGATGATGCTGTCGCGTGCGATCTTGGCTTCTTCCCTGGCCTTCTTGATGGAGTCCATCTGTTTCATTCTGATCGGAAGGAGCAGGGACTGGTCATATTCTCGGCGCTCGCGCGGGCTCAGCGAATCATACCAGGCCTTGAATCTTGCAACCGAGTCGGCAAGATATGCCGAGTCGCGAACGATTACGGCGGTATCAAGAACGGAATGGCGGCCCCCGAGAGTGTCACCGCTGAAATCCATAAGGCTGTCAGGCAGAAATTCATCCTCAAGGTCGCCGATGCGGTGCTGCTTGTATGCGTCTGTGGGGTATATGACGGTGTCGCGGCTCGGAATCGCTGCGAAAGAGCAGGCCTCTACCGGTTCTCTTGTATAATTGAGCGAGCCGGCTGTAACTATTGCAAGCACTGCTGCAGGGAATGATATGCGCGACAACATTTTCATCTTAACCCGCAAATTTAGTCACTTTTTGATAATACCCCAAAAATCAGTAAATTCGCATTACTATGCAAAGGCTTGAAGAATTATATCGGAAGTGGGCCGGAACGGCTCCTGAAAGCGTTGACCTGCTGCCTCTCTCCGGCAGCGCCCGCAGATACTACAGAATGAGCGGAGACGGCCGGGCCGCCATCGGCTGCATCGGAACCAATCCCGTCGAGAACAAGGCGTTCCTGACCATCGATGCCCAGTTTTGCCGACAGGGGCTTGGCGCACCTGAAGTGTACGGAGTGTCGCCCGACGGGATGGCATATATCCAGGAGGACCTTGGGGACGGCCAGCTTTTCGAGCTCCTGAAGCCCTGCATCGCTTCGGGTACGTACGGAGAACGCGAAATGAACTGGCTTCGCCGTACCATTGCGTTGTTGCCGTCGGTTCAGTACAAGGTCGGAGACGGGCTGGACTGGGGTATCTGTTTCCCTGACCGTGAGTTCAACGAACGTATGGTGAACTTCGACCTGAACTATTTCAAATATGACTTCCTGAAACTCACCGGTCTTGAGTTCAACGAAATCATGCTTCAGGATGATTTCGACCGCCTTCGTGAGGATTCCCTTGAATTTGAGGGCGACACATTCATGTATCGTGATTTCCAGGCACGCAACGTGATGATAAAGGATGGCGAGCCTCGTTTCATCGACTTTCAGGGCGGGCGACGTGGCCCTGTGCAGTATGACCTGGCATCGTTCCTCTGGAATGCCGGCACGCACTTCTCTGCCGAGATGCGCCGCGAACTGGAACTCGTGTACCTAGAGGCCCTGCGGGAATACCGCACTGTCTCAGAGGAGGATTTCTACCGCAGATACCGCCTTGTCACCCTGGTACGCCTGCTTCAGGAAATGGGCGCTTATGGCTTTCGCGGCCTGGTGGAGAGAAAGCAGCTATTCATCGACTGCATCCCGACAGCACTGGGCTGCATAAGCGAATTGACCGCGCAGCCTTTCGCGCGATATCCTTATCTGACGGATGTGCTCCGCCGTCTTGCTGACGAATGGGACGGCAGCACCATCCTGCCAGGAATGAAAGTTGACTTGAAATGAAGGCAATGATATTTGCCGCCGGCCTTGGAACCAGGCTGCGCCCGATCACCAACACTGTCCCGAAGGCCCTTGTGCCGGTCGGCGGTGTGACTATGCTGGAGCGCGTAATCTTGAAGATGCGTGATGCCGGGATGGAGGAATGCGTGGTGAATGCCTGCCATTTTGCAGATAAGGTGGTATCCTTCCTGAAATCCAAGGACTTCGGGATTCCTGTAAAGGTGTCGTTGGAAAGCGGTTCGGAACCGCTTGAGACAGGCGGCGGCATACGCCACGCCGAAGAGCTCCTCGGCCGGGGACGCTTTCTCGTCCATAACGTGGACATATTGAGCGACCTCGATATCAGGAGCTTCCTCTCGGCTGACAGGCAGGATTCGCTGGCCACGCTCCTGCTGGTGGACAAAGAGGCCGACAGGTATCTGCTGTTTGACGATGATATGCGGCTGGTAGGCTGGACGAACGTCGTGACCGGCGAAGTGAAAAGCCCTTACCCTGACTTCGACCCGTCCCGGTACCACAGATATTCTTTCTGTGGCATACATATCATTTCCGATGAGGTGTTCGACCTGATGGCGGATTGGCCTGAACATTTCTCAATCATTGATTTCTATCTGAAATCCGCGGCCATCCGTCCGATATTCGGAGTCGTGGCCACGGATCTCAATCTTATCGATATCGGGTCTCCCGCAAAGCTCGCGGAGGCCGAAGAGAAAATCCTATTGTTCGAATAGGCAGCGCACCGGATCCATCCCTCCTTTTTCGTGCTTGTTCGGGATGTCAAGGAAAGTCTTGACAATCAATGCGACAAGCAGGACGCTCGCACCGAGGAAAACCCAATATTCGGGGCCGTCGAAGAAATCCCGCCAGCTTTCGATATCCTTTGTGGCGTCAATGTTACCGAGGATAAGGGCGAAGGTGTTGTTGGTGAAATGCATCAGCATTGTGAGCTTCAACGATCCTGTCTTGTAATAGACCAGACCGAACAATGCACCGAGAAGCATTGCGGGGATTGCCTGCCAGGGATTGGCGTGTATGATGGCGAAGAAGATGGAGGAAATGATGATGGCCCATACCGGTTTGGACCCGTTATGAAGCAGCCCGCGCAATACCATTCCGCGGCAAAGCCATTCCTCGAGTATCGGTGCAAAGATGCAAACGCACAGGAAATTGATCCATACCGTGCCCTGTGTCATACTGTGCAGCATATCTTCGAGCCATTCCGGCATTTCGGGAAGAATTGACGTGACAGCGTCTGAACAGAAACTCAAGGCCAGGGTGCCTATGATTACGAGCGCCGCGCAGAGGACCGCTCCCTTCGGCTCGAAATTGTTGCTGTCAACCCTGATGCCGTTCTTGTTCATACTGTTGCTTTGACTCTTGTTGCTGGCGTAGATCATCATAGGGATGAACATCAGCGGGTAGGCTATCAATATGGACACTTCACCGGCTATGGAGCCGGTTGCTGAGAATGCAAGGGTGACTATGTTGGCGAGTATGATGCCGGCTATGAACCAGACCAGCAGGATGAAGAGTTCTGCGACGGTCGGGACAAAGTAGGAGTACCGGTTGAGAAAGGTGAAATTCCTTTTTGAAAGTCTGGACATCTCGGTCTAATATAGTGGTGAAGGGTATATGCCTGAAACGACAAGTTCGGCGAACTTGGCCACGACGCCCGGACGGTCTTCCTTGTAGGTTACGCCGAACCAGTGTGATGGAGTGGACAGCACGTCGCATTTTGCGCTTCCGTCCTTGATCATACAGTCGATTGCGTATGGAATGTAGAATTCCTTCTTGAGTTCCTGCGAAAATGCTTTGAGGAAGTCGGCGAAGATTGTTTCGCTCTTCGCGAAGTAGTCCGGGGTGAAGCACCACATATTCATCGAACAGAGGCGTTTCCCTTCGAGGTTCACGTGCTCGCCGGTAGTGGAATTGTCACCGGAAATCGTGCCGTCGGCATCCCTGATGATGTTGTGGTGTTCGACGACGTCGGTGAGTGCGTTGTCGGCGTCGTAGTGGCAGATGCCTCGTGAGACGCTGCCGGATTCGCTGAGGGTGTGATCCAGCTCGAATCCCACAATCGCGTATGTATCCTTGCCTGACTCATGCGCACGGCACCACTCGGCGGCAATGCGGAATGACTCCTTTCCGTAGAAGTCATCGCCGTTGATCACGACAAATGGCTCGTTGATGACATCCTTTGCCATAAGCATCGCGTGCGCCGTACCCCAAGGCTTCTGGCGCTCCGGGTTGAGGGTGAACCCCGCAGGAATCTTGTCGAGCTCCTGGGTTACGAATACGAATTCGAGCGGAGTGCCGTCAATGCACTTGACGTTGCTGTACTTCTGCTTGACCGTATCCTTGAACTGCTGGAGGAAATATTCCCTCACGATATAGACCACCTTGCCGAATCCCGCCTGGACAGCGTCGTAGATAGAATAGTCGATGATAGTTTCATTGTTCGGGCCGAGGCCGTCCATCTGTTTGAGCCCGCCGTAGCGGCTGCCCATTCCGGCAGCGAGGACAAGGAGTGTAGGTTTCATTTTTCCGATGTTAATATTTCCACAAAAATAGTTATTTTTGTACAATTCCGCTATGAAACAAGACAAAGAAATCCGTTCATCCTTTCTTCGCTACGCTATAGTCGTCACCTTGCTTTTCCTGCTGTTTCTTTTTCTCAAGAAAGACAGCATCATAACGTGGGTGCAGGCCAGAGTCAGCCTTCGTGCGCAGGAAAAGCAGATAGAGTGGTACAAGGAGGATAATGTCCGTCTCGACCGGAAGATTGAAGCGATGTCCCAGAATAAGGATACCCTGGAGCAGTTTGCACGCGAGGAGTTCTATTTTTCTGAGGAGGGTGACGATGTTTATATTGTTGAATGAGTTATGCTGGTAGTTCTGGAAGGCCTTGACGGGGCGGGGAAGTCCACGCAGGTGAAATTGCTGAAGGAGTATCTTGAAAGCGTGTGCCCGAAACTCGAGTACATCCATTTCCCACGATATGATGCGCCCGTTTATGGTGAACTGATAGGAAAGTTCCTGCGCGGCGGATTCGGCTCCATTGAAGGGGTGCACCCGCAGCTCGTGGCGCTGCTCTTTGCTGAAGACCGCCACGGTGCGGCGACTCAGATCCGCAAAATACTTGCGGAAGGCGGTACCGTCCTTCTCGACCGCTACGTGTATTCGAATATTGCATACCAGTGCTCGAAACTGGCTTCCACCGAGGAGGCGGAAGAACTCCGGGACTGGATTTTCAATACGGAATACGGTGATTTCAATCTTCCGCATCCGGATCTGAACATTTTTCTCGATGTCCCTATCGGCTTTGTCGAGGCCAGCCTGAAGAAGAATCGCGAGGGTGACGACCACAGGGAGTATCTGCACGGCTCGCAGGACATCCACGAGGCGGATATCGCTTTCCAGAAACGCGTTCGCGGGATGTACAGGCGTCAGGCTGAAAGGGACAGCCGTTTTGTTGTGATCGATTGCTCAGACGAAGACGGCGGAATGCTTCCGCCGGACTTGATTTTCCAAAAGGTGAAAGCTGCATATGAGAGCTCTAAGAAGAATTAGCGCCGCGCTTGTCGGCTCGGTTTTCTTCCTCGCGGCGGTTCTCAAGCTTATGGACCCTGTCGGTTCGGGACTTGTCGTCGAGGAGTATTTCAAGTTCCTGCACCTGTGGTTTCTGATGCCGTCCGCCCGCGTGGCGGGCATAGTGATGGCGATGGTGGAGGCTGCACTGGGCGCGGCGATGATAACGGACTGCTGGCATAAGCTCACCGGCATTGCCACGGCCGTTGTGCTGGGCGGATTCACCATACTTACGGCAGTCCTCTGGATATGCAACCCGCCGATGGACTGCGGCTGCTTCGGTGAGGCGATTCACCTGACCCACGCCCAGAGCTTCTGGAAAAACGTTGTGCTGCTGGTTTTGTGGGCTGTGGCATTCGTGCCCCTCAATGTGCCGTACAAGGCTGCGAAAAACAGATATGTGGCATTCTGGATTGCCTTGGTCTCAGCGTCTCTCTTCCTGTTATATTCCCTGCTTTCCATCCCAATGCAGGATTTCACCTCGCTCTCGCCGGGTGTCGAGATAATGCAGCCCGACGATGAATATGCCCCTGGTGCGCCTATGCTTTCATTCTGCGACGTGAACGGCGAGTATGCCGATGAAATGGTTTTCGGCAAAAAACTTATGCTCGTGTCGGCCTATGACCCCGGCAGGATTTCTGAAAGCAGATGGAAGGAGATCGCATCCTTTGTGGGTGAGGCCCGGAGGTCGGGACTGGAACCGTTGGTCCTTGTAGCATCGGCTCCGGATGAGATCACAGATTTCGTCAGAGAGCCTGATGTGCTTCTGAACCTGTATTTTGCCGACCGGCGGATGCTGATGACGCTCAATCGCTCCAATGGTGGCGCCACATACATTGCCGATGGCCAGATTGTCAATAAATGGGCTGTACGAGTGCTGCCCGTGAAAGAGGATATGGAATGGCTGGCACGGACCGATTCGACGGAGGTCCTTATGGACAGCACGGCGAAGCCTCGTATGCGGCTTCAGGCTTTTCTTCTATATGTTTTCGCAGTATTGCTGCTGATATGATTTTCTGATGGCCCTTGATTCCGGGATGAAAGTAACCGTTCTTTCGGACAATATCGGATGCGGTACCCTCGAAGGCGAATGGGGGTTGTCCTTCCATATCGAATTCAATGGAAAGAGATATCTGCTGGATACCGGCGGGTCGGAACTTTTCCTCAAAAATGCAGAAGAACTTGGCATCGACATATCCGGTGTCGACTGCGCCGTCCTCTCCCACGCACACTACGACCATTCCCTGGGTATGGAGGCGTTCTTCCGCACCAATTCCAGGGCCGCTTTCTTCGTCAGTCCGAACGCCCGTGAGAACTGTTACGGGGGCTACAGGTTCCTGAGCCGGTATATCGGGCTGCCCAAGGGCATTCTGTCAGCATACAGTGACCGTATCAAGTCACCGTCGGGCGTGGCGGAGATTGACAGGGACGTGTACGTAGTACCTCATTCCACGCCCGGGCTTTCCGGAATCGGACGCAAGGCCCATCTGTATGTCCGCCGAGGATTGTGGTATACTCCGGATGACTTCTCCCACGAGCAGAGCCTGGTATTCCGTACGGAAGAGGGCCTTGTGATTTTCAACAGCTGCTCTCACAGCGGCGCCGATGTCGTGATGGCCGAAGTCGGAAAGGCATTTCCCGGCGGGAATGTCAAGGCATACCTTGGTGGCCTCCATCTTTTCCGTATGGATGACGATGAGGTCAGGGATGTTGCCGGCAGGATACGGGAAGCCGGAATCCGCAGGGTCATTACCGGCCACTGTACCGGCGACAGGGCGTATGAAGTGCTCAAGACCTGTCTCGGGGATAGCGTGGAGCGGTTCCATTGCGGAATGACCATCGACCTGTAAGGTAAACTCAAATCTCATTGGAAACAGTCAAGGCTGTTCCCGTTTCGGGAACAGCCTTGACTAACTTATGCACTCCGGGTTAGATGACTTCGAAGTCGAGAACCTGGAGGTCCTTGTCGAGGGATGAACTGCCGACCATAATCTGGTATTTGCCCGGACGGGTTGAAAGCTCGTCGATGGCCGCGTCGTAGTACTCGAATGAAGCGCCTGTGAGCTCGATCTTGACGGTGGCCTTTGCACCGGCCTTGAGATAGACTTTCTTGAAGCCCTGGAGGGACTTGATAGGAGCCTCAGGATAATCGAGGGCCTTTACGTATACTTCCACGATCTCTGCACCGTCAACCGATCCGGTGTTGCTTACAGGAACGCTTACGGTTACCTTGCCGTCCTTCTTCATTGATGCCTTTGAAAGTTTAGGCTGGCCGTATTCGAAGGTGGTATATGAGAGACCATAACCGAATGCATAGAGAGGAGTGCCGCGGAAATACTTGTAGGTGCGGTTCTCCATACTGTAGTCAAGGAAGTCAGGAAGGTCGTCGTTGGAAGCATAGAATGTTACAGGAAGCTTGCCTGAAGGGTTGAAGTCGCCGAAGAGGACATCTGCAAGAGCCTTGGCTCCGCCCTGTCCCGGATACCAGGCCTGAAGGAGAGCGTCATATTCGTTCTCGACGCTTGCGAATGCAAGGCAGGAGCCTGAGCAGCTTACGAATACGACAGGTTTGCCTGTGGCACGCATAGCCTTGAGGAGGCGCTGCTGTACGTTGGAGAGCTCGATGGTGGACTTGTCGCCGCCTTCGCCTTCCATCTGGGCTGAAATGCCGCCGATGACGATGATGGCATCGACGTTTTCGGCCATTGCCTTCTCTTCTGCGAAGTCAGCATATTTGCGCTGGCAGAAGTCTGCGCGGAGCATTGCGAAAGGACCGTTGCCCTTCTTGTACTCGATGACGATGTCGTAGGCCTGTCCGGCTTTAACGTCGAAGGTCTTGTAGACCTGGCCGCCGCGACGGCCGAAACCGAAGCCCATTCCACCCATACCCGGCTTGGCGTTCTCGACAACCTTGCCGTTGACCTTGAGGACATATCCGTTGTCTGAAGAGACATAGTAGCTGAGAGGGCCGTCGAAGTCGGCGACGTATCTGCCTGAAAGACGTACTGAAAGCTTCTCGGTGCCGACACCTTCGGCAAAGCCGTATGCACCGAAGGTGCTGAAGTTGACTGCATCGTAGTTGCCTGTGACCTTAGGCTCGCCGGCCAGGTCGTTGTTCTCGTAGAACTCAGCCTTGATACCTTGTCCCTCGTTGAAGTCGCCGAGGTGATAGATGGTGTTGTATTCGTCGGTGAGCTCGCAACCCTTGCTGTAAAGCACGTTTGCTTCAGGAAGCGCATTCTTGATTCCTTCGAGCAGTGAGTGCTTGTGGTTGTCGGTAGGTGTGCCGCCGTAGTTTCCGTTGAGGAGTGCCACGTCATCGGCATTAGGACCTACAACGAGAAGGTTCTTGATATCCTTTGAGAGAGGGAGAACGCCGTTGTTCTTGAGAAGAACCATTGATTCGCGTGCAGCCTGCTCTGCGAGAGCGTTGTTGGACTCGCTGCTGATCACGTCTTCGCCCAGGTCAGCCCAAGGGAGCATCTCGGCAGGATCGAACATTCCGAGTTCGAAGCGGCCCTTGAGGGTATAGCGGAGGTGCTTGTCGAGGTCTGCCTCGGAGATGAGACCCTTTTCGAGACCCTCGACGAGGTTCATCATAACCTTTCCGCATTCGAGGTCGGTTCCGTTGAGAACAGCATCGACGGTGGCGCTGAGCGGATCCGGATGGGTTTCGTGCTGGCCTCGTGTGTAGAAGTTGTTGATGGCGTCGCAGTCGGTGAGGATGATGGCATCGTAGTTCCACTTGTTGCGGAGAATGTCGATGAGGAGACGGTCATTCGCGCAGCAAGGAACGCCTTCATAGCGGTTGTAGGCGCACATCACTTCCTGTACGTCACCCTCGATCACGAGCTTCTTGAAAGCAGGGAGGTAGGTCTCCCAGAGGTCTCGCATCGAGACGGATGCGTTGTAGGTGTGACGGAGAGGTTCCGGACCGCTGTGCACTGCATAATGCTTTGCGCAGGCGTGGGTCTTGAAGTACTTGTTGTCGTTGCCCTGCATTCCCTTTACGGTCATAAGTCCGAGAACTCCGGTGAGATAAGGGTCCTCGCCGCAGGTCTCCTGGCCACGGCCCCAGCGAGGGTCGCGGAAGATGTTCACGTTCGGGCACCAGAAGGTGAGTTCCGGGTTGCCGGGATAGTAGGTGACACCCATAGGCACGTTGAAGATGTTGTGGTCTGAGCGGTTCCAGTTGGCGCGGGCCTCGTCGGAAACCGTTGAGAACACATCGTACATCTGCTCGGGGTTGAATGCTGCAGCCATACCGATAGGCTGAGGGTAAACGGTATAGCCGTCCTGGCGTACACCGTGGCAGGCTTCGCTCCACCAGTTGTAGGATGGAATGCCGAGGCGGTCGACGGAGATG
>JAZLGQ010000017.1:0-18333 GCA_045616385.1 Candidatus Cryptobacteroides sp.
CTATGGCTCTGTCGCCGTCCAGCCCGTTGCTGTAGACAACCTGCTTTGTGGCAGGGTCGATGCCGAGCGACCTGTATTTGGCGATGATCTTCTCGGTCTGCTCCTCTTCGTTTCCGCTGTCCACGCGGAGGCCCTTGTACATCATTGCCATCCGTTTTGAGAGATTGTTGAAGAAGACCTTGTCGCCGAAACAGTCGTACAGGAAGATGCCGTTGTCGCCGTCGTAAACGTCGCTGAATTTCTTCATCACGTTGAAGTTGCATTCGAAGATGCCGCTTACGGTCTCCTCGAACGAAATCAGCTGGTGCGACATGGTGCCGAGGCATTTGGTGCCGTATTTCATAGCTAGATAGACGTTGCTGGTACCTGTAAATACGCCTGGCCACTGCCTGGATTCATAGACTTCTTTCATCACGCGGATCACCATATCCTGATGGGCGAAGCTCAGGCGGCGGCGTGTGCCCATATCGCCGAGGGTGAGGCCTCCGGCAAATATCTTCCCGGCCTTTGCGCGGGCGCGCTGCTCTTCAAGGGAGGCATCGTAGCGGGCGAGGTCGCCGTTCAGTTCGTGCGTCAGCTCGGAGATTGCCGACAGAAGCGGCATCTCCCACATAATGGTGGAGAACCACTTGCCGCGGACTGTTATGTCAAGATGACCTTCTTCGTCCTGGGAGATCCTGACCTCTGCCGGATTGAAACGGTAGCCGCGGAGGAAAGTGAAGTACCAGAGGGGAAGGAAGTAGCAGCTGTCGCGCATATAGTTGACCTCTTCCTGGGTTATCACAACGTTGCGCATTCCGTCAACCTGCTCCTGCAGGAGCTTGGCGAAGCCCGCAGGGTATTTCGTGCCGTTGCGGTCGAAGAAGGAATATTCCACCTCGGCGCGGGGATAGGTCTCGAGGATGTAGTACTGACAGGTGAAGGTGTACAGGTCGTTGTCGGTGAAGTGGTTGACTATCTGTCTCATTTCGCTTTGATGTTGAATTTCCTGATGGTATCGGCGAGAACTGCGCCGCCGTCGAGCGAGAACGTGCAGTCCTTGAGCACAACGAGCTTGTCGGTCAGGCCAAGCGCTGCGAGGACCTTGATGCTTTCGCTCACGCAGTAGTCTCCGCAGAGGCCGCCTATGGCGATTTCGTCGCTTTCGCGCAGCACGGCAAGCTGATCCGCCGGGATGTCGGAAAAGGCGCCGTATTCTTCTTCGTTGAGGTTCTGCCCCTTGAGGTAGAACATCGGATTCTTGCCGGCGGCGGCTTCTACTACGGGCTCGGGGAGAGAGGCCCCGTGGGTGTAATGGACGCAGTGCGGCGGCCAGATGCCTCCCTGCGGCTTGAAAGAGCAATGCCTTGACGGATGCCAGTCAAGTGTGAAGATGACGTTGTCGAAGTCCTTGATCTCCTCTACGAACCTTCCCGGAAGCACTTCAGCGCCATTGACGTAAAGACTTCCCTCGGGAGAGTAGAAGTCTTTCTGCATATCAATGATAATTATGGTTCTCATACATCTAACAAAGTTATTAAAATTTTTTAAAATCCAAAAATTTTATTACTTTTGCGACCGTTGTACAGTAGTTGTATTATGCTATTCAGTTTGTCCATAAAGATTTGTATATTTGTTGGACGAATAACACAATATACCGGAAACATAAAGAACAGACAAGATGGCTGGTAAGTTCAAGAAGAATGACAGGCGCGACAGGCGTGACAGGATTTACCTGAAAGACATCGATTCAATGCACGTCATTATGCCTTACGTGATGCCGACAAGATGCTCAAACGAGGCTCTTATGTCCTATGACTTCGACATCACTGAGATTGACAGGTACGTCAAGGAGAAGAATGCTCAGAACCCTGAGTTCAAGTACACCTGGTTCCATATCATCTGTGCAGCACTGGCTAAGACCATCATACTCCGTCCGAAGCTTAATTACTTCATCAGCGGGTACCGGATGTTCGAGAGGCGGGACATCGAAATAGCGTTCACCTGCAAGCGTCAGTTCACGGATTCCAGCGAAGAAGCGCTCGCGCGCTTCATCGTGGACAAGAATGGCGGCAGCCTCATCGAGCAGGTCCATTCCTTTGTCCAGCGATTCGTGACCAAGGTCAGGAAACAGAACACGACCGAGGGCATCACCAACAAGTTCAACTTCTATCAGGCGCTCCCGAGGCCGCTCTTCAAGTTCTTCGTGGCCATCCTTCGCCGGATGGAGTATCACGGGATATATCCGGAATCCCTTAAGAAAGACGATCCTTGCTATTCTACGGTATATGTCACCAATCTTGGCAGCATCAAGATGAGCGCCGACTATCATCACGTGTTCGAATGGGGGACCAACTCATTCTTCGTCGTGATGAGCGAAATGAAGAAGATCCCTTTCTACAAGGAAGACGGAAGTTACGAACTAAGACCTACCATCAAGCTTTCATTCACCATTGACGAAAGGATAGCTGACGGTTTTTATTTTGCAAAAAGTGTAAAATTGTTGAAGCAGCTGCTCGAGAAGCCGGAACTTCTGGACCTCGATGCAAATTCCGAGGTGGATGTCGATTTTTTCAAGAACTATGAATAATACTGTCAAGGAGCCCTGGCTCAAATCATACGGGGAGGTCCCGTTTCACCTGAACTATCCTGAAAAAACAATGAGCGAGGTCGTGCTCGGCACGGCTGGAAAAGAAAAGGATTTCCCCGCACTGGCGTTTATGGGCCGCAAGATTGCCTTTGCATCCTTGGCCGAGAACATAGATGTCATTGCAAGGGCGTTCTATGCGATAGGGGTGCGCCCCGGCAACAGGGTGCTCGTATGCCTTCCCAACGTTCCGCAGGCCATCTATTGTCTGTATGGCCTTAACAGGATAGGTGCAGTCGCCACAATGGTCCACCCTCTCAGCGCAGTCGGCGAGATTGTCTATGACATCAATGAGGCAGGCTGCGAGTATGCGGTGACCCTTGACCAGTTCTACGGGAAGTTCCTGGAAGTCAAGAAGCAGGTCCTGCTCAAGAAGCTCATCGTTGCAAGAGTGTCCGACGAACTCCCGGGTATCCTGCCGATTCTTTTCCGTCTTACCACAGAGCGCAAGTTCCCGAAAGTCATCGAGAATGGTGAAGTCCTCCGCTGGAATAGCTTCAAAAAACTTGCCGGCAATGTCTCGGACGGTTATGTTGCGGCCAAGAACTGCCGTGACGAAGCCGTGGTGCTCTTCTCCGGAGGAACGACAGGGGTCAACAAGGGCATAATGCTCTCGGACTATGCATTCAACGCCCTGGCGCTCCAGACGGTCGCAATGTGCAATGAGGTGGTGCATCACGCGAAGATGCTCGCGGCAATGCCTGTGTTCCACGGATTCGGGCTTGGCGTGTGCATCCATACAATGATGGTGGAAGGCGGCACGTCCATCCTCGTACCGCGTTTCAACGTCAAGAGCTATGCCGAACTCATCAAGAAGCATCGCCCGAACTTCATCGCCGGCGTGCCTACTCTTTTCGAGGCTATCGCACGCAACACATATCTCGACGGAGTTGACCTTTCCTGCCTCAGGGGAGTGTTCTCAGGCGGCGATTCCCTCTCGATAGAGTTGAAGAAGAAATTCGACGCCTTCCTTGCAGAACACAATGCGGGAATCCGCATCCGCGAGGGCTACGGCACTACGGAATGCGTGACCGCAAGCTGCCTTACACCATATCAGAAAGAGAAGGAGGGGAGCATAGGACTGCCTTATCCTGACACCTGCTACCGTATCTGCAAGCCGGGTACGGAAGAAGAAGTGCCTTACGGCGAGGAAGGTGAGATCTGCCTTTCCGGCCCTTCATTGATGATAGGCTACATCAATCATCCGGAGGAGAACGCCAGCACGCTTCATACCGATGAGGACGGGAACGTATGGCTGCACACCGGAGACCTGGGAATTATGGATGATGAAGGCTTCATCTTTTTCAGGCAGAGAATAAAGAGAATGATAGTGACCAGCGGCTATAATGTCTATCCTTCGCAGATCGAGAATGTTCTGGATGCCCACGAAGCTGTGAGAATGAGCTGCGTGATCGGTGTCCCCGACCCTTACAAGATGCAGAAGGTCAAGGCATTCGTGGTCCTGAACGAAGGCTATTCCGATTCGGAGGAGCTTCGTGAAGCCATACTTGAGCACTGCCGGCACTATGTCGCAAAATATGCAATGCCGTATATGATCGAGGTGAGGGATGACCTCCCGAAGACCCTCGTCGGAAAAGTGGCGTATTCCAAACTTTCGTAAGTCTCATCCCAGACCCCTGAGCCGATGAAAAAACTGTACCTGCCGATATTGATGCTGTTCCTTCAGATTCCTTGCGCATTTGCACAGAAACCTAAGGCTGATTCATTGGCGGCCCCCGGTGACAACAGCGCCATCTTCCTCAATGCAGAATCCGACAGCAGGCCGCGTGAAATATCCCTCGGTCTGCCGACAAACAGCCTCGGCTCTGTCCAGATATTCGAGGACGGACTGCCTGTCTCGCACTACATCTACCAGCTGATGCCGTACAAATCCTGGCACGGGGGGACCAGCGCTTCATCAAACGGCTCGATGAGTCCATTCGAGGCGGCGATGCGCTATGGTGAGATCAACACCTTCGTTGACAGTTACAACAAGAGGGGCAGCGACAAGCTTCGGGGGGCGATATCCTATACGCTTGGTTCCTATGGCCAGAACAAGCTTGACCTGAACCTCACCGGCCCCATAGCCGGCGGCTGGAAGTATTCCCTGAATGCTTTCCTGAACTTCGACCCCGGCTCCAATTATTCCCGTTACTACGGCCTCAGGGACAAGCACCGTTTCTATAAGGCGGCAATTTCAAAGGACTTCGATGACGGAAACGGGTATATGAGCCTGGTATATCAGCACGTCCGCTTCTTTTCGCTTATGGATAATTACGGGCCGTTCGTATTCGTGGGTGACGGGTCTGTCGCTCCTTTTGACGGTTTCGCGATGGGTACCGACAGTTATATCCCCAGGATAAAAACCTTCCGGTATATGGATTTCGTGACAGGGGGGATGGCCGAACATCAGTACGGCGACCTGGACAAGACCCATCACGCAACCTTTACCCTTGAACGCCGGATTGCTGACGGGGCTCTCTTGAAAGTGCGCAGCAGGTTCAAGACGGGTACGTCAAGCAGGGGCTCCGGCACTCTTGGCGGCCTCGAAAAATCAGATGCGGCATCCGGCTATGAGTACGAGGACGGCAGTCCTTACAGCGGGTTCGTCCAGAAAAGAAGCACCCTTCAGTTTGAAGCGCGCGAGACCAGTTGGATGAGTAATGCCGAGATTGCCTTCCGGGGCGGTCGGCACGGCATCCGTGCCGGTCTGGACTACCAGATGAACTTCGCGAAGGACATCACCTCTTCGGTAATGTTTGCCCACGAGGCGGGAAAGGATCCCCGCCCGCTGTACCGCAACGGAAGCATCACCGGATCCTTCAACCTTTCGGGAGAGTTCTACGACGGCGTGGAACACAAGGTGGCCGCATATGCGAAAGACGAATGGAATATCAGCGGCGGGACGGTACTGAGCGGCTTCCTCAGGATGGAATATCAAGGGCTCTCCGGCAAGAGCGCCAACAACATCGGCGGCGACACGTCGAACAGCCGCTATGCCGGATTCAATCTGACCAGAGGCAGAATCACTACGTTCAACGAGAATTTCTTCAACGGTTCCGCGGGCCTCGACTTTGTCTGCAATGTGGGCGGGGGCTTTTCCCTCATTGCCCAGGGCATCGCCACGATGGGCCACAACACCATATACCATTATGGCGGCTTCGCGTATCCTTCCAGCGATCCTACCTGCACGTGTTTCGTCCAGGCGGGTTTCTCCTACGTCAACAGCTGGCTGAACCTGACTTCGAGGCTGTCGTATATAATGCAGACCAATTTCCAGCAGAGAACCACCTTTTCCCACGCGCTGGAAAAACCTGTCGGAGACCTTCCTGTCGGATATGTTGAATCCAAGGTTCTGCCGGTTTCGTATGGAATCGAGTCCTTCAGCTGGACGACCGACGCCATCGTTTCCACAAGGGGAGGCTTCAACCTGCACCTCCAGGTCATCCTGCGCGACCCTAAATACAAGGATTTCCTGTTTGATGCCACCTTCAGCGACGGAGTCCGCGAAATGCACGACTTCAGCGGCAACAACGTCACCGATCTTCACAAGGCCGAAATTTCCGTCGAGCCTTCATACACCGTGAACAAATGGAGATTCTGGCTGACAGCCAGATACATAAGCCGGCAGTTCATCAACAAGACCAACACCCTCTTCTTCAACGGCAGGGTGGAGACCTTCGGAGGAATAGATTTCAAGCTGAACGAGCATTTCAGGTTCAGCTTGAATGTCATAAATATCCTCAATCAGAAGGGTGCCAGCGGCAATATCGGCGGCGCCGACCTCATAACGGATGCTTCTGCCTTCCGGAATTTCCCTATGTCCGGCAGATTCATCCGCCCGTTCACCGTCGAGCTTGGGGTGAACGTTGCGCTGTTCTGAGTTTATTTCGCGTTCTGGAATTATGGTCTGGGAGATTATCATAGAAGCGCTTCGAACTTCGATTCTGGTATCGGGACTGGTGGTTGTGATGATGATGCTGATTGAGTCGATGAACATCACCTCCCGCGGTGATTTCTTTTCGGGTCTCAGGCGCAGCCGCGCCGGACAGATACTGGTGTCTGCGGCTCTCGGCGCCGTGCCCGGCTGTATGGGCGGGTTCGCTTCGGTCTCCCTCTATACGCACGGCATCATCAGTTTCGGCGCCCTGATCGCGATGATGGTTGCATCCTCCGGAGACGAGGCTTTCGTGATGTTCGCAATGATGCCGGACAAGGCCTGGTGGATCACCCTCCTGCTTCTTCTGCTGGCCATAGCCTTCGGCTTTCTGGTTGATGCCGTATATCACCCGAAGCACCCTGCATCGGTGTGCTGCGAGCCTTCTTATGCACTCCACGCCGAGGATGGCAGCCATAGCGGACGCCATTTCTCCTGGCGACGCCTGCTGATGCTTCTTGGAGTGGCGGCATTCATCGCAGCTCTCCTGGCGGGACTGCTTGAAGAGGAGGAGGACGCTGTTTCTGCCACTTCCGTCTCCGGTCCCGGCGGCATCAATCTTCTCTCTGAAGAATGGATGTACTGGCTCTTCGGCGCTTTCAGCCTTATCGTGCTTGCGGTACTGCTTTTCGGTGAGGACCATTTCGTGGACGAGCATCTCTGGCGCCACGTGGTGAAGAAACACCTTCCTTCCTGCTTCGCCTGGACATTCGGCGTCCTGCTGCTCCTCGGCTTCGGCCTCCATTATCTCAACATCGAAAACTGGATCAGTTCAAATACGGCCCTGATGATAATCCTGGCGGCACTCGTCGGTTGCATCCCTGAATCCGGGCCGCATCTCCTGTTTGTCACCTTGTACGCTTCCGGCGTGGTTCCTCTGCCCGTTCTTCTCGCCAGCTGCATCAGCCAGGACGGTCACGCATCCCTGCCGCTTCTTGCCGAAAGCAAGACTTCTTTCCTAAAGGCAAAGCTTATCAATTTCACCGCTGCACTCCTCGTCGGTTTTTCAGTTATGATTTTTTAGCTATATTTGTTGTATGGACATTGCTAGAATCGATCTGGCCGACTATAGACAGTCGGGAGCCGGTGCAAATGGAGCGAGTTATGACTGCATAGCCGACAATACGGTGATGCTGAAATTGTATAACGCTGATTATCCGACCGATACGATCTTCAGCGAAATGGAGGTGGCGCGTAAGGTATATGAACTTGGCGTGCCGTCGCCTGAGCCTGGGGAACTGGTTACGGACGGGGAGCGCATAGGCATCCGTTTCCGCCGCATCGTGGGGAAACGCAGCTTTTCGCGTATGCTCGCCGATGAGCCGGAGCGTTACGATGAGCTCACCCGCGAATTCGCGCGCTGCTGCCTGAAACTCCACGCCACTGAATGTCCGGCGGGGACTTTTCCCGATGCCAAGCCTCAATTCAGGAGACTGCTTGACGCTGACGTATATCTTACCTCTGAGCAGAAAGCGCAGGCTTCCGCCTTTCTGGACCGCATCCCTGACAGCGGCACCGCCCTGCACGGGGATATGCATATCGGCAACCTCATCAGCACTCTGCCTTACGGAGCGCCGCTTTCGCAGCCGCACGATATCTATTTTATTGATTTGGGCTATTTCGCCCGCGGCTGCCCTCTGCTGGACCTTGGGATGATGCGATGCATCTGCGTCACTTCCGACGATGAGTTCCGCCGGAAGGAGATGCACATCGATGCAGTTATGGGCGCGAAGGTATGGGCTTCCTTCGTGGACGAATACTTCGGCGGACGCCTCAGCGTGGAGGAGGCGGATGCCCTGATAATCCCGTATCAGGCGCTCAAATGTTTCCTTATCGAATACAACCTGAACGGCTTCCTTCCGGAGAATTACGAGAAACTCGTGAAATCTGTGGATTGGAGCAAGTAAATAACTATCTTTGCAATATGAAAATCGCAGTTGCAGGAACCGGCTACGTTGGCCTCAGCATCGCTACGCTTCTGGCGCAGCACCATCACGTTACAGCAGTTGACGTCATCCCTGAAAAAGTGGAGAAGATCAACAGGGGCATCTCTCCTATCCAGGACGAATACCTTGAAAAATATCTCGGTGGCACCGATGCTTCCGGCGCTCCCGTAAAGCTTGACCTGACGGCAACCCTCGATGGTGCCGCCGCATACCGTGACGCCGACTTTGTCGTCATTGCGGCCCCGACCAACTATGATCCGCAGAAGAACTTCTTTGACACATCTCACGTAGAGGAGGTCATCGACCTGGTGCTGAGCGTCAATCCCGACGCTGTGATGGTGATCAAATCAACCATTCCCGTAGGCTACTGCCGCAGCCTGTATGTGCGATACGCACTCAAGTTCGCCTGCACTCCCGAGTTTGCAGGCCGCAAGCTGAACCTTCTCTTCTCGCCTGAATTCCTCCGCGAGAGCAAGGCTCTCTATGACAATCTCTTCCCGTCCAGAATCATCGTCGGTTTCCCGAAAATCATCGCCAGCCACGAGTTCGACGCCGAGAATGCCGCCATTCAGGCAATCGCCGATCCGAAGCTTGAGCGGAAGGCTCGCGACTTTGCCGCCCTCCTTCAAGAAGGTGCGATCAAGCAGGACGTGCCGACCCTCATAATGGGCATCAAGGAAGCTGAAGCCGTCAAGCTCTTCGCAAATACATACCTTGCGCTCCGCGTCAGCTACTTCAACGAACTTGACACGTATGCAGAGGTCAAGGGCCTTGACACCAAGGCGATTATCGACGGTATCGGCCTGGATCCTCGAATCGGAGACCACTACAACAACCCGTCCTTCGGCTATGGCGGCTACTGCCTCCCGAAAGACACCAAGCAGCTCCTGGCCAACTTCACTGACGTGCCTGAGAATCTCATCAAGGCAATCGTTGAAAGCAACCGCACCCGCAAGGATTTCATCGCCGATCAGGTGCTCCGCAAGGCCGGATACTACAATTACTCAACCCAGAGCTCCTGGAACGCTTCCGAGGAGCACGAGGTGGTGATAGGCGTTTTCCGCCTCACGATGAAATCGAACTCGGACAATTTCCGCCAGAGCTCCATCCAGGGAATAATGAAGCGCGTGAAGGCCAAGGGCGCCAAGGTAGTCATCTATGAACCTACGCTCGAGGATGGAACCCACTTCTTCGGCAGCGAAGTGGTCAATGACCTTGAGAAATTCAAGGCCATGAGCAATGCCATCATCGCCAACAGGTATGATTCCTGCCTTGACGATGTGGCCGACAAGGTTTACACCCGCGATATCTTCAAGCGGGATTAATCATTCCTAAATGAACTGTGCCAGTCCGTCCCGCATCTTCGGCGGGATAGGGTCGCGGCCTCCGCAGGACACGTCGAAGAACAGGCTGCGGAGTATGATGTATGGCGCAAATGCCGGCAGGAACGCATCGTCCGAAGGACGCTTGTCGCCGTAATATTCGTCTGCAAAAACATTCCAGAATTCTTTCAGCCTTTCAGGGGTGAGGTGTAGGATTTCGTCAGTCTTGTGGGCTGGAGTCATGTTGCACATGAACCAGAACATTGACAGGTCCCATTCCGGGCGGCCGTAGCCGAAAGCCCCAAGGTCGATCAGATAATCTTTCTTTCCATCGGTGATGATGTTGCCTATGTGGAAGTCGCCGTGCACGCAGGTGTCGCCTTCGGGGATGAGGGCGAGTGCGCGTTCGCAGAGTTCGCGGTGTTCTTCCGTCAGAATAGGGTCATTGTCCATATAGAAGCGGAAAAGCTTGTGCATGCTGGTGAATTGCTCGCGGTCGGCTTTCGTTGCATGAATCTGGCGGCCTATCCGGGCAAAGCGCCTCGCAAGGTCATTCTTGAGAGACGGGTCGTCGGCGTATGCACGGGAGAAGGATATCTTGTTCAGGATGCGCTCGAAGACAATGCCCGGGCGGCCGTCGGCCATTACGAATTCGCCCGGTTTGGGGGTAGGGATACCAAGGTCGTAGATGCGTTTTGCTATATCAAGCTCGTCAGTGACTGCCTTTACGGGGTAGTCGGCGAGGAAAAGTTTGAGCATCAGGCCCGGGTCGGTCTTGTGGTTGTAGCTGTCGCCTTGCCCGCCTCCGCCGAAGTGAGTCCAGTCAGAGAGGTTTATCTGTTTTGGTGTCATAATATTGGATGTGTTGATCAGTGATGTGGTTTTGATTGAACGGTTATTCCTCAAATTTAAGAATTTTTCAAGAATAATGACTATATTTGTAAGAGTTAGTAGTTTGCTTGTTTATGAATCCAACTGTAATTCTGCTCCTTCACTGCCCGGACAGGCAGGGTATCATTGCGGATATTACTAAATTCGTCACCGACAACCGGGGGAACATCGTGTATCTCGACCAGTATGTCGACCGTATCGAAGGACGCTTCTTCATGCGCATCGAATGGGAACTCGATGGATTCCTGATTCCCCGCGAGAAAATCAAAGACTATGTCAGGACCCTCTTCGGAGCCCGCTACAGTCTCGAATTCAATATTTATTTCAGCGATGTCAAGCCGAGGATGGCCATCTTTGTCAGCCGTCAGAGCCATTGCCTCTATGATCTTCTGGCCCGCTATGAGGCCGGAGAATGGGCCGTTGACATCCCGTGCATCATCTCGAATCACGAAAACCTCCGCCCGATTGCAGAACGATTCGGCATCCCGTACCACGTCTGGCCGATCAACAAGGACCATTCCAACAAGGCCGAAGTCGAGGCTGCAGAAATGGAGCTCCTCAAGAAGGAAAACATCTCTTTCTGCGTGCTTGCACGTTATATGCAGGTGCTCAGCGATGACCTCATCGCCGCCTATCCGCACCATATCATCAATATTCATCACTCCTTCCTCCCGGCCTTCATCGGCGCCGACCCGTACAAGCAGGCGTTTGACCGCGGAGTGAAGATCATCGGAGCAACCAGCCACTATGTGACCGCCGAACTCGACGCCGGCCCTATCATCGAGCAGGATGTCGTCCGCATCACCCACAAGGACACTCCCGACAGCCTCAAGCTCAAGGGGCGCGATCTTGAGAAGATTGTCCTGAGCCGCGCCGTAACCAAGCATATTGAGCGCAAAGTTTTGACTTACAAGAACAAGACGATAATTTTCAACTAATATGAAGTACTATATCCTCTTCGGCCCTCCGGGCGCAGGCAAGGGCACCCAGGCCGGTGCAATTGCAGAAAAATTCAACCTCAAGCACGTCAGCACCGGCGAACTCCTCCGTGCCGAGATAGCGGCCGGCACCGAGCTCGGACATCAGGCCAAGACTCTCATCGAGGCTGGAAATCTTGTTCCTGACTCAGTCGTTGAAGGTATGATCGAGAACCTTTTCAATACCCTCAAGGATGTTGACGGTTTCCTGCTCGACGGGTTCCCCCGTACACTCGGCCAGGCCGACGACCTTGACAAGATGCTCTCTGCACGTGGTGAAAAGGTTGACGCAGTCATCTCGCTGATGATTTCCGACTCCACCATCCGCGAACGTCTCAAAGGCCGTGCCGCCATAGAAGGCCGCGCCGACGACGCCAACGAAGAGACCATCTCCAACCGCATCGCGACATATCATCAGAAGACCGAGCCTCTCATCAATTTCTACAGGGAGGCGGGCAGGTATCACGAACTCAACGGTGACGGCAAGTCCATCGAAGAGGTCCGTGCCCTCGTTTTTGAACTTCTCAACACCCTTTGAAAATGAAACGTACGATTGCTTCTCCTGCCGCCCCGGCGGCAATCGGCCCGTATTCTCAGGGCGTTGAACTCAACGGAACGCTCTTTGTCTCCGGCCAGCTCCCGGTAGATCCGGCCAGTGGTGAAATGCCTGAGGGCATCGAGGCGCAGACCCGACAGTCCTTGACAAATGTCTTTGCCATCCTCTCCGAGGCTGGTCTCGGGGCCAACGATGTAGCTAAGACCAGCGTTCTTCTCGCTGATATCAAGGACTTTGCCGCAATGAACGCCGTCTATGCCGGGTTCTTCCCTGAAGACAAGCCTGCACGCGTCTGCTACCAGGTCGCAGCTCTTCCTAAAGGCGCTCTCGTCGAGATAGACGCTATCGCCGGAAAATAACGGATTATGGAAGGCTTTCCCTCCAGTTGCATTATCTGCCGGAAAGAAATTTATGATTTTTTGCATCCCGCTCTTTTTGGGATGGGTTTTTGATGATTTTGAGTGATATCTTTGTCACTGTCAAACCACCGATGGAGAGTGTGGCTGAGGATTGGAATTTCGAGGTTTGATTGTGATTGCCGAATGGTGATCAAGGGCGCCGGAAAGGCGCCCTTTTTTGTTGACGGATTCATTTCATCAGCTCCTGAACGAACCTGATGCTCTCGACGTATTCCTCGTCGGTGACAAGGTGCTCGATTATGAATGGCATCTCGGGATTGTACTCCTGCGCAAGCCTGAGGTAGAGCGGAATGTCGAGTGTGCCGGCACCGGGTGCGCATTCCTGAAGCTGGAAGGTATATTCCTGCTTCAATAGGATGTCTTTAAGGTGGCAGCTGACGATCCACGGGCCAAGCTTTTCGAAGCATTCGCGGAGGAAATCATCGTTGAAGAAGTATCGCTGGGGTGACGTTATCATGTTAATGGCGTCAAGGTGTACGCCGAATGCGGTGCGGTTGACATGGTGCACCAGCTTCACGTATTCGTCCGGGCCGGACGGGATCATCCACGGCATTGACTCGATGCAGAACTTGGTGTGAACCGGATTGACGGCGTCGATTATGCGCTGAATCATCTGTACGGCCTCCGTCCAGGCCTCGTCTGTGAAATTCCCCCGGTAACCTCCGTCCCATCTCGGGCCGTACGGCGTTCCGACCACGTTCACGCAGCACACTGCGCCTATCTTTTCCGCCATCTTCAGCTGGCCTATGGCATACTCTATCCACTTTTCACGCTCGACCGGATTCGCTGCAAGCGTGTTGCGCCAGATGCCCACCTCGGCGATCACCAGGCCTGCCTCATCAGCCGCCTGCTTGTAGGCCATATACACGTCTTCTCCGGCCAGGTAATCCACGGGGAAGTTCACGCATTTCAAACCAAGTTCAACGTGCTTTGCCGCCCACTCCTGGGGAGTGCTGTGCTGAAGTGAAGAAGAAACGCCAAGTAAGATTGTCATTGCAAGAGTTGTAAAAGTCATATCGGTTTGTGTCAAAAAGTCTCATAAAGATAACAATAATTTGAAATTTCATATCTTTGCGGTATGACAAACAATATCAAACTGATAACTATCTCGGTAGAGCATAAGCCGGAGTCCGTGACCGGCACCGGTGCCATCGCTGCTTATGTGTGCACTGCCCGCAAGGCGGAGAGAAGCCATCACCGTCATCAACCAGCGCCAGCTGAGCCACTATGCAACCGGTCGTCGCAACCCGTATAAAACAAACAGTTCAGAAGATTGTCCAGTCGGTCAAGGCTTTAGCGAATAATCTTGCGAAGGTTTCGATAGCATAATTGCTTTGTAAACTGATTTTTTTTATCTTTGCATGATTTTGCGTGCGTGCACGCGTGTGAAAACTGAGATACTACGGAAACAAATAATACAGAATATGACAGGATCAAGGATTTTAATTTTTGCTCTGTGTGCGGCCCTGATTGGTGCGGGAACCCAGAGCGTTTATGCACAAATGACCGATGACCAGGTGGTTGAGTATGTGAAGAGCGGGATGGCATCGGGCAAGGGCGAGAAGCAGATAGGCACTGAGCTGCTGGCTCGTGGTGTGACCGAGGACCAGCTTATGCGCATCAAGGAGAAATATGACAATTCCAATGGCGCTTCGGTAACTTCCCAGGCTGTTTCTGGCGGCGCAATCAGGAGGCAGTCACATATCGAGACCGTTGCCGAAGGCGATAATATCGAGCAGATTATGATTGAGGAGTCGGACAAGGCTATTGATGCCGGCCGCGCAACGATCTACGGTCACGATGTCTTTAACGGCCGAGCGCTTACTTTCGAACCTAACGAGAATACCGCGACCCCGCAGAACTATAAGCTCGGTCCCGGCGATGAGATCATCATCGAAATCTGGGGCTACAACGAGGCCAATATCCGTGCCACCATCTCGCCGGAAGGCAAGATAAACGTGGCGCAGGTCGGTCCCATCTATCTGAACGGCCTTACCATCAAGGAAGCTCAGAACAAGATCAAGAAGGCGTTGCTTTCAAAGTATTCGAGCATCGGCGGCGACCAGCCGAACTCCGACGTCAGCGTGACCCTCGGTCAGATCCGCACCATCCAGGTGAACGTGATGGGCGAAGTCTCTGTCCCGGGCACATACCGCCTGTCTTCATTCGCGACCGTTTTCACGGCGATCTACCGCGCCGGCGGTGTCTCCAACAACGGTTCGCTCCGCGCCATCAAGGTCATCCGCAACAGCAGGACCTTTGCGAGCGTCGACGTGTACGGTTACCTTTTTGACGGCAAGTCCGACAGCGACGTCCGTCTCCAGGAAGGCGACGTCATCATAGTTCCTCCATACGAGAACCTCGTGACTGTGACCGGAAATGTGAAGCGTCCTATGGCGTATGAACTCAAGGACGGTGAGACTCTCCAGACTCTGATTGATTATGCAGGCGGTTTTTCGAGCGGTGCCTATACCGACAATATAAACATTGTCCGCAATACAGGCAGCGAGCGTACGATCATCACGTCGAATCGCGGTAACGCCGCATCAACTGCAATGGCTGACGGCGACGTCGTCACCATCGGCAGCACACTTGACAGATACGACAACAGGGTCGAAATCAAGGGCTGCGTCTTCTTCCCGGGAATGTTTCAGCTTGACTCCAGGATATCGACCGTCAAGCAGCTGGTAGAATCTGCCGGCGGCCTGAAGGAGGATGCGTTCCTCGGTAGGGCGGTTCTCGTCCGTGAGAAGGAAGATCTCACCCTTGAGACCAGGACAGTCGATCTCGGCAACATAATGAACGGCAAGACTGCGGACATCAAGCTTCGCAAGAACGACGTCCTCGTCATCTCCAGCAAGTTCGAGGTAAAGGATCGCGGCACACTCACAATCAATGGGTATGTTGCGAGGCCTGGTACATTTGCCTTTGCCGAGAACACTACCGTCGAGGACCTGATTCTTCAGGCCGGCGGGCTGCTCGACGGTGCGTCTCTCTCAAAGGTTGACGTCGCCCGCAGGGTTGTCGATCCGTACAGTCTTGAGGCATCCGAAACCATTGGCGAGACATTCTCGTTCTCAATCAAGGATGGTCTTGCAGTGGACGGGGCTGACAAGTTCTATCTTGAACCATACGACGTAGTGTCTGTGCGCAAGGCTCCTGCATTCCAGACCCAGAAGTTCGTCACCGTCGAAGGTGAGGTTCTATTCCCTGGAGAATATGTGCTTCTCTTTCAGGGAGAGTCGATTTCCGACGTCATCAAGCGGGCGGGCGGAGTCAAATCTTCGGCATATCTTAAGGGCGGCCTTCTCGTGCGTCTCGCATCCGCTGAAGATATGACACGCAATTCTGCCACCCGTCGCCTCCTGAGGCAGGCAAGTGATTCTGTGGATGTATCGAAGATTGATATGCGCGACCATTATACTGTCGGTATAGATATGTCGAAAGCAATCGATAATCCTAAGTCTGTCGATGATATCATACTTGAGGAAGGTGACCGCATTATCATTCCTGAGAAGACCAATACCGTGACCATCGGCGGCGAGGTGATGTACTCTAATGTTGTCGTGTTCCAGCAGGGCAAGCCTCTTGATTACTACATCAATATGGCCGGCGGTTACGGCGACAAGGCAAAACGCAGCAAGACCTATGTCGTCTATATGAATGGAAACGTGTCCAGGGGTGCAGGCGCAAGGATCGAGCCCGGGTGCGAGATCGTAGTCCCTCGCAAGCCGGAGCGCAAGGCTATGAGCGCCACTGAGATCATGAGTCTCGGTACGTCCACAGCCTCTCTTGCAACTATGATAGTTTCTCTTGTTAATATGCTTTCAAAGTAATTTGCAATGGATCAGAATATCAACAATGTCCCTCAGGAGCAGTACGACGAGATAGACATAATGGAATATGTGCGCAAGCTCCTCAAGGAGTGGAAACTTGTCCTGAAGTGGTGCGGCATTGCAGCCGTCATCGGAATCATCGTCGCATTGAGTGCCGTCAGCACGTATACCGTCACCACCAAGATGTCGCCGGAGTCCACCAAGAGCGGTGGCGGCCAGCTCAGCTCTCTTGCCAGCCTTGCCGGCATCAATCTTGGCAGCATGAATACTTCTGATGCCATTTCTCCGGAGTTTTATCCTGATATCGTAGCGTCAGTTCCTTTCCTGACCGAACTTTTCAATATGCCTGTCGAGGCGGAGTACAAGGGCGAGAAGATTCAGTGCAATTATTATGAGTATCTTAAGAATTGCGGCAAGATGCCGTGGTACAAGTATGTGACTTCTTTGCCTGGAAAGGCGCTGGGTGCTGTTTTCGGTATTTTCCAGCCTAAGGAGGAGAAGGAGCCGAAGGGTTTCCAGAAGCTTGGCGAGGTGGATAATGCCAAGTTGACCAAGGCTCAGGAGAAGGTGATTGAGGGGATGAGGAAGCGTATTTCCGTCGCAACGGATAAGAAGACTTTTGTCATCACCTTGAGCGTTACCGATCAGAATCCGGAGATTGCGATGAAGCTTTCGGAGACCATAGTCGAGAATCTCCGCAATTTCATCACCTCCTATCGTACTGAGAAGGCCCGCAAGGACCTTGAGTATTATGAGCAGCTGTATGATGAGGCTCAGGCTGATTATTTCGATGCGCAGCAGCGTTATGCGCGATATGTCGATATGAACCAGGGTATGGTTCGCCAGAGCGTGATGACCGAGCAGCAGCGTCTTCAGAATGAGATGAATCTGAAGTATAATCTTTATAATTCCTGTGCTCAGCAGGTGCAGGTAGCGAAGGCTCAGGTTCAGCGTGAGACTCCTGTGTGCACTATCCTGACTCCGCCGACTACTCCTTTGAAGGATAATGAGTCTGGCGCCAAGACGCTTGCGATTTTTATTTTCCTTGGCTTCTGCCTTGCTGCCGTGTGGGTGTTGTGGGGGCGTGATTGGCTGGTTAAGTTGAAGGAGTTGAAGGAAGAGTAGTTCCGTGGAGGATTGCATTTCCATTAAGGGCGCAAGGGTTAATAATCTTAAAAACGTTAGCCTTGAAATACCCAGGGGCAAGATTGTCGTAATTACAGGCATTTCTGGGTCCGGGAAGTCTTCGTTGGCCTTCGACACTTTGTTTGCCGAGGGCCAGCGCCGTTTTGCGGAGAGTCTGTCGTCGTATGCGAGGCAGTTTCTTGGCCGTATGACGAAGCCTGACGTGGATTCCATTGATGGTATTCCTCCGGCGATAGCGATCGAGCAGAAGGTTTCTACCAAGAATCCTAGATCTACAGTAGCTACAACTACAGAGATCTATGATTTTCTTCGTCTCATCTTTGCTCGTATCGGCAAAACCTATTCTCCAATTTCTGGCAATCTGGTTCACGCAGATACAGTTAAAGATGTATTAGAATATCTGACTTCGCTGCGCGTCAATCTGTCTGGCGAGACTTCCGCTTCGCTCCATCATGACTTGTCATCCGACAACTACGCAGCTGCTCCAATTTCTCCAGGCCAGGCCCTCCCACCGCTATGCGGTGGGCCCCTCCCTCTAGAGCCGAGGGCGGCTAGCCTTCCGAAATCGGACAGCTGTCTCCGTAAGTCGGATGACAGTCTCTCATGTAAGGCGGATGACAAGACGTTTTATATTCTGGCGGATTTGAAGTGGACGGGGAGGATGGATAGGACGGAGG
>JAZLGQ010000018.1:0-4776 GCA_045616385.1 Candidatus Cryptobacteroides sp.
AGACCTGCTGAGGGAAGCGGCGAAGCCGTATGTAGTTGTAGGTACGCGCTCGGCGCTGTTCCTTCCGTTCTCGGACCTGGGGCTGGTTATCGTTGGCGACGAACAGGACCCTCTGCACAAACAGGCGGAACCTGCGCCCCATATCAACGCCCGCGACTGCGCGGCGATGCTTGCCAGCATCCACGGTGCGCAGTTCATCCTGGGCTCCGCAACCCCTTCGCTGGAGACACTTTACAATTGCCGCACCGGCAAATATGTCCTTGCCGAAGGGCCGTCGGCCTGCTCCGCGTCAATCGATGTCATAGATGTGTCTGCAGAACGGAGGAAAAACGGAATGATCGGCCCGTTCTCATTGAAACTCAAGGAAATAGTAAACAATACGGAAGGCGGCCTGGTGTTCGTGAGAGGCTGGGAAAATCCTGAAGAACTTGAAGGCTGGACGAATGATGTGTTTTCCGGAAGGGAACTGACCGTAGTCACCCCTCAGTCGGCAAGGAAACTTCCGCACCGCGCCGGTCTCATCGCCGTGCTTCAGGCCGATGCACTTTTCCCGCGCGACGACTTCCGCGCCGACGAGCGCGCCCTGCAGCTGCTGCGCCAGATAGGGGAGCGCACCGACAGGCTCGTCGTGCAGACGGCAAAATCGGCCCACCCCGTATTCGCTGCCCTTGCCTCCGGCTCCGACGCTTCCGCATTGCTCGGGGAGCGCCGGGAATTCAACCTGCCCCCTTATTCCAGGATCATCGATATTAAGATAGACGACAGCAGCGAACCGCGCAGGGATCTGATGACCCGCCGCCTGCTCAAGGCGCTGAAAAGCGGTGGCCTGCGCCTGACATTGAA
Organism: Candidatus Cryptobacteroides sp.; assembly: GCA_045616385.1. GTDB lineage: Bacteria > Bacteroidota > Bacteroidia > Bacteroidales > UBA932 > Cryptobacteroides. The sequence goes on from JAZLGQ010000018.1 coordinate 844, forward strand.
CCGTGACCGGCAGCTCGCGGAGCGGAAACGCGAACTTTATCGCGAAATCCTGGCCTTCGAGGAGGAAAACAAATACCCGGGACACATCAAAATCGACGTTGATCCCTGACAGACTTGCAGAGTTCAAAAAGTTTTTCCTATATTTGCAGTCCCAATGGGGTATTAGCTCAGTTGGTAGAGCGTTTGAATGGCATTCAAAAGGTCAGGAGTTCGATTCTCCTATGCTCCACTTCAAGACTTGACTTTGTCAGGTCTTTTTTTTATTTTTGCGATAGTTAGTAGCATTTTATGAAAACAATCAGAGTATTTGCACCTGCTTCTATCGCAAACATGGGTTGCGGTTTCGACGTCATGGGTATGGCAATGGATGCTACAGGTGATGTCATCTCGATGAGCGTAGAGGACGGACTCGGGCTTTCCATCGAGAACAGAAGCGGGATAGACCTTCCGGTCAACATAGAACAGAATGTGATGACGCCGGCCATAATGGCCTTCCTCGCCGGGTACGGCAAGCCGCAGAAGGTCAGCGTCGTCATTGAATCCAAGATAAATCCCGGCAGCGGAATAGGCTCCAGCGCGGCATCTTCGGTCGCAGCTGTATTCGCCCTGAACGAATTGCTGGACCGTCCTTTCCCCAGGGAAAAGCTCGTGGAGTTCGCTATGGAGGGCGAGAAGCTCATCAGCGGCGGCGTGGCTCACGCTGACAACGTGGCTCCGTCCCTGCTGGGCGGTGTCGTGCTGATCCGCGGATACAAGCCCCTCGATATAGTGAAGCTTCCCGTACCGGAGGGATTCCATTGCTCTGTCGTGCATCCTGACATTATGGTAAGCACGAAGATGGCCCGCGAGGTGATGCCGAAGGATATCCCGGTGCGTGACGCGGTGCGTCAGTGGGGTAACGTGGGCGGCCTTGTGGCAGGCCTTACGCTCGGTGACGTCGACCTTGTCGGCCGTTCGATGGTTGACGTGGTGGCTGAACCTTGCCGGCGCGGGTTCATCCCGGGTTTCGAAATCCTTCGCGAGAAGGTCCTGAAGGCCGGCGCCCTTGCAATGAATATCTCCGGTTCCGGCCCGTCCGTCTTTGCCGTATCAAAAGATGAAGCGACAGCTTCCGCTGTATGCGAGATAATGAAAGAGCACTTCGCTTTTCTCGACATTGATTCAAAAGTTTACGCTTCAAGCGTATCAAATAACGGCGCCAGGGTATTATGATGTATTTCAGCACCAGAGACCGCGAACGCAAGTCTGCGTTCAGTCTCACCGAGGCGGCTTTCCGCGGTCTTGCACCTGATGGCGGCCTTTTTATGCCTGAGCGATTCCCTCAGGTCGATATGGAGAAGGTAGCAGCTCTTGCTGACATCTCCTTTGCCGATATGGCATCATACCTCGCACAGCAGCTTTTCGGCGAGGACGTGCCTGCTGCGGATCTTGATGCGCTCGTGCGCGATGCCTTCAATTTCGAAGTCCCTCTTTATCCTGTTTCCGAAGGATTCAACACACTTCAGCTGTTCCACGGCCCGACTTTCGCTTTCAAGGATTTTGGCGGCCGCTTTATGGGACGTATGCTTGGCCTGCTGAACAAGGGAGGGGAGCCGATCATCGTGCTTACCGCCACGTCCGGCGATACGGGCAGCGCAGTGGCCCACGGCTTCTGGAAAGTGCCCGGCGTAAAGGTTGTCATCCTCTATCCGGACGGCAAGGTCAGCGACTTCCAAGAGGCGCAGATGACAAGCCTCGGCGAGAATATCTACCCGCTCCGCGTCAGCGGATGCTTCGACGACTGCCAGCGCCTGGTCAAGGAGATGTTTGCCGACAGCGGGTTCCGCAGCAAGGTCAGGATTACCTCAGCCAACTCAATCAACGTTCTCCGCTGGATGCCGCAGTCGTTCTATTATTTCTACGGCTGGTGCCAGTGGCACAAGACCCATAAGGAAGATCCCGACATAGTGGTGCCGAGCGGCAACTATGGAAACATCACCGCCGGTATGCTTGCCCACAGGATGGGAATGCCGGTGCAACGCTTCATTGCCGGCGCAAATGCCAACGACGTCGTGCCACAGTTCCTTGCCGGCGGCAGCTATGATCCGCGCGCTTCCGTGCAGACGGTGGCCAATGCGATGGACGTAGGCGCTCCGAGCAACTTCGAGAGAATGATTGCGCTGTATGATTACGATGAGGCCGCGGTTCGCAGTGCGGTCGATGGATACAGTTATTCCGATGGCGAGATCCGCAAGGGCATAGCCGAGCTGTATGAAAAGTACGGCTATCTTTCAGATCCTCACAGCGCCGTCGGCTACCTGTCATACCGCGATGCCGGTGCCGCAGGGTTCTGGCTCTCCACCGCCCACGCCGCCAAGTTCGACAAGGTCATAGGCGAGAGCATAGGCAAGCTTCCGACCCCTCCGGATGCATTCAGGCGCATAGCGTCGCTGCCGCGTCATTCCGAACCGATGAGTGTCTCGAAGGCCGAACTTGCAGCCTATGTGAAAGGCATTTAGGATTATTCCTGATCCGTGAAAGGATCGAACATTGTGGTACTCAAGTACTTCTCCGCTCTATCCGGGAACACGACAACGATGTTTCCGGATTTTACTTTCTCAGCCGTGCGTATTGCCGCGAGAAGGGCGGCTCCGCTGGACATGCCGGCAAAGATTCCTTCCTTGGCGATGATCTGGCGGGCCATTTCTATGGCTTCCTCGCTTTCGATCATTTCCTGGCAGTCTATTATGTCGGGGTTGTAGATTTCAGGGACGATGGCATCCTGCATATTCTTGAGGCCCTGGATGTAGTGGCCGCGTATAGGTTGCGCGCACACTATCCTGATGTCGGGGTTCATTATCTTGAGGAACTTGGTGAGTCCCATCAGGGTGCCGGAGGTGCCGATTGCGCCTACAAGATAGTCGATTTTGCCGTTCATCTGCTGCCATATCTCGATGGCCGTGTTCTTGTAGTGGGCCATATAGTTGCTGGCATTGGAGTACTGGTCGGGCATAAAATATTTTTCCGGGTTCTCGTCAACCATCTTGTGTGCAAGCCGGATGGCGCCGTCTGTACCCTGGTCGGCAGGAGTGAGTACGACCTTTCCGCCGTAGGCGCGTATGATCTTGCGGCGCTCGATGGATACGGCGGAACTCATCACAATCTCGACCGGATAACCCTTGACGATGCCGGCTATCGCCAGACCGATGCCCGTGTTGCCGGAAGTCGGCTCGATGATGGTCTTGCCGGGGTAGAGCTTGCCTTCTTTTTCGGCCTGCTCGACCATCGCGAGCGCAATGCGGTCCTTGATGCTGCCGGTGGGGTTGAAACCCTCCAGCTTGGCGAATATCTTGACGTTTGGATTAGGATTCAGCTTGTTGATACGCACCATCGGCGTATTGCCTATTGCCTCGAGAATGTTCTTGCAAGTCATGCTAACTAACCTTTTGCGCGCCCGGCGCGTAACTAACCTGACAAATGTAAATAAAAAAACTTAAAAAGTGCTAATTTTGCGACGCGAATGAGTGAATACAGGTATACGCTGAAGAAGTTCGTCAAGGACTGGATGCTGATCATCGGTATGGTGACCGGTGCCGGGATGTGCCTTATATATCATTCCATTCCCGGCATCCATTCCGCCGGCCCGTTCCTTGAATCCTTTGCAAAGACCCTGCAGCCGGTGCTTCTCTTCTGTATGCTCTTCCTGAGTTTCTGCAAGATAGAGCCTCATCAGATGCGCCCTCATAAATGGCAAGCGAGGCTTCTGCTGGTTCAGGGCGCATCTTTTGTGATCCCGGCCCTCCTTGAACTCTGGGCACTGCGCTCCGGAGGCGCTGCGGGTGCGTGGGTGCTTGCACACAGGATCCCGCTGGAATCGGCGATGATCTGCCTCATCTGCCCGACCGCCACCGCCTGTGCCGTGGTCACCGGCAAGCTGGGAGGCAATATGGCAGG
>JAZLGQ010000019.1:0-7159 GCA_045616385.1 Candidatus Cryptobacteroides sp.
GCCTATTCCCGAGACCTTTGTGACGACGTCCTTTCCCGGAAAGTTGAAGTCCATCCGGGCGATTGATTCGTATTCGGCCTCCATCGCAAGCAAAACACCGATTTTCATAGGCAGTCATTTTTCGCAAATGTACTCAAAATTCCTTACCTTTGCAGTCTATGTCAAGAAAGAAAATCGATCTCCTGCTGGAGGATGTCACAATAGAAAACGTAGCCGCCGAAGGCAAGGCGGTCGCCCACACCCCGGACGGGCAGGTGCTGTTCGTGGAGTTCGCCGTTCCCGGCGACGTGGTGGATGTACAGGTCATCAAGAAAAAGAAATCTTTCCTTGAGGGGCGGATCGTGGCTGTGAAAAAACCTTCCGAGCATCGTCTCGAGCCGTTTTGCCGGCATTTCGGTATCTGCGGGGGCTGCCGCTGGCAGCCTCTCCCCTATGGGATGCAGCTTGAGGCGAAGCGTCAGCAGGTCTATGACCAGCTGGTGCGGATAGGGCACCTGGAAGTGCCGGAGATCGCACCGTGCATAGGCTCCGAAAAAACTCAGTTCTACCGCAACAAGCTTGAGTTTTCGGCTTCCGACAGGAGGTGGATACTTCCTGATGAGGAACCGGAGGGCCTCACCCCGCAGCAGCGTTGCGGACTAGGTTTCCACGTGGGCAAGTTCTTTGACAAGGTCCTCGACATAGAGAAGTGCTGGCTGCAGCCGGAGCCGTCAAATGAAATCAGGATGTTCGTCAAGGACTACCTGCTCTCCCACGACATCCCGTTCTACAACCTCCGCGAGAACCGCGGCATTTTCAGGAATATGTTTGTCCGCACCACCGATGCGGGCGACGTGATGCTCATACTCTGCTTCGCAAAGGAGTTTGAAGGGTTGGCCCGGATGCTTGATGCCATATCTGAAGCTTTCAATCAGGTAACTTCTCTCTACTATGTTATCAACAGTAAGTTGAATGATACAATAGGTGACCAGGAGTGCATCCTTTACAAGGGTTCCGAGGCCATTTGGGAGACTATGGAGGGACTCCGTTTCAAGATAGGTCCGAAGTCCTTCTACCAGACAAATACCGGTCAGGCCTACAATCTTTACAAGGTGGCCCGCGAGTTCGCCGGGCTGACAGGCGACGAGGTCGTGTACGACCTTTACACGGGTACAGGCACCATCGCCCAGTTCGTAAGCGCAAAGGCTTCCCGTGTGATAGGCATCGAGTATGTGCCGGAGGCGATAGCCGACGCCGTGATGAACGCCGAAGGCAACGGAATCACCAACTGCAAGTTCTTTGCGGGAGATATGAAGGATGTGCTGACCGATGGTTTCATAGCTGAACACGGGCGTCCCGACGTGATGATAGTCGACCCTCCTCGTGCCGGTATGCATCCGGACGTTGTGAAGACCATAATGAAGGCAGCCCCGCGGCGTATTGTCTATGTCAGCTGCAATCCGGCCTCCCAGGCCCGCGACCTGGCAATGATGGGCGATATGTACAGAATCACCGCGGTGCAGCCGGTGGATATGTTCCCACACACACAGCACGTTGAGAATGTCTGTAAACTTGAACTGAGATGACAATACAGATAGTCATACTTCTTGTCAGCCTCGCCGCCATAGTGCTCGGCGCGGACTGGCTCGTCGACGGCGCCTCCGCAATTGCCAGGCGTTTGGGAATAAGCGAATTCGTTATCGGACTCACCATAGTCGGCTTCGGCACCTCCTGCCCGGAACTGGTGGTCAGCCTTACCGGAGCCATCCAGGGCAATGCCGACATATCCATCGGGAATGTGGTCGGATCGAATATCTTCAACACCCTGCTGATTCTCGGTGTGACAGCCGTGATCGCACCTGTTGCCGTGACACGTTCGAACCGCAGAAGGGACATTCCGATCACTCTTCTGGTGACCTTCCTGCTGGTGTTCTGCGGAATGAGTCTCACTATTGCCGGGATCGGAAGTGGAGATAATATCTCACGTATCGAAGGTATTGTGTTCCTGATGGTTTTTGTGGCTTATCTGTTCTATTGCTTCAAGTTCGACGAAGGTAATTCCGAAGAAGATGGAAGCAAGAGGATAAACAGCATTTGGGCAGCCGTCGGCCTTGTCACTGCAGGTCTTGCGGGCCTGATCTTCGGGGGCCGGTTCTTCGTGAACTCCGCTACGGAGATTGCCCGTATGGCGGGCGTGTCAGACAAGTTCATCGCCGTCACCGTACTGGCCGGCGGTACCTCACTTCCTGAACTCGTCACCTCCATCGTCGCCGCCTCCAGGCACAAGGGCCAGCTCGCCCTCGGCAACATACTCGGCTCGAACGTATTCAACATTCTGCTTATCCTCGGCATTTCCGCCGTCATCACTCCGCTTTCAATGGAGGGGATGAGCCTGGTTGACATAGGTGCGCTTCTGCTCAGCGCCGTCCTGGTATGGCTGTGGACATACACCGGACGCAATGACCGCATCGACAGATGGGAAGGCATCGTGATGCTGTTGTGCTTCGGACTCTATTACGGATGGCTTTTCCGCTCTGTGGCCCAGTAATTATTTCTTTGAATAATATTTCGGCCAGCAGGCCTGGAGATAAGCCTTCAGGCCGTCTTCGTGACGGTTTTCCTGGGGCGAATAGAATACTGTTCCCGAAAATTCCTTCGGAAGGAATTCCAGGTCGGTGAAGTGACCTGGGAAATCGTGGGCGTACTTGTATCCGTCGGCATAGCCCAGGTCTGACATAAGTTTGGTGGGTGCGTTTCTCAGGTAAAGGGGAACCGCTGCTGTCTGGTTGAAGTGGGCTGCGGCAAGCGCGGCGTCTATCGCGAGATATGCGGAGTTGCCCTTAGGCGAGCTTGCAAGGTATATCGCACATTCGCTCAACGGGATGCGGGCTTCAGGCATACCTATCGTGTGGACTATCTGGAAGGTGGCGTTGGCGAGAAGCAGCGCGTTCGGGTTTGCAAGCCCTATGTCTTCTGCTGCAAGGATGCACAGGCGGCGGGCAATGAAGAGCGGGTCTTCGCCGCCGTCAAGCATACGGGCCATCCAGTAGACCGCAGCGTTGGGGTCGGAGCCGCGGACGCTCTTTATGAAGGCGGAAATGATGTCGTAGTGCATCTCCCCTCCCTTGTCATAGATTGCAACGTTCTCCTGAAGACACTCGGTGACCATTTTGTTGTCGATGACGATTTCCGGCAGCATCGAGTTGGCATCGACGACAATCTCCAGAATGTTCAGAAGCTTGCGTCCGTCTCCGCCGCTCTGGCGGAAGAGCGCTTCTGTCTCGGCCACGGAAACCTTGCGCTCCAGCATCACCTTGTCGGTGGAGAGCGCCCTGTCGAGAAGCGTCTGCAGGTCGCCGGCTTCAAGCGGCTTCAGCACATATACCTGGCACCGGCTCAAAAGAGGCGTGATAACCTCGAATGAAGGGTTCTCGGTAGTGGCTCCGATAAGTATCACCGTGCCGGCTTCCACGGCCCCGAGGAGGGCGTCCTGCTGGGCTTTGTTGAACCTGTGTATCTCGTCGATGAAAAGGACGGGCGCCGCTGTTTTGGAGAACAGCGACTTGTTTTTGGCCGCATCGATGATGTCGCGCACGTCCCTGACTCCGGCGCTGACGGCTGAAAGCGTATGGAAATCCCTGTCCAGGCTTTCGGCCATAATGCGCGCAAGGGTGGTCTTGCCCACTCCCGGAGGCCCCCAGAGGATGAAGGACGAGAGGTTGCCGGAGTCGATCATATTCCTGAGGATGCAACCGGGCCCGACAAGATGCCTCTGCCCGACATATTCGGACAGATTGCGCGGTCTCATCCGTTCCGGAAGGGGTGCGGGCACTGTGGATTCCATATCGCGAATTTACTCTTTTGTTGGAGAAAATCAAAGAATTTCCTACCTTCGTGACAGTGCGCAGGATATCACATATCATAGTCGTTCTGGCTGTGGCATTGCTTTGTACGGATGCCGGAGCACAACGTGTGGAAATCGGCATCTTCAATTCCATAAAGGGATTCGGATTTCAGCTTGACTCCGACCATTTCGAGGATTTCTACTTCGATTCATTCACTGTCTTTGCAGATATCTACGGCATTCCCACGGCACGCAGTAACGCACCGGGGGTCAAGGCGAATTACTCCAGGAACTATGTTATGAAGGTCATCGAAGGCCAGTATGTCGACTTTGACCTCTATGTCGGTCCGGGCTGCACGCTTGGGTACGTCAAGGATTTCGAGGTCAACTATTATCGCGACACCTCCGTCCCCCTTGTCAGGAACCACGGCGCCGTGGCCGCGCTTTCCGGTACCTTCGGATGCCGTTTCGAGTTCGGCAGGCGTATCCTGATAGACCTTTCATTCTGTCTGGATGCCGGCCTCCATATCCGCAAGGATGAAGAAAAGGGCAACCTCAGTGTCGGCCTCTACAAGAACGGCATCTTCCAGGCTCCATATCCTCAAGTGACCATTTTGACTGCATTCTGATGAAAAAGAAACTCATATTGTTGGCGCTGCTGCTGGTGTTCGCGGGTACCGCGGCCCCGGCACGCTCCCCTTTCGTCAGATTCGGAGTCGAGTGGGGGCCGTCCGCCGTCATCTATTCAAGCGTCCACCTTTTTTACACCGACTGGGATGGTGTCAAGGTCAGAGAAGACGACAGCGGCTTTCACAGCCATTTCAACGGGTTCGTTCTCGGACACGTGGGCGTCAACGCCACGAATTTCCTGTCCTTCTCCGTCCACTCCGGCTATGCCGGCGTTGGAAAGGACAACAGGCTGATTCCCGTGCTGCTGCGTGCCACGGCGGCTCCTGACGGATTCGATACCGACGGCCTGTTCTTGTTCATCGACGGCGGTGCCGGTTTCCACCTGACACATAATGACCAGCCGGACATCGATCCCGCCTTTATGGCAGATGCCGGTATGGGATACCATTTCGCTCTTGCACCTTCCGTCCGCCTCGAATTTGCGCTCAGCCTGAAACTGACCTGCGACAAGATACTGATTCCTGACCCGGACCTCGGCGGATACATCCCCGCTGAAAATATAAACAAAAACAGCGCAAAATACCTTGCGCTGTGCCTGTCTGTAGGATTTTCATTTTAAGAGTGACCTGGCCGGGGATCATTTGATTCTGTATGGCGCGTCATCGTACAGTACGAAACGCTTGGCCTTGCGTATCCATTTCTGTTCTTCAGTCTTGACGTGTTCCTGCACTACATCGAAGTTGAGACGCCCCCGGAGATATTCTTCAATCACGGGGTCGGCAATCTTCACAAAGAGGCTGTCATACATCTCAAACTGGCTGTAATGCTCTGAAAAATAATGCATCAGCTGCAAGGTGTGCAGCAGGGAATGGTACTGGGCGCCCGGCTGCAGCATTATCTGGTAGCCGAAGCATTTCTCGCCTGCATAGCGGCCGGCGGCCGGGGTGAATGAACAAGGACGCATCATCACGCCTGCGGGCGTCGGAAGGAACCTGACATCGACTGTCTTGATGAAAGGGGCGCCGATGTATTCGTAGGGGCGGGTTGTGCCTATGGCGGGAGTGATGGACGTATTGTTCCAGAGACCTCCGCCCGAATACATCTCGCAGGTGAACATTCCGGGGATGTCAGAGGCCGGGGCTATGGTCCAGGGAAGAAGGTCCTTGCCTACGTCCGAAACCAGGGCCGATACGATATGAAGCGGGAATTTTGCGTCTATCTCATTGTAGTACAGGGTGCAAAGCTCCCCCAGAGTGAGTCCGTGACGATGGGCGACCCTTGGAGTCCAGATGTCGGCCTCGATGGCGGGAATCGTACCCTCCACTACCCTGCCGGCCGGATTGATGTGGTCGATGACATAGATTGAGGGACCGTCGAACATACGGGCGCGCATCGTCAGAAGCTGCATCACGTCCCTGGTGTAGTTGAAATAGCGTGCCCCCACGTCCTGTATCTCGACCACAAGGGCGTTCAGCTCTTCAATCTCGGCGGCATCGAATTCGATATGGCTGGTGCCCGGAGTGAGCTCGGTGTCACGTGGGGTGAAGACCCTGGAGAGATTACCCCTTTCGCGGAATATGTCATACAAGTATCTCCCGTGGAAAGGATCCCAGCAATTCTGGGTGCAGAATACACCTACCCGGCCCTCGACAAGGCTTTTGTCGAGCTGGTCCTCAATCGGGCTTGTCCTGAAACTGAACATCTCAGCCTATGATCTTTTGGGCGAGGGCGATGACCTCTTCGCCGAGTTTGACGGCAGCTTCTTCAGTCTGGGCCTCGGAGTATATCCTGATGATAGGTTCGGTGTTGGACTTGCGGAGGTGAACCCACTGCTTGCGGGATTCGAAATCGATTTTCACGCCGTCGATGGTGTTGACCTTTTCGTCCTTGAAATGCTCTTTCATCGCTTCGAGTATCTTGTCGATCAGCGCTGAATCGGAAAGGTCGATCCTGTTCTTGGCGATGAAATATTGTGGGAGCGTGGCCTTGTATGCGCTTGCGCTCAAGCCTTTGTGTGCGAGGTTCGAAAGGAACAGCGCCACGCCTGCCATTGCGTCGCGGCCGCAGTGTGAAGACGGATAGATCACGCCTCCGTTGCCCTCTCCGCCTATCAGCGCATTGACTTCGTGCATCTTGGTGGTTACGTTCACCTCGCCTACTGCCGCTGCATAATAGGTGCCGCCGTGCGCCTCCGTCACATCGCGGAGGGCGCGGCTTGAACTGAGGTTGGAAACGGTGGCAAGGTCTTTCCGGCCCTTCTTCACGGCTTCGTCGAGCAGATAGTCAGCCACGCTGACGAGTGTGTATTCCTCTACGAAAGGCTGTCCGTTCTCGCAGATGAACGCCAGGCGGTCGACGTCCGGGTCGACGCTGATGCCAAGGTCCGCCTTCTCACGTACTACCGTGTCGCTGAGTTCCAGGAGGTTCTTCGGAAGCGGTTCAGGGTTGTGGGCGAAGTCGCCGGTAGGCTCTCCGTTCAGCGTGATGCATTCGACTCCAAGCTTTTCGAGAAGCCGTGGCATTATGATCCCGCCGACAGAATTGATGCTGTCGAGGACGACCTTGAAGCCTGCCTTGCGCACGGCATCGGCATCGACAGCCTCAAGTGCAAGCACTGATGCTATGTGCTCGTCGGTGTAGTCGTGCTCTTCGATATGGCCGAGCTCATCCACTTCCGCAAAATTGAAGTCGCCGCTCTCGGCAAGG
>JAZLGQ010000020.1:0-25817 GCA_045616385.1 Candidatus Cryptobacteroides sp.
AGGCGGCGACCTACCAGTACCTGTGCAATGTCCGTCCCGACGGAGACGTCGAGCTTTCCGAAGAAGAGACCAAGGACTTTGAGAACTGGCTGGGAATATGAAGACGAAGTACTCGAAGGATTTTGAGAAATCAGTCCGCAAACTGTCGGGCAAGACACTGAATTCCGTCAAGAACACGATTCTTGAGGTCAGGAATGCATCATACCTGGATGAAATCACCGACTGCAAGAAGCTGGTCGGTTACGACAACGTCTACCGCATCCGCATCGGAAGCCTCCGTGCATTCTTCATCTTCCATATACAGATCATCGATGACTGCGTGTTCTTCAAGAACCTCGTCCCGAGAGGCGAAGCCTATGACAAGAAATACAAGGAGAAATTGAAAGAAGATGACAAATAGAACCGGCAAGCGAGATATCTACTTTTCCTGTACAACTGGAATCGAGCTTTGGATATCGCCGTACATTCCAGAAATGTAAAGTGTTCTTTTTTTTGCCGGCGTCATTCTTGTCGGCAGTAAGAGTGATTACACCAGCATTCGTATCGAGTTCTGCCGTGAGCCAGTCCTTTTCAACGTGAATAATACCGTTCTCTTCAGAGCAGCGAGTGCCATAATTAGCGTTATTATCATGAATCGAAAGAGTATATGATGAAGAGGTTATTGTTTTTGTTCCTCCGTCATTGGAAAAGTGTACGCTATTGACATCAAATGCTTTCTGGCAAGATGAAAGGGTAATCAAAGAAAGGATTGCCATCAGAATGACTTTGATTATTTTCATATTCGTAAGATTGCAATTTATCAGTTGCTTGAATTGATCAAGTTGACAACAACCTTAACCATCAATATTCCAGGCGGACGTTGTCAATCCAGAGGATGTTGCCCACGGCACCGGACATATCGGACTGGGTGCCTGAAGAGCAGGAGATGTATGCGTGTGTGACGGGAGTGTCCGGGCTGCCCCAGTCATCTTCCGGCAATGGCGCTTTTTTCTTTGGCAGCAGGTCCATATAGCTCTTGAAGGCCTCGTCCTTGGTCGCATCGCCATATATGAGGGGGATCCTGAAGTTTCTTACCCAGCCATCGGTGCTTTTTTCTATCCGGTGCACGGCTGTGCCGACCCTTGTCACGTGCGTGTTGCCTTTTTCGTCCTTGCTTCTGTTCTGGAGGATGAACATAATCTGTTCGGGATCGTAGCCGTCAATCTCCTTGTTGCCTTTCTTAATCTTTCCGGTGTTAGGAAGATATGCCTTGAAATCGATGATGACTGCGACCGGTCTTTTCGTGAAAGGAATGCCCCAATCCAGAAACGCCATAGGATTGTTCGGGCTTGTGAGAGGCTCCAGCATTTTCCCCCAAAAGATGGCTCCGGTAGCCAGAACGTTCACACTTATCATTCCGGCGGCTTTCACCGACACCATAGTGTTCTCAAGCCTTGCGCAGCGTCCCGTCGGCCCTTTGTCGGGAGAGACCGAGCAGGTCACCTTGGTGACACCCATAACGACGGCGTAGGCGTTGGAACTGCCCCAGATGGTCTTGGAGTAACTGTATGGAGCATTCTTGCGTATCGTGTCGGTGGGGGCGATGACATAATTGACCTTTGTCTCTCCTCCGATGATCGGGGATTCCTGAATGTACCGGACGGTCCAGTTCTCGAAGTCGCCGAATGGCACCTTTTCGATTTTCTGCCCGAAGGAGGCTGTTGTCGTGATGGATAAAGCCAAAGTGATCAACAGAGTTTTTTTCATAAGAAATAGTTTAAGTTCCCCGCTTATTGCTTGAGATTGATGAAAGGAAGTTTGCCGTCCCATTTCTCGATGAAGATCTTGGATTTTCGAGTCATGATATAGTACCTTTTTCTATTCTGTGTAAAAGTACTTGTTATTTATCATTTTCCAAAATCTATATGTCCAAATGGCTTCTGATTGCTGAGTTGACAAAAAGCCCCGAAAAGTTTGGTTTTAGTAAAAGCATATACTATATTTGCGCCTACTAATTAGTAAAGGCGCATACAATGAAGGCATATACTATCTCTGCCATCCAGCAAATCGGTGTAGGAACGGTCGATTTCAGACAATCCTGGGACTGGTATATCAAGATGTTCGGATTCGATGTCAAGATCCTTGAAGACGATACGGTGGCAGAACGGATGCTCCCTTATACGGGCGGTCAGGCACAAAAACGCCACGCTTGCATCGCAGTCAACCTGCAGGGCGGCGGCGGACTGGAGATCTGGCAATATTCACAAAGGACCCCCCAGCCCGCTTCCTTCAAGATATCGGCGGGCGATACCGGCGTCTTTGCCGCCAAGGTGAAATGCCGCGACATCGAGGCGTTCCACAGGGAACTGTCTGCCGGATGGAGCAAATGCTCACCGGTTTCCCGGGACCCGTCCGGTGTGCCGTGCTTCTATGTGGAAGACCTCTATGGCAACACTTTCCAGATCATCGAGAGGAAGGACGTATTCATCGACGACCATAAATATTGTGGAGGCATCGTCGGAGCGATGGTCGGTGTGAGCGACATGGATGATTCGCTGAAGTTTTATCAGGAAGTGCTCGGGTATGACGAGGTGATATATGACGAGACCGGGACCTTTGAAGACTGGTCGATTCTTCCGGGCTCCGGCGAAAGATACCGCCGTGTCCTTCTTGGGCGCAGCGGGACCCCCGCAGGTGCCTTCTCGGGCCTTCTGGGAACCAATGTCATCGAGCTTGTGCAGGCTTTGGAACACAAGCCCCGCAAGATTTTCGGAGGCCGCTACTGGGGTGATCCGGGCTTTATCCAGATCTGTTATGACGTGACCGGAATGGATGCACTCGGTGAATTCTGCAAATCGAAGGGTCACCCTTTCACTGTCGACAGCTGCCCGAACGGAGAGCAGTTCGATATGGGGGAGGCATCCGGCCGCTTCACATACATAGAAGACCCCGACGGATCACTTATCGAATTCGTGGAGACCCACAAGGTCCCCGTCGTGGGGAAGCTCGGACTCTACATAGATATGAACAGGAGAGACAAACTCAAACAGCTCCCGAAATTCCTCTTCAGAATGATGGGACTGGTATCAAGACAAAAATAACGATATGCAAAAAGACATTTTTCAGAAGATACGCGAATCTTCAGGCGGACCGATCGGTCAGTACAGGGAAAAGGCCGACGGCTATTTTGCATTCCCGAAACTTGAGGGCGAGCTCGGCCCATATATGAGATTCAACGGGCAGGATGTTCTCTGCTGGAGCCTCAACAACTACCTCGGGCTCGCAAACCATCCCGAGATAAGGAAGGTTGACGCCGAAGCCGCTGCCCGCTGGGGAATGGCCTATCCTATGGGAAGCCGTATGATGACAGGCCAGACCGCCCTTCACGAAAAGCTTGAGCGCCAGCTCGCCGACTTTGAGAAGAAGGAGGCGGCTTTCCTCTTCAATTTCGGGTATCAGGGCATCCTCTCCACGATTGATTCCCTTGTGTCCCGCCACGACGTGATAGTCTATGATGCCGAATGCCACGCCTGCCTTCTCGACGGCATACGTCTGCACATAGGCGAAAAATACAAGTTCAAGCACAACAACGCAGAGGACTGCGACCGTGTGCTTGCAAAGGCCACCGAGGTGGCAAACCAAAGCGGCGGCGGTATCCTGGTCATCACCGAGGGCGTCTTCGGAATGACGGGTGCACGCGGCATCCTCGACCAGATCGTGGCTCTCAAGAAGAAATACAACTTCCGTTTCATGATTGACGACGCTCACGGATTCGGCGTTATGGGTCCTCACGGCAGAGGCACATCGGAGCATTTCGGCGTGATGGACGGTGTCGACCTCTATATCGGCGCATACGCAAAATCAATGGCGACAATCGGAGGTTTCGTGGCATCAGAAAAGGACATCATCACTTATCTGCGCTACAATATGCGTTCCCAGATGTATGCCAAGAGCCTTCCTATGCCGGTTGTCGAGGGCTGTATCAAGAGGCTCGAAATCATCGACAGCCCGGAAGGAGACGAACGCAGGGCCCGTCTGTGGGAGGTTACGCGCCGCCTTCAGAAGGGTTTCCGCGAGCTCGGTTATGAAATCGGACCTGCCGAGGCCTGCGTCACGCCTGTCCATCTGAAGTGCGGAATCAACCAGGCGACGAACATTGCAGTCGACCTGCGTGAGAACTACCACATCTTCTGCTCTATCGTCACCTATCCCGTCATCCCTCCGGGAATGCTCATCTTCCGCATCATCTCGACGGCGGCCCACAGCATAGAGGACGTTGACAGGACCCTTGCGGCCTTCAAGGACATTAAGGAGCGTCTCGACAGGGGCGAGTATGACAATGAAATGGCCGACAAGGCCCTCATAAAATAATATGCATACTGTCTGGATCACGGGTGCATCTTCGGGTATAGGGGAGGCTTGTGCATACAGGTATGCCGCTCAAGGCTGCCGGCTCATCCTGACTTCGTCGTCAAGGCAAAAGCTGGAAAGCGTGGCTGATCTTTGCCGCGGGAAAGGCGCAAAGGACGTGCGGGTGCTTCCTTATGACTTCAACGAGCCTGACGGCATCAGGCTTCTCGCCAGGGAGGCGTGGAGTGCCTTTGGCGGAATAGACATCCTCTACTGCAACGCCGGCATAAGCCAGCGCACTTCGGTTGAGGATACGCCGATGCCTATGGTGAGGAAGATTCTGGAGGTGAACTTTTTTGCCCCGGCGGCGGTTGCGGAGGCCGTGCTGCCGATGATGGTTTTGAACGGAGGAGGCAGGATTGCTGTCACGACATCCATCGCGGGGCGTTTCGGATTCCCGTTCAGATGCGCCTACAGTGCATCCAAGCACGCATTGTACGGCTTCTTCGAGACGCTTCGTGCCGAATATCACGAAAAGGGCGTGTCCGTCACCCTTGTCTGCCCGGGCAGGGTACGCACCAGCATATCGTTGAATGCTCTCGACAAGGGTGGAGAGAAGCACGGAGTGATGGATCCGGGTCAGGATGGGGGTATTTCCGCCGACAAGGCGGCGAAAAAGATTGTGCGTGCCATTGAGAACAGGAAGGGTGAGGTTCTGGTTGGAAGGGGTGAACTGCTGATGGTATACATAAAGAGATTCTTCCCCGCCCTCTGCACCGTGCTTGCCAGAAGAGTAAAACCGATGTGATGAAGGGTCTGTTTGACGAATTATGCAAGGACTACCGTTTCCGGGAGGGCTTCCACAATTGCATCAATTGCGGAACCTGCACCGCTGTGTGCCCTGCGGCTGAATTCTACAGATATGACCCCAGGAAGATTGTCGATACCGTCCAGACCAGGGACGACGACAAGATAGAGGAACTCCTGAAGTCCGAAACGATATGGTACTGCGGCGAATGTATGAGCTGCGTCACCCGTTGCCCGCGCAAGAATGGCCCGGGGTTGGTGATAATGGCACTGCGCGACCTCAGCGTGCGTCTCGGATATTTCACGGAGTCCGAAAAAGGCCGCCAGATGCTTCCTCTCACCCATATGATGACGGGGAACATCCTGAAATACGGATACTGCATCCATCCCGAAACATTCAGCTGGGAGGACCACAAAGAATCAGGGCCGGTCTGGAAATGGCATACCGAGCATCTTGAGAAGAGCCTTGAACGCCAGGGAGCAAACTATATGGGCGAGGGCCCGGGAGTCCTGAGGAAGATACCGCAGGAGTCGCTCGACGAGCTCAGGGCCATCTTCGACGTGACGGGCGGCACCGAAAGGATACGCCTCGTGGAGGAATACTCCGAGAAGAAAGCCGAGGAGATGGGACAGTCGATGCAGGAATACGAGAGGAATGCTTTCGAGCGCTGCAGCGGCAAACATTTCAATTGAACAGACGCGAATCATTCGCGTCTGTACGAAAAATATGATTTACGAAGGAAAACAAAGAATCTGGAGCGAGTATCAGAAAGATATTCCCGATGACAACTGGTATTATGTACGCAGCTGCATAAGGCAGAATTTCTTTCCGGCAAGCGAACGGATGTTTACGGAAATAACCCGGAACGTACTGGGGAAAGACATTTACGAGACGCCTCATCATACTACCTGCGGGGGCATTGCATATCACTGCGACACGATTCCCCAGGAGACCGTGATGACCATTGTGGCGCGGCAGTTTGCGCTTATGACCGAAGCCGGATATGAGAATTATTGTCCGAGCTGCATAACGTCGTTCGGCAACTATGCTGAAATACTCGAAACCTGGCGCGAGTTTCCGGAACTTGAGGCCAGGATACGGGAGGATCTCTGGAAAGCCTGCCGCCGGGAGTTCAAAAAACCGAAATATCTGGCCCATTCGAGCGACCTGATCTATCACTGGCGCAATGAAATAGCGGTACGGGCCAGGCACAAGCTCGTCAATTCCGATACCGGAGAGCCCCTGAAGATAGTAGAGCACATCGGTTGCCACTATGCCAAGATGTTCCCTTCGAAAGGTGTCGGCGGTGCCGAATACCCATACGTGCTGGCCGGTATGGTGGAAAGCTGGGGCGGGCAGGTCATAGACTATCCTGAGCGCCGCCATTGTTGCGGATATGGTTTTCGCCAGTACCACGTCAAGGCAAACCGTGGATACAGTTTGTCGAATACGCACAAGAAGTTCGAATCGATGGAGCCTTATCATCCCGACGCCATCATAACCAACTGCCCCGGATGCCCGTATTTCCTTGACAGATGGCAGTATGTCATTGCGGAACAGACAGGAAAGACCTATGGCAGGGACGGCTTCGGGATACCTGTCCTCACGTATGAGGAACTCGCGGGTCTTGTCCTCGGCTATGACCCCTGGGACCTTGGCCTCCAGCTGCACCAGGTGGCTGTGGAGCCCCTTCTGGACAAGATGGGTGTGGAATATGACCCGGCGGCAAAATACCTTGGGCTGAACCGTGAAGACATAATGCGGCCGGAACTTCCGACTTCAATAAAATGTTTCTAGAATGAATGGCAATATCGTAATAATAGGTGGCGGAATCGCCGGAATGGAGGCGGCCAAGGCACTTCTGGCCCTTGGTCACACACCGATTCTGGTTGAGGCTTCAAAGGAACTGGGGGGCCACGTTGCATCGTGGCACAAGCTCTTTCCTGATATGTCTTCGGCAAAGGATATCATAGACAGGCTTCGCGAAGATGTGAAGGGAGCCAATATCTTTCTCGGGACAAGGGTCATATCGCTCAACCGGCTTGCTGACGGATACAGCCTCAAGCTCAACAACGGCATCGTGGTCAATGCTTCAGCCATACTGGTTTCCACGGGATTCCGTCTGTTCGATGCTTCAAGGAAAGAAGAGTACGGATATGGCGTGTATGACCACGTCATCACAAATTCGGACCTCGAGGCCTGGTTCTCCGGAAAGGAGGATTCCCGGGTGCCGGAAGAAGTCAGGACCGTGGGTTTCGTGCACTGTGTGGGGTCCAGGGACCTCAAGGCCTGCAACGGCCAGTGCTCCAAGGTCTGTTGCGCCACGGCAATCAAACAGGCCATTGAGATCAAGGAGCGCTTCCCTTACGCAAAGGTCTATTGCTTCTATATGGACCTTCGCCTCTTCGGAAAGAAATACGAGGACTTTTACGTCAACGCGCAAAGGGATTATGGCATACAGTTCATACGTGGCCGTGTGTCAGAAGTCGGTGAAACCATTGACGGGAGCCTGCAGGTAAAAGCCGAGGACACCTTGTCCGGAAAGCCTCTCAAAGTCGGGCTGGATCTGCTGGTCCTGATGTCCGGGATTGTCAGGAACGACAGCATACAGGAACTGTCAGTGATGGCCGGGCTCGAGACAGACAGTGACGGATTTCTCAGAAGCGTCGACAATGAATACTCGGTGGTGGAATCCAACCGCCCCGGAATTTTCTTCGCCGGCTCCTGCACCGGCCCGAAGACCGTCCCTGAGACAATAGCTGAGGCTCGCAGCGCCGCATTGTCAATACACACATATCTGGAATGATGGATTTTGGATTTTCACTGAGCAAAAGCTCTACAATGGATCTCGGAAAGGTGGATGATCTCCGCTTCGAGCAGTTGTGCAGGCTGGAGCCGGGCGCGAGGATATGCATAGGCTGTGGCAGCTGCAGTGCAAGCTGCCCGGCCGGGATGCTGTCTGGGATGAGTGTCCGCAAGGTCCTGCTTGCATTGCAGCGCGGCCGGAATGCAGGTGAGATGCTCCGGTGCTGTATGCTTTGCGGCAAGTGCACCATAGTCTGTCCCCGGGGAATCAATACCAGGAACCTGATCCTCTCAATCTGCAAGATATATGACTGAGAGATTTGCTTCCGGATTCCACCCGTTCGTGCTGCCGTTCCTCGCGGGGATGGCATTCGTGCTTGCCGTATGTGCCGTCAAGGCGGCGGTTGTCATAGGACAGCTGGATAAAGCCGACCGGAAAAAGTGGTTTCTGTCACTGGTACATCCCAATCTGATTGTAAAGAATGCCGTTGACATTGTACTGGACTGCCTTGTGCACGTCAAGCTGTGGAGGCGGAACCGTGTCCTGGGATTTATGCATTCTAGCATTGCGTTCGGCTGGTTTATGATAATCCTTCTGGGACACCTGCAGGTCCTGATGTATTTCCCCGGGAAACTCGGCACTTTCTATTATCCGATATTTTTTGACTACTTCGTGGAGGGCGGGCAGCATACCGTCATCTCGAAGGTGATGGACGCATTCCTGCTTCTTGTCCTTGCAGGGATTGCCCTGGCCGTGGTCAAACGCTTCTGGTCCCGGCTCTTCGGAATGAAGCGCACGGCGCGGCCGACCCTCTTCAACCTGCTGGGCCTGTACTCCCTGTGGTCGATTTTCCCGCTGCGCCTGGTTGCCGAACAGTGCGCAAGGGCGGGCAACCTCACCGAGGCCCCGTGGTGGGCATATTCCGTGGCCCTATGCACCTTTATGGCCGTGCTGCCTTTTACGCGCTACCTGCATATCCCTGCCGAGATGCTTCTCATCACAATGCGCAACGCCGGGGTCGGAATAACGCGTCCGCACAAGGGAATGGCGCGTGTCCAGGCGGACAGTTGCCCGAACTGCGGTGTCTGCATAGATGCCTGCCCGATGAACGCCGACACGGCAAACCTGAAAAACAGCACCGTGTACCTTACCCGCCAGCTTCGACGCGGCAATGAGCCAAGGGTGAGGGAGATCAGCGACAAATGTATGCTGTGCGGCAAATGTACTTCTGTATGCCAGGTGGGCGTTGACGGGCCTAAACTCAGGATACTTGCCAGGGCGGCCAGAAAATACAGGATCAACCAGGACTTCTCCCGGATATCCTCGGATGGATATGATAAGTATTGGGCATCTGGAAAGATACTGTATTTCTCGGGATGTATGAGCCAGCTTACCCCGAACATAGGGCGCAGCGTGGAGTCCATCCTACGGAAATCAGGCGTGAGGTACGAATGGATGGACCGCGACGGCGGCCTTTGCTGCGGCCGGCCTCTTCACACGGCGGGCCGTCTGAAAGAAGCTGCGGCGCTCAGGAAGAAAAATGAGGAAATCATAAGGAAAAGCGGTGCGCACACACTCCTGGTCAGCTGCCCTATCTGTTACAGGGAATTTTCCGAAAGCTATGATCTGGGCAGTACCAGGGTCGCTTTCTATTCGGAATATTTCTTCAAGATGATGGATAAGGGATTGTTCTCGCTTGAGAAAGGGGATACCTGCTATGTCTATCACGATCCTTGTGAGTTGGGCCGCGGATGTGGCATCTACGATTCGCCGCGCACCCTTATCGGAAAGGCTGCGGCAATAGCGGAAGCTCCGAAGAACCGTGCGGAGAGTGTGTGCTGCGGCGGCTCGCTCGGTTCCCTGTCGCTGGATTTCGAGCATAGGGAAAAGATTACCCGCGCGTCGCTCGAGAACCTGTATGCAAGCAAGGCTGATGCCATTGCAACGGCCTGCCCTCTATGCCTTGCGACTTTCTCCAGATACGCTGACCGGCCGGTCAAGGATCTGGCACAGATAATAGATGGACAGATAATAATGTAGCCATATGAGATTCAACAAGACAAAATACCATCTGCAGAACGTCTGCGATGGCCACGAATTCGAAGACAGGGGCTGGACACTCGCCGATCCCGAAAGCAAGTCGCCGTCACTCGTCAGAGCCGTTTATGAGAACAAGGCCTTCGTTCCGCATCCGGAATACGACGGAATCTACAGATACGCTGAATGGATGCCGGTCAAGAGGCTTTTGAAGAAGTCCTGCGCCCCTGTGACCTACAAGTCGAAGGGAATGGGGAAGTTCCTTGGACTCGACAACCTCTACATAACATTCTCAGGCTGGAATCCGCGGATAGGCGCAAAGTTCAGGACCTGTTCCTTCAAGGAAACGGAGGCATATTCTGTCCTTGCCAGGCTTGATGCCGACGAAAAGAGGATACTTGTGGTCCAGTCTGCCGGAAACACGGCCAGGGCTTTCGCACAGGTGTGTTCGGACAATAAGATTCCGGTAGTCATCTGCATCCCGAACGACAACCTGCACGACCTCTGGTTCAGGAAGAAACTTGACAGATGCGTCAAGCTTGTGACAGTACCGCACGGCTGCGACTATTATGATGCAATCAGCATAGGCGAGAAACTTGCCGAGGATCCGGGATTCATCCTTGAGGGCGGCGCCAAGAATATTGCCCGCAGGGACGGTATGGGCACTACCCTCCTGAGTTTTGTCGAGAAGACGGGCGTGATTCCTGATGCATACTTCCAGGCGGTCGGTTCCGGCACGGGTGCAATCGCTGCCTGGGAGAATGCCTGCAGGATTGCTGAGGATGGACGCTTCGGCGAGAACAGGATGAAGGTTTTCGTCGGACAGAACGCTCCGTTTACGCTGATGTATGATTCCTGGAAGGCTGATTCAAGGGAGCTGCTGCCGCTTGACCCCGATACCGGACGCCGCCAGGCGGAAATCATTCTTGCAAAGGTCCTTTCAAACAGGAAGCCGCCTTATAGCATTGCCGGGGGGCTGTATGACGTGCTGAAGGCGAGCGGAGGAGATGTGTTCCTGGCCGACAACAATGACATAATGTACTGGATGATGCAGTTCCGCAACCTCGAAGGTTATGAACTGCTGCCTGCCGCCTGCGTTGCCGTCGCGTCACTTGCAAAGGCCGTGGAGGAAGGAAAGGTCGGGAAGGAGGATATGATAATGCTTAACTGTACGGGAGGCGGTTCCCTGGCGGCAATGAGCAAGGGTTATGTCTTCAAGGGGAGCGATCTGGAATTGAGTCCGGACCTACCTGCCCGGGAAGTCATATCAAAAGTCAGAGCACTCTTCTGACATCTTGCTGTCGGCCATCGCCTGATCGATTTTCTTAAGAGTTGCAAGGAAGGATTGCAGCTCTTTTTCGTCTATGCCGTTGAGAAGGTCGTCAAGCATCGAGATGCCGAACTGCTTCGTCTCATTCTTCATCGCTTCCGCCTTCGGTGTGAGCGTGACCAGGTTGGAACGCCTGTCGTTCTTGTCGCGGATGCGTTCCACGAGTTGCTTCTTTTCAAGGGCGTCGACAAGGTTCGTCACCGAGTTCTTGTCTTTCTGCATCGCCTCCGCTATGCGGAACTGCGGCATCGGCCCCTGATTCCACAGGATGTCGATGGTAAGGAACTGCTCGGGTGTGAGACCGATGTTGTTTTTCTTGAGCAGATTTGCAGTGTACTGCTTGAATCTGCAGGCCACAAGATTGAGATAAACGGCGATTTCCTTTGAAAGTAGCATATTGTGACGGTATGGATAATATACTTTCGCAAAAGTATACCATTTGGTTTGAATTTCCTAAAGAAGGACAAGAATTTGATGTCATTTGGTTATCTTTGCCACGATTATTTGCGTCATAGTTTGAAATGAAAGTTCTAATTGTTTGCAATAATGCATATTACCGCGGTAATGGTTTATGCACAGCCGTCCAGACTCTGCACAGGGAGCTGAATGCCGTAGGAATCGAGACGAGAGTGATGGCCTGTGCCAACCCGGAAGAAGGTGGTATGCAGCCTGAATATCCTCTCAAGCATTTTAAATTTCCATTTTTTGAGAATATCATATATACCAGCGGATTCCGTTTTGCAGCCGCAGACAGAAAATTGATGCGCAAGGCCGTAGAGTGGGCTGATATAGTTCATCTGGAGGAAGGGTTCCCTATCGAGGCCATTGTGGCAAATCTGGCGGCGAAGGCCGGAAAACCTTGTGTCGCCTCCTATCATCTCCTGACAGAAAACATTATGGCTAATCTGGAGATGCCGAATGATGTCGTCTTCAACCGGCTTGTCACGTTTTTCTGGCGCAAGCTTGTCTACGACAAATGCAAGTTCATCCACTGTCCCACTTATATGGTCAAGGATTATCTGGAAACACGCGGGTTCAAGTCGGAGAAGATGGTGTTCTCCAATGGCATCTCGACCGCTACCGACAGGACTCCGGCCGACAAGCCACAGGCTGATCCGTACCTGATTCTTTGTATCGGACGTTTCGCGAACGAAAAATCACAGGGGACTCTGCTCGATGCGATGCGGTACTCCCGTCATAACAAGGAAATCCAGCTGTCGTTTGCCGGCAAGGGGCCGAAGGAAAAGAAGTACCGCAAGATGGTGGCCCGGCTGATGAAAGACGGCGTCCTGAAGTATGAGCCCACACTAGGTTTCTACGACAGCAAGACCCTTGCCGGCATTTGCCGCAAGGCATATCTCTACATCCACTGCGCCACCGTGGAAGTGGAAGGCCTGTCCTGTGTCGAAGCGCTCCGCGAGGGTGCTGTCCCGGTCATAGCCGAAGGCAAGGTGACCGCAACGGCGCAGTTTGCCCTCGACGGGCGCAGCACGTTCCCTGCCGGGAATGCAAAGACACTTGCCGAGCGCATCGACTGGTGGATCGAGCATCCTGAGGAACGAGAAAGGATGGGTGATGCTTATGCCGGGTCTGTAAAGAAGTATGACAAAGACCTCAGCACCAGGTCAATGATTGAGATGTACAACAAGGCGCTGGGTAAATGAGAAGGTTGCTCCGCATAGCCATATTCCTTGCCGCCGCCCTTCTTCTGCAGGCTTGTGCTGCCGGAAAATATGCGGTTCTCGACCAGTATCCGCAGCTTTATGTCAAGGGCACGCCTCAGGGTGTTCTGGAGGAGGTCTTCTATCCTTCTTCAGAACCGGGGATGGTGGCAAGGAGAGCATTCGTCTATCTCCCGAAGGGCTATTATGACAGCCGGGAAAGATACCCCGTATTCTATCTGCTTCACGGTGCGAGAGGCAACGAATGCTCCTGGGTGGAAAAGGGCAATCTCCTGCACAATATCGACAGTCTGTGCGCGACCGGGGCGATGCTCCCGACCATTGTCGTACTGCCGAATGCCAACCAGTACGATGATGCGGGGGATTATGGCAACGCGAGGCTCAAGAACGCCCTTGAATCGTTCTTCGAAGTTGACGGCACGGTGGAATCCCGGTTCGTGAAGGATGTCGTGGCTTCGACGGACAGCCTGTTCCGTACGATTCCGGACAAGGAGCACCGCGCTCTGGCCGGGATGTCCATAGGGGCGATGCAGACCATTCACATATCTGCCAATTCCCCCGATATGTTTGACTATGTCGGCCTGTTCTCACCAATGGTAAATTCCTTTATGAAGCCAGGGCCTGACAATGGTTTTTACCGTAAACTGAACGGCAAGCTTGCCACCCAGTTCCAGGACCCTCCCGAGCTCTATCTTGTTATGATCGGCACTGCGGACTTTTTCGAAAACAGCATCATCGAATGGGACCGTGACCTCAGCCGCAGGGGTTATCCTCACGAATTCCAACTCTTCCCCGGCGGGCACGAGTGGTACAACTGGGAGGAATTCTGCAATCAATTTATGCAGAGGCTCTGGAAGTGACAGCCCTGTTGTTCTCAGGAAGATTTGCAATTATCAAATAAGTTGTCGAAATTCACGCTATGAAAAAGAATATCGTATTATTGCTGTCAGTCCTTGCAATTGCGGGCTGCAACTTCAAAACCAATCCTGACGAGAGCGTCAATTACAATTCAAAATATTGTATAATGCGTGATTCTGATGGCAAGGATGCCGTCAAGACGGAGTTTGTAGAGGTTACAAACCTTAAGGAAACCGTCAAGGAATATAACAATGTCAATGGCGAGTGGGAGTTCACGCGCAAGGTGGTATCTGAAAGAACTTTCGATTCATACGGCAACGCTGCACAGATAACGAATTCCTCCTATGATGCGTCCGACAATCTGATATACGTTTCCAAGGCCAGGTACGAATACACTTATTTGGGAAACAGGCCTGAGTCCTGCACGGTCTCTGAAGAAGTTGACGGCGAGTGGGTCAACACACAGCGTCGTGAGTATCGCTATGAATTCGGGAACAATCTCGTATCCAGCACGGTTAATTACGACCTTGTTGCACACGACGGCACCGTTCCGGAAAGTATGGATGAGTTTGCGTACAACAACGGTATCATTTCCGCCTGCACCAGATACATTTTCAAGGAAGACAGCCAGAAATGGGCCACCTTGTTTGCGGAGACCTATATTTATGACGGATATGGCCGCCTGACCGCAAAGAAAGTGGAATACCCGTCGACTCCGGAACTCTCGTACACTCTTTCCTACTTTTATTAGCAGGACTTATTTTTCGAAGTGCTGATAATCCTTTCTGTTGGCCCAGCCGCCGCCCCATTTGAATCCGTGGGCGATGAAAAGGCGCCAGCACAGGTCTCCGCGTTCTATCTTGTAGGGAAACTTTCCTGACCGGTCAAGATATGCCGCCCCTGCTGCCGGCTCTATGATCTCTTTGCCGGATGATGATATCTTGTGATATGGATTGTAACGGGGATTTATGTCCACCGCCAGACCCAGACTGTGCTTTGATAGGGTGGACGTGTGGGAAATCATTCTGAAATTAAAGGCACTTGAGTTGTTGTCGCTCATCGACGCTTCGTCGGAAGCGTCGTAGCGGTCGATGAGCAGCATCTTCTCGATGGGGTAGGAATTGTCATACAGCTCACGCAGTATCTCGAGAATATCGTTTGCAATGCTCTTGTTGACCATTATCTCACCGACTTTGGCCCGCCCTTCGGCATTGCGGTGAAGGACGGTCAGGTATCTGAGATCGCTCCTTGGAAGGGTGCAGTCTTCCTTGTATGATTTGCCATAAATGTACTCGAAGAGTTCGTCTGAGATCTCCTGTATGGAGAAGAAGGCCCCGGCCCCCTGCGACTCGATGACGGATTCGGGAACGACATCACCGGGTCCGTATATTGAAACACTGGCCGGCGTCAACGGGCCGGCCAGTGTTGTCAATATCAGAAGCGAAGCAATCATTTACTTGCTGTTTATTGCCTTTGCAACCTCGTCCGCTGCGAGGCAGAGGAGAACGTAATCAGGTGCTGTGTTGATGCAGCACTCGTTCTCGCCCCAGTGGAACGGATAGTCGTCCTTGTTCTCGAAGAAATCAGGGTTCTTGACCACAAGGCCAGGGACGATACCGCCAGGGATCACGGTGTAGTCAGCGCGGTTGTTGCTGTAGGCAACCTTCTTGGTGTTGACGCCAACGGTGGTGACGAATGAAACGTTGCTGTACGGGTGGCATCCGAGGAGGAAGTTGAGTCCCGCGAATACGAATTCAGGATCGATCATATCCGGGAAGAGCTTCCAGACCTTGTAGCAGTTGTAAGCGCTTGAGATTACCTGTGAGTTGCCGGCCCAGCCTGCACCTGTGATGGCCACGCCGTAAGGGTTGTCCCTTCCGGATTTAGTGAGTCTCTCGACATATGCAGGGATGACCGCTTTGACCTTTTCCTGAAATTTCTTGTCCATATCAGGATAGAGCCTGAGGCCTGCGTTGAGACCTGCGAACTGCATCATGGCAATGTAGTTGCCGCCGTCACCGCCAAGGTTAGGCGTGTTCTGCGGAGCCGGCTTCGGAGCGAGCTGATCCAGCACGAGAGGGAGGAAGAAATCCTTGTACTTCTTTTCGCCGGTGGCATACCAGAGCTCGATTGCCGCATTGATTCGAGGGTCGCCGCCCATACGGTATCCACCGCGGCCGGTAGCCGGATTCTTCTTAGGGTCGGCTGCGTCTGACCACTTGTCCCAAAGCATAATGGCGTTCTTGAGAGAGCGTTCTGCCTCTTCAGGATAGTAATCCTTGAGAGCCGGGTATGCGGAGGCGAGAGAGACGATGTCCTGCATTACGCCGGCAGGGCTGAAGCGGCTGGTGAATACGAAGCGGTCGTCAGGGGTGCCTGAACGGTCGCCCTTGCGCTCGTATCTTTCGAGGGTCGGATCATAGATGAGACCGTCGGTGAGGGTCATGGCGTCACCGAGGTGATGGTAGTGGTGCATATCAGGCTGGCCGATGACCTGGGCTACGAAGCCGATGTTCTCGACCTGTGCGTTGATGTTGAGCGTGCCGTGATAGACGAGCTGTACGTTGTCAGGGATTCCGTCAGGAACGTGGATGTCGGCATACTGAGTCTTCTCGTCGATGAGTGTCTGGTCGCGGAGAGGCTTGAAGGTGCGCCATATGGCCGCGAGGGACTCGGTAGTGTTGAGAACGGAGTTTGCCTGGATGTCGAAGTCACCTGCGTCATACCATCCGCCGATAGCAAGACCCGGGATGTGCTCGAGAGGCTGATACTTGTCATTGGTCTCGCCGCCCTGGTGGTAACCGTCGTGGAGGGTCACGTTGGCGGGAGCCTGGAGTGCGTCATCCATATTGGCGCGTCCGTGCCAGATGCGGTAGGCCTCGTTCACCTCCATATGGTCCATATTGACAACGAGTGAGACATCCATCGTAGGATGCCACTTGTCGGCATATACGTCAACGTCGACAGGGAATGCGTTGGTCTCGACACCCTGATACTGGATGGCGTAGAGTCCCGGCTCCTTTATGTCGGAGAAATCAAGCTGGACATAGTTGTAGCGGTGATAGAATTCGCCCCAGACCTTTGCGGGAACTTCTTTGGCAACTGACTTACTGCCGTCAGGGTTGATGCGGAGAATCTTTGCGAAGGTGGCAGGGGTGTCGTTCTTGTCGAGCTCGACAACGGCGACTTTCTTCTGGGCAGGAGTGTAGCCTACCTGCGAGAAACCGATATTGGCCTTGCGTACCCAATCCTTTGACACGCTTGGCTCAAGGTACCATTCAAGAACGGTTCCGGTCTTGTCGGCAGGGAGGAATGAACGGAGAACGAATGTACCGTTCTGTGCGAGATGGCGTCCGTCGTAGAGGTTGATGTCGGTGTCGGAAGTGATGCCTACGCGGAGATTGTCGTCTTCAGGGGCGAGGACGATCTGCTTGCCGGTGGCAATCGGGCGGGCGACGAGGAAATCGCCGCGGCCGCGGTCGTCAAAAGTTGATTCGCCGAAGTACTGAGGGATTTTTTCCACTACCGGATGCACTTCGGTATCGTGCATAGGATATTTAGGGAGTATCCTTCCGAGGCCGTCGACGAGATAGTTCTTGCCGAAATATGATGCAGGGAAGAACTCAAGGTTCATACCGGCCTTGCCGACGAGCTCGGCAGGGACAGGCTTGTCGAGAATGACCTGGATGAGACATCCGTTGTCTTTTGGTGCGACCCTGATCTTGGAGATGAAATCATAGTCTTCGTGGTTCAGGACAACTTCTATGCTGCTGTCTTCGTGGTTCACGGTCCTTGAAGTCATCTTTCCGAAGATGTCCCACTGCTCCGGGGTGTTCATAAGGCGTATGCCGCCACCGGTGCTGAGGCGCTCGCCTCTCTGGATGATTTCAATGCCGGCGAACTTTTCGTCGTAGAACCCTCCATTATAGATGTTGCTGTACACGAGAACGTTTGTACCCCTCGCCTCGAAATAATCGAGATCATTGAGCTTCATAGTCTGGGCGTTGGCGCTGAAGGCAAACGCTGACGTGGCAAGGGTCAGGAAAAAGATTGCGGTTTTTTTCATGTGAATTGTTATTAGTTTACCAAAGATACTTATTAATTGCGGATTTCCTACTATTTTTGTGTTGATGAAGAGCCAGAAATATATAGTTGCGGGCCACGTCTTCGAGCTTTGTATGAAGGATGATGACTCCAGGTGGAATCTCCTTGAAAATTACTTGCCGTTTTGTGCATCCTGCGAATGTGAACCGCTGTTCTCCCTTCAGGTGGTCGAGAGTCTGCCAGAAGAGAGCCTGACTATGCTTCTTGCCGGTGATTCCGAGGATCCGGCAATGCCGCGTATGACGATTTTCCGCGCGGATTCCGGCTATCGTATCGATATGGCACCGATGCAGTCGGCACCTGTATGCGGGAGGCTTGCGCTGGACGCAGACTATTCATCCGGAAAGCTTGAGACCCGGAACAGTTCCGGCCGGTTTGCCATAGATAACGCTCTTATGCTGATGTACGCGTTCCGCACGTCTGTGTTGCATACGCTGGAACTTCATGCGTCGGTCATCGTACGCGACGGCCTCGCCAGAATGTTCCTTGGGGTTAGCGGCGCCGGGAAAAGCACGCATTCCCGTATGTGGATAGAGAATGTGCCCGGCAGCGAGCTGCTGAATGACGACAATCCGATAGTACGCGTGTTCCCCGACGGCTCCGTGCGCGTCTATGGCTCGCCTTGGAGCGGCAAGACCCCTTGCTACAGGAATGAGGACGCACTTCTCTCCGCTTTCGTGAGCATCAGGAAGGCGCCGTACAACAAGATAACCCGGCAGGCCCTGATCGAGGCGTATTCAAGCATTTACTCAGCCTGTTCGGGCTTCCGTGACGACAAAAAGATGGCCGACGGCATCCATTCCACCATAGAGGCGCTGGTGACCGGCGTGCCTGGTTTTGTCCTGGAATGCCTGCCTGATGCTGAAGCAGCAAAAGTTTGCCTTGATGGAACCGGAAATTAAATATCTGCCGAACGACCTGCTTCTCGGAGAGGTCTCACGGCTTCTCTCCGAAGGGAAAGACGTGCAGCTGATGGCCAGGGGCTCCAGTATGCTGCCTTTTCTCGTGAGTGATCGCGACAGCGTCAGGATGCGCAAGATGGAAACGGTCGCCCCCGGGGACATCGTCCTTGCTGAAATACGGCAAGGAGTGTATGTGCTTCATCGTGTTGTTTCGGTCGTGGAGGAGAAGGTCGTCCTGATGGGGGACGGCAATCTCCGCGGCTGTGAAGAATGCCGCATCGATGATGTCAGGGGCACGGTTTTCGAGATTGTCGGCCGTGACAACAAGGTACGCAAGCCAACGAAGGGCCGGTTTTGGAAGTTTCTCAAGCCAATCCGCCGCATATTGCTGGCGGTAATCAGAAGAGTCATATGAAAAACTGGAAGGTTTGCATCAAGGAACTGTGGGCGATGTGTCGCCCCGTACGCGGGAAAGTTTTTGTCAGCGTCCTGATCGGGCTGGCCGGCATAGCCGCGTCCCTTGCCTTTGTATGGATATGCAAATTGCTCGTGGACATTGCCACCGGCACCATTGACAAGCCCCTGCTCCCACATATTGTCATAATGCTGGCCGTGATACTTGTCCAGATTCTATGCTTCCTGGGAGCCAATTATTGGGAGAATCTCATCGTCGTGAATACGCAGAACGGGATGCGTCACGACGTTTTCGGCCATATGCTCCGCAGTACATGGACAGGACGGGAGTCTCATCACAGCGGAGACCTTGTGAATCGTCTGGAAGAAGATGTACGCGTGGTTGTCGACCTGATCTGTGTCCGCTTCCCCGATATCTTAGTCACCGTCTGCCAGCTGCTCGCCGCATCGATATACCTGTTTGTCCTTGCGCCCGATCTCCTGTGGCTGCTGTTGGGCTTGATGGTGATTGCCGTTGTGGGAAGCAGGCTGTTTTTCAGGACGCTTCGCCGCTTGACCCGGGCGATCCGCGAGAGCGAAAGTTTGGCCCAGCAGCATATGCAGGAGAATCTGCAGAACCGTGTGCTCGTGCTTACCCTGATAGGTGTAGACCGTGTCCTGACCAGACTCGGTGTCATCCAGAAAGATATCAAGGACAATACGGTACGTCGCTTGAACTATAACGCCGTCGCCCGCGGTTTCATGAGTTTCGGTTTCAGGTTCGGATATGCCGCAGCCTTGCTGTGGGGCGTCCTGGGAATCAAGGACGGGACGGTGACTTTCGGTATGATGACGGCATTCCTGCAACTTGTGGGTCAGGTACAGCGGCCGGTCGCCGACCTGGCGCGTCACGTGCCGGCATTCATACACGCGCTTACGTCCATCGAGCGTATAAGCGAACTGTCTGACCTGCCCGTTGAAGAGAACGGGGAGGAGAAGATATTCACCGAAGCTCCGGAGATACGGATAGACAATGTCTGCTTTGCCTATGAGGGGCAGAAGAGGCCGGTCCTAGACGGATTCTCCTGCGTCTTCCCAGCAGGCTCCATCTCAGAGATATCAGGCCCTACCGGCATAGGCAAGAGCACTCTCGTCCGCCTCGTCCTTGCGCTGCTGAAACCCGCGTCCGGTGATATCACGATTGGCGGACAGCCCGTGAGCCCTGCCACGAGGGGCAACTTTATGTATGTCCCGCAGGGAAACAGCCTGATGAGCGGGACGATCCGTGAGAACCTCCATCTGGCGGATCCGGATGCATCTGAAGAGAAAATGAAGGAGGCGTTGCATTTTGCGGCGGCGGACTTTGTGAGCGAACTTGCCGATGGCCTTGATGCGCGTTGCGGTGAAGATGGTTCCGGCTTGAGCGAGGGGCAGTCGCAGCGCATAGCCGTTGCACGCGCTTTACTCTGCAAGGGCAGTGTGCTGGTCCTTGACGAGGCAACCTCCGCCCTCGATCCTGCCACTGAGTCCGTCCTTCTGGAGAATATCCGCAGCCGCTGCCGTGGCGTGAAGACAGTACTGTTCATATCTCACAGGGAGTCTGTGAGCGCCATTTGCGACCAGATAATCTCATTATAAGTGGGATATATCGTAACTTTTTCAAGTTTTTTTTGGATTTTCCTCCCAAACTTTCTAACTTTCCGTTCGGTTAGAAAAATAGTTATTTAGTTATGTGTACCTCTTTAAAACTCATCAGTGAGTGGAATCACGAAAAAGTATTGTTCGTAAACAACGATAAGGCTGGACTTCACGCCATTATCGCAGTCCACAACACCAATCTCGGACCGGCCATCGGCGGATGCCGTCTCTATCCTTACGAGAACATTGACAGCGCTCTCTTCGACGTGCTCCGTCTTTCCCGTGGAATGAGCCACAAGAACGCTGCGGCGGGTCTCCCTTGCGGCGGCGCGAAGGGTGTCATCATGGCTTCTCCTGCCCAGAAGACCGAAGCTCTCTTCGAGGCTTTCGGCGAGGCTGTCGACAGTCTTGGCGGCTGCTACTATACCGCAGAGGATGTCAACACAACTGTTGAGGACATGAATCAGGTTCTTCACAAGACAAAATATGTTGTAGGCCGCGAGAACGTATCCGGAGATCCTTCTCCTTTCACGGCATACGGCGCATTCTGCGGTATAAAGGCTATTGCCAACAAGCTCAACGGCACCGACGATCTTCACGGAGTCAAGATTGCTCTCCAGGGTCTCGGCCACGTTGGATTTGATCTCTGCCATCAGCTTTATGAGGCCGGCGCAGAACTTATCGTCGCCACTCACTCCAACCGCAAGAACATGGCGGTTGCAGTGGAGCAGTGGGGTGCGAAGGAAGTCACCGACGAGGAACTTTACGGTGTAGAATGCGATATCCTCTCTCCTAATGCACTTGGAGCAACCATCAACTACGACACACTTCCGAAACTCAAGTGCCGCGCGGTGGCAGGTGCTGCCAACAACCAGCTCCTTGATGACGAATGTGGTCAGATCCTCTTCAAGAAGGGCATTCTTTACGCTCCTGACTTTATCATCAACGGCGGCGGCGTCATCAACGCAGCACAGGAAGCATTCACCGTTTATAATAGGGAGAATGTTCTCAAGCAGGTTGAGAATATCTACAACACCATCAGCTGGATTGTAGACGAGTCAAAGGCAAAGGGAATTCCAGAAGGCATCATCGCCCGTGAATTTGCCGAGAACCGCATCAAGAACGGTCTCAAGTAATTTCAGGTCACGTCAATGATATTGCGGCTGCTCCGTGTGGGGCGGCCGCTTGTTTTTATATCTGCCTTGAGATTTCCGGATAATAGACCCTCGAAACAGGAATCTTGGTACCCGACGTGCCTACTTCGACCGAAATCTGGTCCGACCTGTCTTTTATGAGTGCCTTGATGTGGTTCGGATTGACGTAGTAAGAGCGGTGACAGCGGCAGAACCCGTGCTTTTGTGCCAACGGGGCTATGGCGGTCATTGATGAGCGCAGAAGGTAGTCCTTGATTCCGGATTCGTCGAAGTAGTGTATGCGGATATAATTCTCCTCGGCGCTGATGTACAGGACTGCGTCGCGTGAAATGGCGAACTTGACCTGCTTCTTGTTGTCGAGGAATCTGACAACGGATGGACTTTGCGGTATGGGCTTGTCGGCCTTGCTGATGATCAGGAGGACGAACGTCACTCCGAAAACCGGAATCAGCAGAATGAGGAACGTGTACTGGAGACAGATTGCAACCTGTGTGAAATATGCTGTTTCTCCTCCACCCATCAGGGTCAAGTAAAGAGCCTCGAGATAATCGATTGCAGTCAGTTCGAACAGGCATATCCCAACATAACCCCACCAGTTCTTTCCAAGGTGCTTGAAAAGAAGGAAAAATATTGTGCGGGTTATCAGGAGGGTTCCCATAATTATGCACATCATTATGGTCGTGTTGAAGAAAAACAGGTTCTTGCCCATATCGAGGTTGTCGGCCATCTCGAAAGGTCTGAATACAGGCACAAAGAAAAAGAAGAACAGCGAAAGGGACAGCACATATGCGAGGTTTGCCCCCAGCGATCCGAATATTTCAGGCAATTTTTTCATATTCCGTCACAAAAATCGTGTGACAAATATAATTATTTTGTCGGATTCGTCACAGATTATATAATCTTGTCCCTGTTTTTGCCCTTTTAGTGGATATCGGGCTTTTCCTGTCCCAATTTGGACAACAGGGTGTCCTATGGGCTAAATTTGCAGTATGGAAAAGACATTATATGGTTTCAACTCATCTCAGGATGTAATACACCTTCAGACTAAGTATTCGCTCTACGGTTGTGTTGCCAATATTGTTTTCTCTGTTGAACTGGAGGAAGGCTTTGACAGGTCGGTAATGACAGAAGCCATCAACAGGGTGATAGAGAGGAATGATTGCTTGAGGTTGACTTTTGTCAAGAAGGGAAAGGAAATCTTTCAGCGTTTTGAGGATGTCAGAAATATCGGCGGTATTCCAGAAGTACATTTCTCTTCCAACGGCGCGAAGAAGAAGTTCCTGAAATCTTTCAGAAAACACTCTCTCAAGGTATTCAAGGGCGAGGTGCTGAAAGTGGTCTATGCCACGGAGGTTGACGGTCGTCAGTCCATTTATTTCAAGATAAGCCATTATGTGGCCGACACCTATGCAATAGGCGTCATTGTATCTGATCTTCTCAAGGTATATTCTGCCTTGAAGGATAATACCGGACTGCCTGAGGCTCCCGGCAGTTTCGAAGCCGTGCTTCAGAAGGACCTTTCATACAAGGCCAACACTGAACTAAAGGCCAAGGATGAGGCGTTCTTCAAGGACTATTATGAGGTCCGTCATCCTGAGCACCCAACTTACTGCGGCATAAACGGAGATGCCTCTGACATCTGGCTGAAACAGAAGAGGAAAGGCAATTTCTCGCTGCCATACAATTTTGTAAGATGCGACACCGAGGGATACAGGTTCACCATTCCTGCTGCCGTCGGTTCAAATGTCAGGCAGTGGTGCGCTGAAAACCAGATCCCGCTCTCTGCCTTTTATTTCCACACTTGCAATATCGCGGCTTCCGTAGTGAATGGAAAGCTCGAAAAGCAGGCTCCCCTTATGCTCCTTGACTGTCGTGGGACAGTGGCCGAGCGCAGGGCTGGCGGTACGAAAGTTCAGTCTATCAGCGTGTACACAGATATTGACTACTCGAAAAGTTTCCTTGAATATGTCAAAGAAGCTTTTGAGGAACAGAATGAACTGTATAAGCATACCAGGCTGTCCTATCTTGAAGTGGAGGCATTGCAGCACAGGCTGTGGAATTATTCTTTGGCCAGCCAGATCACCAATTATGCCTTCTCGTTCATACCTTTCGAAATGCCCGAGGGTGTCAGGTTCCAGATTCACAGCAACGGCAAGGGTGCGCTTGTAACCTACATTGCCCTGATGGCCGGTTCTGGAAGTGATGAGGTCGATGTCATTTATGACGTCCAGAAGATTATGGTGACCGGTGCCCAGCTTGCCGATTTCCAGAATACATACGTGCATGTGATTGAAACCGTCCTCGCCTCACCCGGGACGGCTATGAACATACTATTCTAAACCTATGAGCACAAAAGAAGAAGTACTTGAAATCCTCGGCGATTACATTGAGACGCCTGCAGACCAGATCGATACTGCGGCCGGTTTCAAGTTCTCAGCCGGATTGGACTCTTTCGCCCTTCTGTCATTTGTCGGTGCCGTCGAGGACCATTTCGGGATGTCCATCCCTAATGACGCTTTTATGGGTATGACCAAACTGGATGACATCATCGCCTACGTCGACTGTCACAGGTAGGTCGGCCGTTAAAGGTCTGGGTGGTCACCGGTCCGATAATTGGCGCCAACCGATACTCGACCTGTATCCAGCCCTGGACGACTCCCTTGAAGAGAGTGCCGGGGTATAAAATAATACAATTTTTTCCGTGCCTCGGGCGGGAATAGATATGCTATTGTAAATCAGGATGATGGCTATTTCCGTTTTATGATTACTCAATATAATACCCACTGACAAAACCTGTCAAATTGGTGGTTTACCTTCATGAGTTTCAAACCAATTTGTACAAATAATCGTGATTTTTCCTGCAAATAATTGAAATTTAACCGGTTTGCCTATTGTTTCTTTAAAATTTAATTTGTACATTTGTACAACTAAAGAAGCAATAGGAACAATGTCCAGACCGACCAAACAAGAAAGCATCTACCAGGTGTCCATTCACCGCAACGGAGGTTATATGTACGCATCTACCCATCCATATACGACAGACGAGAAGACCGGCAAGCGCAAGTATGTCAACCTTCACTGGGGTACTGTTGCCGAGGGCAACAGGTTCATCCCCGGCAAGCGCTACATCTTCGCAAGTCCGGAGGAGCGTGCGAAGCTCGTGTTCCCCAAGGACTGGGACCTCAGCGAGGCGAACAAGCTCTCCGGAGCAAAGGCTGCAGGGCGGCCCGCATATACCGACACGGACAGGAACAGGTTCTACGGTGACATCTGGCTGCTTGAGCAGGTTGCCGCAAAGACCGGCCTGAGGGAAGACCTGAACAAGGTCTTCGAGGGCAACGCGGAGTATGTGGACAGCGTCCTCACGCTTGCGTACTTCTCCGTCCTCACCGGATACTCCTACAACCGCGTTGCCCGCTGGCAGCGGATAGAGAAGACCCCGTACGGCAAGGAGCTGTCTCCTGCGGCAATCACATATCTGACACAGAACATCACTGAGACGGAAAGGATGAAGCTGTTCAGCCTGCGCAGTGCGAGGCTGTCGGACAATGCTGTCTGCGCTGTCGATTCCACCACGAGATCCGCCTACGGCGATGCCCTGGCGGACATCAAGTGGGGCAAGAACAAGGAGGGCGTCAAGCTGCCCCAGACATCCGAGGTCGTGGTCTATTCCCTTGATGACCATATGCCTGTCTATTACAGGACTTTCCCCGGGAACATCCCCGACTCAAGAAGCGTGGAGACGCTGCTGACCGACCTCAAGCATGCGGGCTTCC
>JAZLGQ010000021.1:0-12679 GCA_045616385.1 Candidatus Cryptobacteroides sp.
GCCGGACGGCAGCGCCCGCAAACAGATCACACGCTACGGAAAGAGCGTGAACAACGCCCGCTGGAGCGCTGACGGCAAGTCAATCTATTTCCTCCAGGACGGACAGCTCTGGAAGGCGGCTTTCGACGGCAGCAGGCTGGGCAGGAAGCAGAAGCTCTCCGACTTTGCGGCCGGAATCAACGAATTCACGCTCTCCCCGGACCAGAGCCAGATACTCTTCACCAGCACCGTCAAGAACCGCTTCGTTGACCAGCCTGCCGACATCTGCGAAGACCTTGACAAGGCTCAGGCATACGCCACCGAGGAACTTATGTACCGTCACTGGGACCACTGGGTAACCGAGACTCCGCGCAGCTACGTTGCCAGTCTCCAGAACTTGCCGGTCACCGCCGACAATTCAATCGACCTCCTTGGCGACGAGCCTTTCGAACTCCCTACCGAGCCTTTCGGCGGAGTCGAGCAGTTGAGCTGGAGCCCGGACGGACGCTACATAGCCTACTCCTGCCGCAAGCTCTACGGTAAAGAATACGCATTCAGCACCAACAGCTGCATCTTCATCTATGACATCCTCACAGGAGCGACGATGGCCGTCACCACCGAAGGCGGATACGACACAGACCCGGCCTGGAGCCCCGACGGCAGCAAACTCGCCTGGATATCAATGGAAAGAGATGGCTACGAAGCTGACCGCCAGCGGCTTATGGTCGCCGACCTGTCTTTTGTCACCGAGAGCGAAGGCCAATGCCTCGGCGTGAAGGTTGACGCTGTCCGCGAACTTACGTCCGGATTTATCTACGATGCAGCCGGCATATTCTGGGCCGACGGTGGACGCGGCATTATCTTCAACTATACGAGGAAAGCCTGCGACTTCATCGCAAAGGTCAATGCCGAAGGCGAGCCTGTCATCGAGGACCTCACCGGAGCTGACTGGAGATATGGTTTCAGCGCACCGTTCGCGGCAGTCGGCGACAAGCTCTACACAACATACCAGAGTATGGAATTCCCCGCTGAACTCGCTTGCATCGAACTTGGAGAGAATCCTTCCATCAGCGCCATAACCACCGAGAACAAGCACATCCTCGACCAGCTCGGACAGATCAGGATGGAGCAGATCGTTCTCAAGACCCCTGAAGGAGAAGATCTCTACAGCTGGGTTCTCTACCCTCCTGAATTCGACGAAAACAAGAGCTACGCCGGCATCGAAATGTTCAACGGCGGTCCCCAGACCAGCCTCGACCAGCACTGGAGCTACCGCTGGAACTTTCTCCTGATGGCGCAGCAGGGCTACGTGGTGATTCTTCCGAACCGCCACGGAGACAGCGGTTTCGGGCAGCCTTGGAAAGAGCAGATATCCGGTGATTATCAGGGACTCAATATGCAGGACTACATCCTTGCGGGCAAGTGGTTCAAGGAGCAGAAATGGGCCGGCAGGCTTGCAGGCGTGGGCGCCTCATACGGAGGATTCTCCGTATATAATATGATGGGTATCCACGGCGACCTCTTCGACTGCTTCATCTCTCACGCCGGAATCTTCGACGAGAGGATAATGTGGTACACCACCGAAGAAGCCTGGTTCGGCAACTGGGACAACGGAGGGCTGACCGAATACGCCTATGAAGCAGGCAAGGTCGGGCCTGAGGGCGACGGAATCACCTTCGGAGGACTGCAGCAGGCGGGTGCGCCATATGCCAAGGGAGCAAAGGTTGCCGAGCATTACGGAAACGACCCTTCTGCAAAGGTCACCAAATGGCACACACCTGTACTCTGCATTCACGGAATGATGGATTTCCGCATCCCATACACACAGGGAATGGCAGCATTCAACGCCGCACAGATGATGGGCGTACCGTCAAGACTTGTCATCTTCCCTGAAGAGTGCCACTGGATACTTCAGCCGCAGAACTCGCTCTACTGGCACCGGGAGTTCTACAACTGGCTCGAAAAGTGGCTGTAAATTGAATTGAGATGGCGTCCAAAACAACTCGGATACTGGACCTTCCGTGCTATATGTTCGACTGCCGCGAATGCCTCCGGCCATCGTCCTTTATGGACATTGCCCAGGAACTTGCGGCAGCCGGCAGCGAGGACGGAGGATTTTCCGACCAGGACATCGCTAAGCACGGACTGGTCTGGATACTCGCAAGGATGAAGGTGGTATTCGACAAGGTACCTCACCGTTGCGACAGCGTCACCGCAGAAACCTGGCACAGAGGGCTCTCAGGGCCATATTTCATCAGGGATTACCGTCTGCTTGACGCAGACGGGGGCGTTGCCGTATCCTCCACCAGCACCTGGATCAT
The DNA here is from genome assembly GCA_045616385.1 of Candidatus Cryptobacteroides sp. Taxonomy (GTDB): domain Bacteria; phylum Bacteroidota; class Bacteroidia; order Bacteroidales; family UBA932; genus Cryptobacteroides. Next base: position 2,301 of record JAZLGQ010000021.1, read on the forward strand.
AATGGACACGTCAAGCCGCCGGGCCGTTCGCGGCGACCGCATCACCGACATAATCCCTTCGTCGCCACAGTGCGACGAAGAGGCGGCCGGTGATCCGGCAGACAAAATCATTTTTCCTAAAAACACTGCCGGAACCATTGTGGCGGAGCACAAGGTGGTCTATTCCGACCTTGACTACAACGGCCACGTCAACAACGCAAAATACACTCTCTGGGCTCTGGACGCCCTCCCTCCCGAGCTGACCACCAACAACACCCCAAGGGAGATCACGGTCAACTTCAACAACGAAGCCAGACTGGGTGAGGTTGTGACACTGCTTCACTGCCAGGACGCCGGCACCCACATCATCGAAGGCCGGGCAGACGGGCTCCAGGTCTTCATAGAAAAAATCATTTTTTAAGAAACGGAATAAAAATCTGTTTTGAATGGCGGACAGATACACTATTCGGCTGGACGGATCTTGGCGTACTTGAGAAGAAGAAGCTTCTCGCCGGAATCGTCAAAGTCGATCGTGGCCTTGAGATCAGGAGCGGTGCCGGATAGCGACAGTATCCTTCCGTAGCCGAACCTGTTGTGCTCGATGCGCTGACCGACTTTCAGGGTCCTCATATCAACCGCAACGAAATCCGGATCTGTCACGGGTGCCGCCGGTTTGCGAACCATAGCCGGAGAAGGATGCCCCGCACGGGAGAACTGCCCGCCCTGCTGGAAACCGCGCTGGCCGGACGGCCTAGAAGAATATCGCGACTGATAGGAGAAACGCGGCAGTCCCCCCCTGCCGAAAGCGCCGTCAAAGTCCGAAGTGCCACCATCGTCAATATCAGACCCGTCCAGCGGGTTCTCGATATAGCGGGAGTCTATTTCCTTGATGAAACGCGAAGGCGGGTTCGACTCCGACTTGCCATTGCGCATCCTGGTGAATGCAAAGGAAAGTGACACCGCTTTCTTTGCGCGGGTAAGCGCCACATAGAACAGACGCCGCTCCTCCTCAAGGTCGGCACGGGAACTTATCATCGTAAGGCTCGGGAAGAGATTTTCCTCAAGACCGGCCACGAAAACGTACGGGAACTCCAGACCTTTTGCCGAATGTACGGTCATCAGGGCCACTTTATTGTTGGAATCCGTTTCCTCTCCCTCAGCATCTTCGGCAGATACAGGATTGTCCGCGTTGGAAAGCAGCGAGACGTTCTCAAGATAATCGTCAAGGGTGAATACCGCAGAAGCATCGGCGAACTCATCGTCCATCTCGTTGAACCTGTCGACCACAAAAGCCTGCACCGAATCAATCAGTTCCTCGACATTGGCAGTGCGGGCCTGGCCTTCGATGGAGTTGTCTTCCTTATAGAATGAATACAGGCCGCTCTCGTCTGCAATCCGCTTCGCAAGTTCATAAGCATCCGTAGAAGCCACACGTGAATGCCAGGAATCAACCAGCTGGCAGAATGCCGCAATCTTCAGACGAGCCGCCTCGCGAAGTCCGAAAGAAGCGACATCGTCGCAGAAGACCGCCCTGAATAGTGCACAGCCGTGAGCTCGTGCGCAATCAAGCAGGGCAGCCGCGGAAGTGTCGCCGACACCTCGCGCCGGCTTGTTCACAACGCGCTTGAACGACTCTTCGTCGAGAGGATTGACGGCGAGTTTGAAATAAGCCATCATATCCTTCACTTCGGCACGATCAAAAAACGAATTGCCGGAATATACCATATAAGGAATGTTCCGACGGCGCAACTGCTCCTCAAGCGCGCGCGACTGCGCATTTGTCCTGTATAAAATGGCGAATTCCTGATAACGGGCGCGGTCGGATCTCACCCGCCCCAATATCTCTGACACTATCCGGACCGCCTCCTCAGTTCCGTCGAATGCCTTCAGTATCTTGATCTTCTCACCTTCGGAGCCGACTGAATAGCAATTCTTGGGGATTCTGCCCTCATTGCAGGCAATAACCGAGTTCGCGGCATCCACAATAGTACTCGTAGAGCGGTAATTGCGCTCCAGCCTGAACAGTTTCGCCTCAGGATAATCCTTCTGGAACTTGAGGATATTCTCGATCTTCGCCCCGCGGAACGCGTAGATGGACTGGGAATCGTCACCTACCACGCAGAGGTTGCGGTGCACTGATGCCAGCTTGCGTAAAATCAGGTACTGGGCATAGTTTGTATCCTGATACTCATCCACCATAATATGAGTAAAGCGCGAGCCGATGGATTCCAGTGCCGCAGGGCAGTCCCTGAACAAGTAATTGGTATTCAAAAGAATATCGTCAAAATCCATTACCCCGGATTCCTTGAGCTTCTTCTGGTACAATTCATAAAGGTCCGCGATGCGCGGCTTCTTGTGCTGGAAATCCGCATCCATCAGCGCCTGGTTACCCCTGTATCCCTGCACGGTCACAAGGTTGTTCTTCGCCATCGAAATGCGCGACAGGACGTCCTTGGGCTTGTATATCTTGTCGTCAAGCCCCATCTCCTTCACGCAAGCCTTCATTGCGCTCACAGAATCCGATGTGTCATAAATCGTAAAAGCCGGGGGAAATCCCAGCTCCGAAGCATACTCCCTCAAGAAACGGACGAACACCGAATGAAAAGTGCCCATCACAACCCTGCGGGCGCGTCTTTCGCCCACCATCAGCGCGATGCGCTCCTTCATCTCGGAAGCCGCCTTTTTGGTAAATGTCAGTGCCAGTACCTGCGACGGCTCCACACCCTGCGCAAGCAGGTAAGCCACACGGCTGGTAAGCACCCTTGTTTTCCCCGACCCCGCACCTGCTACTATCAGCACCGGTCCGTCCACACAGCTGACCGCACTCTTCTGCTCGTCGTTCAGCCCTTCTAAAATAGCATCTACTTTCTCCATAACAATAGGCGAATTTACAAAAAAAATGGCTACCTTCGCAACACTTTTAGAAATTCATATAACGTTATATCTCAATGTCACAAAACTTCGTTCTGAAAAAGGGCCTCGACATACCTGTAAAGGGTATTTCCGAGCTCCGAATCTCCAACGCGAAGACACCGGACATCGTAGCTGTCAAACCAACGGATTTCAAAGGTCTTGCTCCAAGGCTTCTGGTCCGCGAGGGTGACTCTGTGCTGTGCGGTTCTCCTGTCATTGCGGACAAGACGCACGCTGAGATTCTCCTGACCTCCCCTGTCAGCGGCAAGGTCAAGAGCATCCTCCGCGGCGACAAACGCAAGCTTCTCGCCGTTCTCATCGAGAACGACCACGATTTCAACTGCGTCGGGTTCAAGACTCCGGCCACCGCCGAGGAAGTCAGGCAGACCATCCTCGCCAGCGGTATGTGGCCTTGGCTCGTGCAGCGTCCTTATGGCATCATCGCCAATCCTGAACTTACTCCGAAGGGAATCTTCGTATCCGGCTTCAATACGGCTCCGCTCGCCGCGGACATCGATTTCTGTTTCGCCGACCAGTTCAAATTCATCCAGGCTGCCGTGTCAGCGCTCGCAAAGCTTGCGCCCGTACACGTCTCCCTCGACGCCTGCAACCCGGAGGCAGCCAAGCTCAACAAGCTCGAGAACTGCACCCTCCATTTCTTCCAGGGCAAGCACCCTGCAGGCAACGTCGGCGTGCAGATAAGCCACATCTCACCTATCCTCAAGGACGAGACCATGTGGACCGTCTCACTCCTCGGACTCGCCGCTATCGGCAAGGTCCTCGTGAACGGCAAGGTCGATCTGCGCCGCAAGGTTGCAGTCTGCGGCCCTATGGCTATCGAGCCAAGCTACATCGGCACAATGCCGGGCCTTCCTATGAAGGACATCACCGGCCAGTGGGGCACCCTCGCCGACGAGGCCCGCGTCATTTCCGGTGATATGCTCTCCGGCGCCGCCATCGGACCTGACGGTTTCCTCGGCTTCTTCGACAACCAGATCACAGTGATCAAGGAAGGCCGCGAGAAGGAAGCCTTCGGCTGGATCCGCCCTATCCGCTACAAGCAGTTCAGCACCGACCACAGCTATTTCAGCTGGCTTATGCCTTGGCGCAAATACAACCTCGACACCAACCTTCACGGCGGTCCCCGCGCATTCCTTATGAATGACGCCTACTACGCCAAGGTTCTGCCGATGGACATCTATCCTCTCTATCTCACCAAGGCCTGCCTCGCAGGCGACATCGACAAGATGGAGAAATTCGGAATCTACGAAGTGCTTCCTGAAGACCTCGCTCTCTGCGAGTTCGTGGACCCTTCAAAGAACTATATCCAGGACATAATCGCAAAGGGTATCGACCTGATGCTTAAAGAAATGGCTTAAAAGTATGAAACCAATCTTCGAAAAAGGCGGAAAGTTGTACTGGTTGCACAGCACCGTCGACGCTTTTGAGACATTCCTCGCCGTCCCTGCCACCACGACGAAGAAGGGTGCGCACGTACGCGACTGCATCGATCTCAAGCGAATCATCATCCTCGCCCTCATAGCCGTCTGCCCCGCAGCACTCTTCGGCGTGTGGAACGTAGGTTACCAGCACCAGCTCGCAATGGGTGTCACCGGCACCTTCTGGGCTAATCTCTGGCCAAACCTCTGGTTCGGCATCCTCAAAGTCCTTCCTCTCTACCTCGTATCCTACATCGTCGGCCTCGCAATCGAGTTCGGTACGGCGCAGATCCGCGGGGAGGAAGTGAATGAAGGTTACCTTATGACAGGTTTCCTCATCCCTCTCATCATCCCGGTCACCACTCCTCTCTGGATGGTAGCAGTCGCCACCGCTTTCTCTGTCATCTTCTGCAAGGAAGTGTTCGGCGGCACCGGAATGAACTTCTGGAATCCGGCTCTCGTAGCCCGCGCATTCCTCTTCTTCTCATACCCTAACCAGATGTCCGGTTCCGACGTATGGATCGCCTTCAAGAAGGGCGAGACAATGCTCGATGCCTGCACGGGCGCGACCCCTCTCGCAATGGACGGCCCTGCACAGTACGGCACAGGCTGGTGGGATCTCTTCCTCGGCACTGTTCCGGGTTCAGTCGGTGAGACCTCAACCCTCTGCATCCTCCTCGGCGCCATCCTCCTCATCTGGACGGGTGTAGGCAGCTGGAAGATTATGTGCGGCTCTGTTGCAGGCGCCCTTCTTGTAGGCTTCCTCGGCGACATCGCAGGTGCAACCGAGATTCCTTGCTATATGCAGCTTCTTTACGGCGGCTTCGCATTCGGTACCGTCTTTATGGCCACCGACCCTGTGACATCCTGCCAGACCGAGTGCGGCAAATGGATATATGGCCTGCTCATCGGTATGCTCTGTGTCACCGTCCGCCTCTTCAACCCTGGCTATGCTGAAGGAATGATGCTCGCAATCCTGCTTGCAAACACCTTCGCTCCGATCATCGACCACTGCGTGACCACCGCGCACATCAACCGTAAGGCAAAAAGACTTAAAGCAGCATAGATATGAATACCAACAGTAACGTTTATACCGTCATCTATACTACCATAGTGGTAGTCATAGTGGCCGCTGTGCTCGCTTTCGTTTCACTCAAGCTCGGTCCTGCACAGCAGGCAAACGCCAAGGCTGAGACTCTCCGCCAGATGATGGCGGCGGCACAGGTCGCATCCACCGACGAGCTTTACGCCTCCAACAACGACGCAATCCTCACAATGTACTCCAACAACATCCGGGAAGCATACACCGTCAACCTCAAGGGAGAGAAAGTTGCAGAGCTCGGCATTGCCAAAGACAACATCGAGCTCATCAGCAACCTCAAGCCACAGAACAAGGCCATCAAGGCGGGGGCAGATGCCACTCTTCCGGTCTATGTCTTCAAGAGCGGCGTGAGCGTCATCCCGGTCTACGGCGCAGGTCTCTGGGGCCCTGTCTGGGGTTACATAGCCTTCAATGATGACTGCCGGACCATCGCAGGCGCCTATTTCGACCACGAGTCAGAGACTCCCGGTCTCGGAGCCAAGATCAAGGACGAACCTTGGTTCCGCGATAAATTCGCGGGCAAGAAGGTGGCCTTCGGCACCGACAAGTTATTCTCACTGGCAAAGAATGCAGAAGCCACCGGAGCAGACAACGCAGTTGACGCAATCACCGGCGCTACAATGACCTCGAAGGGTCTCAACGAGGCTCTCAACGTCTGGTTCAAGGCTTATGAGCCACACATCGCAGTGGGTGCTCTTCTTGCAGCCATTGCCGCCGAAAATTCTAATGCAGAGGAGGAATAAGCTATGGCACAGAAATTAAAAGAAACTATCCTCAATCCTATACTCAAGGGCAACCCGATCACCGTCCTGGTCCTCGGCATCTGCTCTTCACTCGCAGTCACCGTACAGCTCAAGGGAGCCATCGTGATGGCACTCTCAGTCACCATCGTGACAGCCCTCTCAAGCCTTATCTGCTCACTGCTCCGCAACACCATTCCTAACCGCGTGCGAATCATCGTACAGCTTGTGGTCGTTGCATTGATGGTAATTCTCGTCGACCAGATCCTCAAGGCAGGTGAAGGCACATACGCCATCGACAAGCAGCTCTCAGTATACATCGGTCTGATCATCACCAACTGTATCGTGATGGGCCGCATCGAGGCATTCGCCCTCGGCAACAAGCCTATCCCTTCATTCCTCGATGGTCTCGCCAACGGCATCGGCTATGGCCTCATCCTCATCGTGGTCGCATTCTTCCGCGAACTCCTCGGAAGCGGCACCCTCCTCGGATTCCAGGTCCTCCCTGCCTCATACATTCCAAACAACCTTGTAATCCTGCCACCGTTCGCGCTCATCCTCCTCGGATGCATCATCTGGGTACACCGCGCCTGTGACAAGGACCTTCAGGAAAAATAATCGCGACGCCCTATGGAATACGTAAGCTTATTCGTAAAGTCAATCTTCGTTGACAATATGATCTTCGCATACTTCCTCGGTATGTGTTCATACCTGGCAGTATCGAAGAACGTGAAGACAGCCAACGGCCTCGGCCTCGCTGTTATCTTCGTGCTCCTTTTCACACTTCCGCTCAACTACCTGCTGAACAAGTTCGTCCTGCAGCCTGGAGCGCTGAAGTGGCTCAACCCTGAATTCGCCAATGTCGACCTGAGCTTCCTCAGCTTCATCATCTTCATTGCCGTAATTGCAGCGTTCACCCAGCTCGTGGAAATGATAGTGGAGAAGTTCCTCCCGTCACTCTACTCTTCGCTCGGTATCTACCTGCCTCTCATCGCCGTAAACTGCGCCATCCTCGGCGGCTCACTCTTCATGCAGCAGAAAGACTTCGCCAACTTCGGTGAATCTGCAGTATACGCCCTCGGTTCCGGCATCGGCTGGTACCTCGCGATCGTCTGCCTTGCGGCCATCCGCGAAAAGATGAGCTACTGCAACGTTCCTGCACCGCTCAAGGGCATAGGCATCACCTTCATCACCGTAGGTCTGATGGGTATGGCATTTATGATTTTTATGGGCATTCAACTTTAGGAGGACCGCAATATGAATTCAACAATAATTCTTGCAGTAGTATTCATCGTAATCATTACGGTGATACTCGTAGCCGCTCTTCTTATCGTTAAGAACGCCATCACCCCCAAGGGTACAGTCAAGCTCGACATCAACAACGGCAAGAAGGAGCTCAACGTCACCCCTGGCAGCAGCGTTATGGGCACGGTCGCCGGCGAGAAGATCTTCCTCCCGTCAGCCTGCGGCGGCAAGGCCAACTGCGGCCAGTGCAAAGTAATCGTAGAAGAGGGCGGCGGCGAGATTCTTCCTACCGAAGTCGGTTTCTTCAACCGCAAGCAGATCAAGGACGGCTGGCGCCTCGGCTGCCAGGTCAAGGTCAAGGACAATCTCAAGATTCAGGTTGCAGAGAGCGCGCTGAGCGTCAAGAAGCTCGAGTGCGAGGTCATCTCCAACAAGAACGTGGCTACCTTCATCAAGGAGTTCACCGTCAAGCTGCCTGAGGGCGAGAACCTCGAATTCAAGTCCGGTGAGTACATCCAGATCGACATCCCTAAGTACGAACTTGATTTCAAGGATATCGAAGTCGAGCCTGAATATCGCGCAGACTGGGAGAAATACGGTTTCTTCAACCTTCATTCCTCCAACCCTGAGGACACTATCCGTGCATACTCCATGGCCTCATATCCAGGTGAGAAAGGCATCATAAAGCTCAATGTCCGCATCGCTACTCCACCGTTCGACCGCAGCGTTCCACGCGAGCTCGGTCCGAAGCTCCTCCCTGTCAACCCGGGTATCGCTTCATCATACGTCTTCACCCGCAAGCCGGGCGACAAGGTAATGATCAGCGGCCCTTACGGAGAGTTCCTTCTTCCGAAGAACGATCCTGACGACATCGAGTACATCTTCGTCGGCGGCGGTGCCGGAATGGCACCTCTCCGCTCACACATCATGCAACTCTTCAAGACCCTCAAGACAGGTCGCAAGGTTCACTTCTTCTATGGCGCACGCGCCCTCGTGGAAGCCTTCTATCTCGAAGACTTCGCCGAAATCGAGAAGGAGTTCCCGAACTTCAAGTTCCACCTTGCACTCGACCGTCCGGATCCTGCAGCAGATGCAGCAGGTGTTGCCTACACCGCAGGCTTCGTTCATAACGTGATGTACGAGACCTACCTCAAGCAGCACGACGCTCCAGAAGACATCAAGTACTTCATGTGCGGTCCTCCGATGATGACAAAATGCGTTGTCGACCTCCTGGACTCCCTCGGTGTTGCGCCGGAGAACATCCTCTTCGACAACTTCGGAGCATAGCATCCCCATCCAATAACCGAATGAAGCTGGCCTGAATTGCTTTTTGGCCAGCTTCATTTTTATTTGCCTTCGATTGGCGGAAATTAATTCTTGAGCGGATGCGAATCTATGCGGTCAGCAGTCGCCGCTGCGGAGATCCGCTCATACTCCTTCCGATTTCTTGGTGTAGGTCTTGATTGCCAGCCCTCCCTTGTAACAGGTGATCACGATATCCATTGAGTACGGCTTGTAATCTGAGCCGGTATAAGGAATAATCGCGCCGTCAAAGGCAACCTTGGCAAAATCATAATCCTTGCCGATCAGTTTCACGCAATCCTTGCGAAGAGCATCCTCAAGATCGATGGATGCCTGTTTCCGCTGCGCATCGGTCAGATTGGGAGCGCTCGTTTCATAGAAAAACGAAGTGATTTCATAGGTGGCGTCCCCTGTAGCGGGATCATCTACGAGGGGTCTGCCTTTAGAGCAGGAACTTATGCACATCGCCGATGCGAGCGTGCAGGCCGCCAGGATAATGGCTTTGATATTCATAGTATCAGTGTCGTTTCGATGGTATGTTTATGCGAATATAGAAAAAGATGTCCGAAAAAAAACGAAAACGCATCAAAATAAAAACGGAATCATAAAATTCTTCGCTTTTTGAGGAATGTTTTTGCAGATTTCATTGCGATGGCAGTCAGGTTCCATAGCTTTGCAACCGAGAGAAATACTTCTTGATTATGGAACCTAAAGGCCGGAACAAAAACCCTCTCGCACAGTCTCCAGGTTTGGGCACTCTGCTCAAAAAACTGTGCGCCGAGTCTTCTACAGTGCTATTGATAATGAACATTATTCCGGCCTTGACGGTTCATTCCTGCCAGAGGGACGACATCCAAATCACAGAAGACACATCCGGAAGGGAATCCTCCGACAGCACTGCCGTAGAAATGAGCAGCATCACGATTGATTACTATACAAAATGCAGGCTGGAAGACTATGCTATCGAAAAGCTGGACATTTTCATATATGACAACGAAGACACCCGCACTCTTCTCACCGGCACAGCCTCCGTCAGTCTGTCCGGCGGCCCGGAATCCGTCAATCAGATAATGCTGACTCCCCTGCGATGTCGGATTCTACACCCAATACCCCAACCTCAGCCTGTTCTGTTATCCCAACGACACTCCTGAAACGACTCTGGGCAGTCCGCGGACAAGCCTCGAATTCACCTGCAGGATCAAGGGGGTCGAATGCAGTTTCCCCGTCGACCTGCCGCCTGTGGCACGAAACTCCATAATACGCGTCGAACTGACCGTCAACGGGATCAACGACTATTCAAGCACGATACTGGAATGAAGCCGCTTTGCACATTTGCATAAAATATGTTACTTTTACAAGATAAAAGAACAACATATCATTATGCTCAACAACAAATCAGTCCTCATCACAGGAGGCACAGGCTCCTTCGGAAAGAAATTCGTAGAAACCATCTTCGAAAGATATCCCAACGTCAAAAGAGTGGTAATATACTCCAGGGGAGAGTTGAAGCAGTTTCAGATGAAACAGATTTTCCCTGAGGAAAAGTATCCGCAGATAAGGTATTTCATCGGAGACGTCAGAGATGCAGACAGGCTCAGGCGTGCCTGCGAGGACATTGACGTCATCATACACGCGGCGGCCATCAAACAGGTCGACACC
>JAZLGQ010000022.1:0-32681 GCA_045616385.1 Candidatus Cryptobacteroides sp.
GTCTGTTTGTGTCGGGGCTGGAGTCGGTGGAGATATCTCCGGAGAGGAATTTCCTGAATGTCGGGGAGAGGACGAATGTGGCGGGATCGAGGAAGTTTGCGCGTCTGGTGGCGGAGGATAGCTGGGATGAGGCTTTGCGTATAGCTGAGGCTCAGATCGAGGGCGGTGCTGATGTGATTGACATAAATATGGACGACCCTATGGTCGATTCGAAGGCTAAGATGCGGACCTTCCTTCGTCGTATCGCCGGTGAACCGGCTATTGCGAAGGCGGCCCTTATGATAGATTCTTCGCATTGGGAGACTGTCCTTGAGGGTCTTAAGAATGTTCAGGGAAAGTGCATAGTGAATTCGATATCCCTGAAGGATGGCCGTGATGAGTTCTTGCGCAAGGCGCTTGAAATAAGGAGCCTCGGCGGAGCAATGGTCGTGATGGCGTTTGATGAGGAGGGACAGGCGGTCACTTATGACCGGAAGATTGCTATTTGCAGACGCAGTTATGATCTTCTGACTGCTGCTGGAGTGCCGGCAAGCGATATTATCTTTGACTGCAACATCCTGTCGATAGGAACAGGAATCGCGGAGCACGCACGCTTCGGAGTTGACTTCATCGAGGCGGTGCGCTGGATCAAGGCGAATCTTCCGGGGGCGAAGACTTCCGGAGGCGTGTCGAATCTTTCTTTTGCTTTCCGTGGCAATAATGTCGTGCGTGAGGCGATGCATTCGGTTTTTCTTTATCACGCAATCCGTGCCGGTCTTGATATGGCGATAGTGAATCCGCAGATGCTTCAGATATATGATGAGATTGATCCGGAGCTGAGGAGGTGTGTGGAGGATGTGATCTTTGATACTGATGCGGAGGCGACGTCGCGGCTTGTGGAGTTTGCTTCTTGTGGCCTTGGTGCTTCTGCGACAGGTTCTGTCTACTTCGCTGAAGCAAGGGAAAACGCTACGCAGGCAGAACTGTCGCGTCAGCAGTCAGCCACAAGGGAAAACGCTACGCAAAGTGGACAGTCGGCTTCGTCGTCGGCCGCGGATTCTGACCCGATGGAGAGGCTGGCGGCGGCGGTTGTGAAGGGAGCGTCGGCCGATATCGAGTCACAGGCTCTGGAGGCGTATGGTGTTTTGAAGTCGGCCGTAAAAGTGATTGAAGGGCCGCTGATGAGTGGTATGGAGCGGGTTGGAGAGCTGTTTGCCGCGGGGAAGATGTTCCTTCCGCAAGTGGTCAAATCGGCGAAGGTGATGAGGGAGGCGGTCTCTGTGCTGCAACCTTATATGGGAGATTCATCTGAGGGATCGGGAAGGCCTGTGTTCGTGATTGCGACCGTGCAGGGAGATGTTCACGACATCGGCAAGAATATCACGGCAATCGTGCTGAATTGCAGCGGCTTCGAAGTGGTTGACCTGGGAGTTATGGTGCCTTGTGCCGACATTCTCGACAAGGCGGGCGGGCTTGGAGCCGTCGCTGTAGGCGTAAGCGGTCTGATAACGCCGTCGCTCAACAGGATGGAAGAGATATGTTCGGAGATGACGGCAAGGGGGATGGACATCCCGTTGTTCGTAGGCGGGGCGGCTGCTTCGGCGGTTCATACCGCTGTCCGTCTGGCACCGCTCTATCCTAATGTCCACTATGGATCGGATGCTTCTGCTACGGCAGTGATGGCGAAGAAATATCTTATTGATAAAGAATCATTTATCGCCGATGAACTGAAGGAACGCAAAAAGTTGGTTGCGCTCAGGTCTTCGGCGCTTGCAAAGCCTGTCGAGCCTGTTATCCCGGACGGTTTCACGAAGACGTCGTTCAAGGATATTCCTTTCAGCGAGATGTATTCGGAGATTTTTATGGAGCACTTTGATTGGAGGATGTTCTTTGCAGTCTGTGGCGTGAAATGCAGTCATTGCGAAGGCGACGGCCTGCGTCGCGAGGCTCTGGATTATCTTGAGACGGCCGGACTGAAGGTCCGTCTCGCGCTCAGCTTCTATGACGCTCACCGCGAAGGCGACGACATCGTCACTCCCGCTTTCCGACTGCCTATGCTGCGCGACGGTGCCTCCCTGGCCGACTACTTCCCTGCCTCGGGAAGCAGCCAGTTGGGACTGTTTGCCGCCACTGTAGTGCAATCATCTCCGTCCGAAGACCTTGTCGCCCACGCAGTACGCGTGACGCTAGCCGAAGCGGCTTCCGAATGGATGGGAGCGCAACTGGGAATAAAGCATATCCGTCCGGGAATCGGGTATGCCTGCTGCCCCGACCACAGCCTCAAGAGAGACGTTCTGGCCCAGCTCCCGCCCGAATTGGGGATAACCCTTACTGAATCTTGTGCAATGATACCGGAGGCCAGCGTTTGCGGTCTGGCAATAGCCCATCCGCTGGCTTCCTATAATGATATACGTCACGTGTCGGATTCCGACCTTGACGCCTATGCCGCCCGTCGCGGTATGTCCGAAAGCGAGAAAAAGCTTTTCCTCGGTCATTTATTTGGAAAATAATCGCTACATTAGCAGACAATTATCGGCATCCGTATGTTTGGATGCCGGCAAAAGCAGAAAGTTAGTAGTATGAATGTTCTGAAATTCGGAGGGACTTCGGTAGGCTCTGTTGAAGCCCTCAACAACGTCAAGCAGATTGTATGCTCCCGCGATGAGAGCGTCGTAGTTGTTGTATCGGCTCTTTCCGGAGTCACTGATATGCTTTTAAGCACATCTGCGCTTGCAGAACGCGGCGACGAATCGTGGCTTGCGTCTTATAGGAACATTTGTGAACGTCATCACCGGGTAATAGAAGGCCTCGATCTCCCCGCAGCGTCAAAAGAGACCTTGAACGACGCTGCAGATGACCTTCTTGTGTCCCTTATGGCCCTTCTTGAGGGTGTTTTCACCCTGAAGGTCCTGCCGGAAAAGACCAGGTTCGAGATTGTCAGCTTCGGCGAGAGGATATCGTCCCGGATTGTTTCGAGCCTCATCGAGGGGTCCAAACTATATGATTCCCTTGATTTCATCAGGACTACACGTATGGAAGGCAAGGTCGTCCTTGATTCGGAAGTGACGGAGAACCTTGTCAAGTCGACTTTCAAGGGCTTTGCAGAACGCAAGGAGATCGCTGTCGTTCCCGGATTCATCTCAACCGATTCCGCTTCCGGCCAGATTACCAATCTCGGACGCGGCGGATCGGACTATACCGCCAGCATCATCGCTGCTGCCCTGGATGCCGAGTGCCTGGAAATCTGGACTGACGTCGACGGGTTCATGACTGCTGACCCGCGTATCATCAAGACATCCTATGTCATTGACGAACTGAGCTTTGCAGAAGCAATGGAGCTTTGCAACTTCGGCGCGAAGGTTATCTACCCGCCTGCACTCTACCCTGTCTGCCCGAAAGATATCCCGGTTCTTATCAAGAATACATTCAACCCTTCCGCCAGCGGCACTGTAATCCGTCAGAAGAGCAGTGCTTCCGGCCGCGCCGTGACCGGCATCTCATCCATCAGCGATACCTGCGTGATTACTGTTTCAGGCGCTTCGATGGCAGGTATCGTCGGCGTCGACAGCAGGATATTCAATGCGCTTGCACGCAACAATATCAGTGTTTTCCTCGTCAGCCAGTCCTCTTCCGAGACGCATATTTCTCTTGGTATCAACGAGTCTGATGCAGATCTCGCGTGTGAAGTCCTTAACAGGGAGTTCAGTCACGAAATCTCCGAAGGATCGATGATGCCTGTGCAGCTGCTCCGCGACCTCGCCACGGTAGCCATCGTCGGCGAGAAGATGAAAAGCAATGCAGGTGTTGCCGGCAAGCTTTTCAGCGTGCTCGGCCGCAACGGCATCAGCATCATAGCCTGCGCCCAGGGTACGGAAGAGCGCAACATCTCGTTTGTCGTGGAGAAGAAGTTCCTCCGCAAGTCGTTGAATGTCATACACGACAGTTTCTTCCTTTCAGAATATCAGGAGCTCAATCTCTTCATCTGCGGTATCGGCACGGTAGGCGGGAACCTCATCGAGCAGATTGCAAGCCAGCGGTCGAAGCTTATGAAGCGCCACGGACTGAAACTCAACGTGGTTGGCATTGCACGGAGCACCCGGGGCATATTCTGCCGCGACGGCATCGATCTTTCCACATATAAGGAGCAGCTGGCGGCCGGTATTCCTCTTGATCTTGGAAAGCTCCGCGACGAAGTCATAGGAATGAATATCTTCAATTCCGTCTTCGTCGATTGTACAGCAAGCGCGGATGTCGCGACACTTTACAAGGATTTCTTTGAGCACGGCATCTCGGTCGTTGCAGCCAACAAGGTCGCCGCCTCCTCCGACTACGAGAACTATGCTTCGCTCAAGGAGCTTGCCCACAAGCGCAACGTCAAGTTCCTTTTCGAGACCAATGTCGGCGCGGGCCTTCCTATCATCAACACAATCAACGCTTTGCGCAACAGCGGCGACAAGATTCTCAAGATCGAGGCCGTTGTCAGCGGTACCCTGAACTTCATCTTCAACACCATCTCCGCCGACATTCCTTTCAGCGAAACGGTACGTATGGCCAAGGAGCAGGGCTTCTCCGAGCCTGACCCTCGTATCGACCTTTCTGGCAAGGATGTGATACGCAAGCTGGTCATCCTTGCCCGCGAAGCAGGTTACAAAGTCAATCAGGAAGACGTTGACGCCAACCTTTTCATTCCTGCAGATTTCTTCAACTGTTCGATGGAGGAATTCTGGCAGAAGCTGCCTTCCCTCGACGCCGATTTCGAAGAACGCCGGAAACGTCTGGAAGCCGAGCACAAGCATTGGCGTTTCGTCGCAAAGATGGAAGACGGCAAGTTCTCGGTCTCCCTTCAGGAATTCAAGGAGGGTCACTCATTCTATGTCCTTGAGGGATCGAACAATATCATTCTGCTTACCACAGAGCGTTACAACAAGCACCCTATGCTCATCCAGGGCTATGGCGCCGGTGCCAGCGTCACCGCTGCCGGTGTCTTCGCCGACATTATGAGCATCGCGAACGTGTGATTCCTGTCAGATGTTCTTGAAATAACAGCGGGCGCGCTTGACCAGGGTACGGTTGTAGTGTGAGGAAAGGTTGATTACGTGCATATTGTCCTCAAGTTCGCGCGTTGACTCAAGATATTTGATACCGACCTTCTTCATACCGGAATACATCTTGTCGAAGAATATCGCATTCAGACCTTTGCCTTCGTATTGAGGATCGACGGCGACAAGCAAGGTGTCCGCCGTGTCATTCTTGTGCAGCGCCTTCAATATATGGTACCATCCGAATGGGAAGAGGTGTCCGCCGGCCTTTATCATAGCTTTGGAAAGAGACGGCATCCAGATCATGAAACCGACAACCTTATCTGAAGAATCCAGCACCACTGAAAGCAGGTTCGGGTTGGTGGTCGGCATAAACTGGGCCTTCAGGTCCTCAAGCTGGCCGGGAGTCAGTTCGGAATAACCGTGAATTCTTGAATAACTGCGGTTCATAAGTTCGAATATGCCGTCCACGTATCGGGCGATGTCCTTGTGGGTCGTGATTTTTGCCTGATGCAGGTTGAAGCGTTCCCGAATCAGTTTCGAGGCTCTTGCATTCCTGTCGTTCCTATATTCGGAAAGGTCGATGGAATACTCGACCCAGTCAGTGTCCTTCTCGTATCCGAATTCCTTAATCATAGGATCATAGTACGGCGAATTGTATTTGCCGTAAGCTGTAGGAAGCTTGTCAAAGCCATCGACAAGGATACCTGAGGCATCGAATTCCAGAAATCCTACAGGACCGTTCATCTTGTCAAGTCCATTCTCGCGGGCGTAAGCCTCGACGCTTGAAAGCAGCGCGCCAAGCACATCCTTGTCCTCCACGAAATCCAACCAGCCGAACCGGCAGATGTTCTCCCCTACCTTCTTGTTGTATGCGTGGTTGATTATTCCGGCAATGCGGCCGACCACCTTGCCGCATTCATCGTATGCAAGCCAATATTTGGCCTCGCACACTTCAAATGCGTGATTCTTTTGCGGGTCAAGGATGTTCCTGTCCATAGATTCGATCTGCGGGACATAATAGGGACACGCCTTGTACAGTTCATTCGGGAAATGGACGAACTCCTTGAGTTCTTTTCTGGTCCCGACTTCGCGGACGTTGACTTTCATATTGGTAGAATGTGTTTGGTTTTGGTTCAGTACTCGATTTATATGCTCAATCCTTCTTGACGGGATCGCAGGAAAGGCCGACGCCGAGCTTCTTGAAAATCTTCCGGTCAACCTCACTGAGCATTACCGTGGAATGGACCTGACACCCGTTGAATTGAGGAAGGGTTTCCAGAGCTCTGCGGCAGTTGTCATCTTCCGTGCTGAGTATTGACAGGGCGACAAGCACTTCATCCGTGTGCAGGCGCGGGTTATGCCCGTGCAGGAATGACACCTTTGTCTTCTGGATAGGCTCAATCATATTCTGAGGGATGAGCTTGATGCTGTGGTCGATACCGGCCAGATGCTTTGCGGCATTGAGGATGAGCGCGGCGCTCGGGCCGAGGAGGTCGCTGGTCTCCGCGCTGATAAGCGTGCCGTCGGCAAGTTCGATCGCTGCCGATGCCTTGCCGGATTTCTCCTTGCGCTGACGGGCTGCGATGGTGGCCTTTCGGAAATCGGTGGATATTTTGGCCTGTTTCATCAGAAGCGCGATCTTGTTGACCTCGTTGTCATTGCACTCCCCGTCGGCCAGCTTGTCGAGTGCCGAATAGTAACGGCGTATGATCTCATCGCAGGCGGCCTTGCAGCACACGTCCTCATCGCTAAGGCAGTAGCCTATCATATTGACTCCCATATCGGTCGGAGACTTGTACGGGTTTTCGCCATAAATACCCTCGAAGAGAGCATTCAAAACCGGGAATATTTCGATGTCACGGTTATAGTTGACTGCGGTCTTGCCATAAGCCTCAAGGTGGAACGGGTCAATCATATTGACATCGTTCAGGTCGGCCGTAGCCGCCTCATACGCCACATTCAGAGGATGCTTGAGAGGCAGGTTCCAGATAGGGAATGTCTCGAACTTGGCATACCCGGCCTTTATGCCCCGTTTGTGTTCCTGATAGAGCTGGCTGAGGCAGACAGCCATTTTCCCGCTGCCCGGACCAGGTGCGGTCACGACAACGAGCGGCCTTGTGGTTTCAACATAGTCGTTCTTGCCGAATCCTTCATCGGAATCGATCAGGGCGATGTTCTGCGGATACCCCTCGATGGTATGATGGAAATAAGTCTTGATGCCGAGCCTCTTTAGACGGTTGCGGAATGCAGTTGCGCTCGACTGGCCGTTGAAATGAGTGATGACGACCGAACTGACGAGAAAGCCCCTGCTGACAAACTCTTCGCGCAGGCGGAGCACATCCATATCGTATGTGATACCCAGATCCCCGCGTATCTTGTTTTTCTCGATATCGACGGCGCTGATGACGATGATGATTTCTGCACAGTCACTCAACTCGCTGAGCATCTTGAGCTTGCTGTCAGGCTCGAAACCGGGGAGAACGCGGCTTGCGTGGTTGTCGTCGAAAAGTTTTCCGCCGAATTCCATATACAATTTATCACCGAACTGTGCGATTCTCTCCTTGATGTGCTCAGATTGTATCTTCTGATACTTTTCCTTGTCGAAACCGATTTTCATAAAAAAGCTATTATCCGTCAAATTTACCAAATATTTTTTTAATCATTTCAAAACAACTCCTAACTTTGCAGGAAAACGACACTGATATGGCTTTTGACATCACTTTGAATCTGCCGACCCGATGGCAGAAGGAATCAGATACATATATTGATGAATCCGGTGCGGAGATATCTCATCTCGAAGCGCATCTGTACAACCGGAACGATAAGCGTGACGAGGGTATGATCGACGTCTATGTCGGCGAAATGCCGGAAGACACCACGGCAGAAGACCAGGCGTTTTCAAATTATGCCGATATGGTCGGTTTTTCAGACGATGACCCCGAAGATTTCCAACCTATCTTCAAAGTGAAGTTCAACGGGAAGAATGCATTCGGCTTCGAGGCACTGTGCGAGGATGACTCCCCTATGAAATTCTTCACCCAGGAGATTAAAAAAGGCGTCCTCGCCATTTTCTGCATTGCCGGCAAGGACGAAAAAACGCTCGACGAAATCTATACTGTCGTCGAGCGTAACTTCAGAATCAGGTAGGACTGCTAGAAGCCGCCGAAGCCGCCACCCATCATAGCCTGCATACGCTCCTGCTCTGCTTTCTGGAACTTTGCGAAGTTGTCATCACCGAGAACTTCCTTGAGTTTCTTGTCGCGGTCTGCCTGAAGCTTCTGCATCTTGTCCATATCGAAACCGCCGCCCTGGAACATTTCGCCCATAGCCTTGCCGTTCTCCTTGAAAATTTCAAGAACCTTTGCGCTCTGGGCATCGTCAATCTTTACGGTTTCTTTCAATTGGTCAACCTGCATCTGAGCCATCTGGTCGGGGTCAAACTGAGGCTGTGCGTTTGCAGCCATGCAGCCGAAGAGGAGCATTGCACCTGCAACAGCAAATTTTACTAATGATTTCATCTGTTTTAGATATTAGGTTATTTATTGCATCATAAAGATACAAATTATATGCCGTTTTTTTGCTACTTTTGAAAAAAGAATCGATAATCATTGCCAACTATGAAATTCTCCAAGGAAATCAAATCCATCGAAGAGGCTATCTTGCAATTGAAGCAGATCGGGTCCCTTCTTGACACAATCGAGACCACTGTTTTGGAGATTGAGGATAATCTTTGCAATATCGATGAATCTGTCCCTCACGTAGAACTTGAACCGGAAAAGTTCACCGAAAATGACAGGAAGCAATACGACAGGCTTGTAACATCTCTCAGCGAGGCATACAGTCTGGTCGACGAAATTCTCGGCCCTCCGGACGAAGAACCTAAAGTCCCAGTCCCACAACCAAAGAAAAGACAAATGTGCTCATAACGAGCAACGGCAGCATTTTGTCCAGGCCCCTTCCCTCCATCGTCCACACGCCTTTCAGGTGAGTGACGAACAGCGGAATCAGGAACAGATACCAGACCGCACCTCCGTGCCACAGTGTATTGACGATTATCGCCACCCACCCCAGAACGATCAGAACCGTCTGATATATCCTCGCACCTGTGGCACCCAGTCTTATGGCCGTCGTGATGCGGTTGGCAGCGTCTGTCTTCATATCCCTTGTATTGTTCACATTCAGCACTCCAATGCTGAAGAATCCTATGCTGCTTGCAGGCAGGATACAGTATTCAAGAGTACCGGAAATGTCGTGAAGACAGATCTGGCAGCTGCCGCATACGGAGACGAGTCCGAAGAATATGAACACGAATATGTCACCCAGCCCGCGATATCCGTATGGATTGTCGCCAAGCGTGTAATGCATCGCAGCCCATATGGCGGCGGCACCGAGAAGGATGAACAGAACCGGTTCGAGGGCGAAGAAGGTACCGAAGGAGAGGAACACCATCAGAGCTCCGCAGACACAGCAGGAAATGGCGGCAATGAAAATCAGACGTTTCATTTCCGGTATGGTGATATCGCCATCCTGAAGGGAATAATGTATTCCCTGACGCTCGTCCGTATCCGTGCCGTGGAGTGTATCTCCCAGTTCATTGGACAGGTTGGAGAGAATCTGCAGCAGCGAGGCGGTCAGCACGAGGGTGATAATCACCGGTATGCTGGTTCCGCCACGTGAAGCGGCTATGGAGATACCAAGAACGACGCCAGCCAGGGAAAGAGGCAGCGTCCTGAGTCTCATTGATTTAAGGCAGGCTTTGACTTTCATTTCTTCTCTCCTGTATACATCCTGCAGATTCCGAATGTGAATGCTTTATGGGTTACCCTTTCATATCCGCAGGACTCCATTGTGGCAATCCACTCTTTCTTACCGGGGAATTTTATGACCGAATCGGGGAGATAACTGTATGCATCCCTGTCACCTGAAATCTTTCCACCGATCAGGGGTACGAATTTAGTGAAATAAAACTCGAATGCAAACCTTACCGGTGGATTTGTAGGGATGGACAGTTCGAGTATGACCAGACGACCTCCCGGCTTGAGGACTCTGAGTATCTCTTCCAAGGCTTTTTCCCGGTGCTCGAAATTCCGTATGCCAAAGGCGATGGTAACCCTGTCGAAAGAGTCGTCCTGATAAGGCAGCGACTCGCTGTCGCCCAGCCGGGCGCTCACGCGACTCTCCAATCCCCTCCCGGCAAGCTTCGCACGCATCACATCCAGCATCCCTTCTGAAATATCAATCCCTTCGACAACTGTCATCGGATTGGCGTGTTCCGCTATCGCAATACTGAAATCACCGGTTCCGCACGCAATGTCGAGAATTGTCTGGGATTTGTCCTTCGTGACAATTTTATGAAGTGCTCTCCGTCGCCACAACTTATCCATATTCAATGACATAAGGTGGTTTAACCTGTCGTATTCCGGTGCTATGGAGTTGAACATATGTTCAATTGTTGTCTTTTTCGCCATTATTCCAAATTAACAATTTGAATTACCAAATAAGAAAAAATGAATATTTTTATTAATTAAGGTGTTGTTTGTAAAAATAATAGAGCTTATCTTTGCAGTGCTCAAATACAAACAATAGTACTTTTTAACAAACCGCCGGCCTCGTGATGAGCCCGGCGATTTTTTTTACTCCTTTTCCAACTCCTCTTCAAGTTCTTTTCGTCTTACAGGATTGAACTTGAAATCAAGGATTGCAAGCAGGCTGTCTATCTCGAAAGGTTTTGGCAGGAAGTAATCCGCCTTGCACAGGAGGCCTTTGCCGCGTGTTATCTCATCATTTTCAGCAGTAAGCATAATTACAGGAATGTGAAAATACTGAGGTGTTGACTTGATCTCACCGCATAGGTCAAAGCCATCTTTTCCTGGCATTGCCGTGTCGGTTATGACGGCATCGACTTCGTTGTCGTGAAGTATGTTCAATGCCTCATCGGCGCTTGAAGCGAGAAGAACGCCCTGGCAGAATCTCTTCAGTTCGTCATATATGAACGTCCTGAGGTCGGCGTCATCATCAACAAAGAGTATGGTCTTGTCCTGGATGGTCTTGTTCTCGATCTTTCTGGCGCGATTGCGCACGGCATTCATAATCTTTTCCTCTGTTCTGCGCGTATCCGGGCCTGCCGGTATCGTAAACCAGAAAGTCGCACCCTGGTCGCCGGTATTGTTGAATGCCCCGATTCTGCCCTTATGAGCTTCGACGAGGGACTTCGAGTACGCCAGACCAAGTCCGAATCCGGTTTCCTCCTCGGTGACCTTGTAGAAGCCGTCAAACAACTTGTCCGTATTGATGACACCGATGCCTGACCCGTGGTCCTTCACGCCGACCTTGATCGTATTCGGCTTTTTGTCGTCCCATCCTGACCATATAGTAATATGGTGCCCCGCCGAATTGTGCTTGATGGCATTTGCAATCAGGTTGTAGCACACTATCTTCATAAGGTTGTCATCCATCGGTACCATCCCGATAGTCGGGTCAAGCCTGAGAACGATCTTCATATTGTGTGACAATGCCTCATCATAGAACTCGGCTGCTATCGAACGGAGCCAGTCATTGAAATCTACGGATGAAATGTCAAGTCTCGACAGGCCCTCCTTTATCTTGGAAGTAGTCAGAATAGTATTCAGAAGGGATGACATCTTGTTGGTCTGAATCAGAATCTTGTTGAGAGTCTGCTGTGTCTTCTCATCGATTTCAGTATCATTTCTCAACCGTTTCAAGTGCCCTTTGACCAATGTCAGCGGCGTACGAAGCTCGTGATTTACATCTACAAGGAAATTATACCTTTCTTCCTCCATCTCCTTTATTTCCTCCCGTCTTGAAAGGGCGACCTTTCTTAACAGGAACAGGAACCAGAGCAGGAACGCTCCCGCCAGCAGCAGGAACCACGGAGAGGAGTAATACGGTCTCTTGACATCGAGCGAATAAATCTGTTGCGGTTCCGTCCAGGTTCCGTCAGCATTAGTATAGGAGACCCTGATGTGATGAGTACCGGGCGATACCTGCCTCAATCTGATGACAGGTCTGGAAGTTTCTTCAACATAGTCATGGCCGGCGGGACCGTCCACGTGGATGCGGTACATTCTGGCGGACAGAATGTCGTTTGTGTTTGCAAAGAAATTGATTGCTACCGTCCTGTTGTTAGTAGGGACCTTGAGATTCCTTATATCCCGGACCAACTTGTTGTCAACCGAAACCGATATGATGCTGATGTCGGGGGTCTCATTATCCTTGAACGGGAAATCAGGTGTAATCCGGAGGAAAGAACGTTGAGCTGCCAGATATACATTTCCATCCTCGGTTGCCAGTTTGGCATTTTGAGAGAACACGTCACTTCTCACTCCGTCAATCTCAGACAAGGTGACGACCCTGTCGTCCTTTGGAGAATACGAGAAGATATGGTCTGATGTGGTCAGCCAGACGTTGTTGTTTGCATCGCAAAGTACCGAGGAAGGCGTACCGCTGAATTTCTGAGGGAACGACGAGACTTTGTGATCTGTAGTATTGAATGACCAGAAGCCATTCTCGGACGCAAACCAAATGACGCCGTTGCCGTCCATCGACCCTCCTCTGAGGGAACAGGTCGATTCGTGCCTGTAGACGGGTTTGAGCTTTTCAGGGCGTTCTTCATCCCATTCGTACAGGCACCTGCCATCCTCAATGAACCTGCACTTTGAGCCTTGGACGGGACGCAGGGATGACGTGAGGTCCAGAGAGGACAGATCGATAAACTCTTCTTCCTTCGTGTTGACGTCATATCTTATGATGGCTGTGCTGAATGTCAGCACCCTTCCTTGCTCGTCAGTGTCGACAAAGGTGCCGTCATTTGTGGTATTGGTGTAGAAGAATGCCTTTTCATTCTCTGCGCTCACACTATGAAGTGCACCTGTCCGCTTGTCAAGGATGTATCCGCCATTGTTGGAGGACGTGAGTGCCAGGTTGTTGTCGTCAAGTCTTCCTATGCTGATGACCGACAGCCCTTCCGTTGACCTGATGGATTCGAACCGTTCCGTACCAGTGTCAAAACGGTAGATACCCGCTCCGGTTGTTCCGATCCAGATATCATCCTGCGCTCCGTCCTGGAACAAGGCCGAAAAGCCCTCGAACGACGGTGACCAGGTGACAAGTTCGGAGCCATAGTTCTTGATATTTGATTCGGAGATGACAAATGCGCCGATATTCGGGGAACAGCACCATATGCGTCCGTTGTGGTCGGCAAACATCGATGTCACCGTTGACGTCGGAAGAGACCCCCTGAAATGCTGATTATGCTCAAGGGTGCTGAGTTCCATAGTCTTGAAGTTGAATATGTTTATGCCGCCGCCTTCGGTGCCTATCCACATTTCATCGCCGACTTCCTGGAAGCAGAGTATGGTTTCGCTTGTAAGGCCGTGTTTTTTCGTGATATGGCATATTACCTGCCCGTCGGGGCTGATGCAATAGTAGCCGCCGTGATATATGCCCTGCCAGAGATTCCCGTTGGAATCAACGTAGGATTCGTAGAAGTCGGTGCTGTTCTTAAAAACGGACTCACGGACAAACTTGTTCCTTGTGTCATAAATGAAGTGTCCGCCACCGCTCTTGAACACCAGCAGGTCATTGCCTCCGTTCCCGGCTCCGTGGAGCAGGTCCTTTATTCTGAATGAAGGCGTCGAACTGGCTGAAAAAACAGTGGAGAAGGCCCCGGTCCCATAATCGTATTTCCAGATGCAGTTATCGCCGCCGAAATAAACACAGTCACCGATCTCGCAGGCGCAATATGCTACTGCCCTGCCATCCACCCCGATGATGTTTTCATTCTCCGGAAAATGAAGCTTCGTCTTAAGGCCTACGAAGCCGCCGTCAGTCATAACCCAGATGACGTTGTGGCTGTCTCCGAATATTCGCAGGACATTGTTTCCCGGGAGGACTCTGTTGTATTCAGGGGCGTTCTCCGTTGTAAGATGAACAAAGGAATTGCTGCTCGTAAGTTGATACAGGCCATCAGGCGCACCTATCCAGGCGAATCCGTTTTCTTCAACAAAAATAGAATTGACCTTTGATGGAAAGCCATTTGAGGAGGTCAGTTTGAAATACGAATAATCTTTGGCCAGAAGTGAAGGCAAGTACACAAGCAGCAGTGCCGCTATCGTTAGTGTTAGTGTCAGTTTTTTCATCACGCGGTCGTTACACCGAAATATAGCGAAGCCAAATGACAATTCCAAATAACTGAATGATTTTCAATTGCCAAAGAACTCTAAAGGGTTGCGATTACAGATTCGCATGATATGGCGAGATCGCCGACTTTCACCTTTATCTGAGCATCCAGTGGCAGGAATAAGTCTATCCTTGAACCGAATTTGATGATGCCGCACTGGGCTCCGGCTTCAACGGAGAGGCCCGGTTTGGCATAGTTGACTATGCGTCTGGCGAAGCCTCCGGCAATCTGCTTGAACAATATCTCGTGACCCTTCGGAGTCTTGATTGCCGTGCAGGTATGCTCATTGTCCTGTGATGACTTCGGCTTGAATGCGAAGAAATGTTTTCCCGGATGATATTTGTAATATGTGACTGTGCCCTTCACCGGCCAGAAGTTTGCGTGGTAGTCAAAGAAGTTCATATACACGGAGACCTTGACGCAGTCGCGTTTCAAGTATTCTCCTTCGTATTCCTGCTCGACAATCACAACTCTCCCGTCTGCAACCGATAAAACATTATCGCCACAATGTGCAACACTTTTATTGGGAACCAAAAAGAACTTGGTTTGCCACAATGCTATCCAAATTGCGACACCGGTCATCGTCCAGTCGAGCCAGTCCACCTTTACAAACAGGAACATCGCAGTGATGACCGCTGCGCAGCAGAGATATATTACCGCAATTGAGCCGTATGAGTTCTTGTCTATCTTCATTTATTTGATCAGATGAGCCCGAAAATCGAAAGGTAGATACAAGCCAGAGGGATGGCAACGAGTGAACTGTCGAAGCGGTCAAGCACTCCCCCGTGCCCCGGAATGGTGTTGCCGCTGTCCTTGACGTGGAAATAGCGTTTCCACATAGATTCGACCAGATCTCCGCAGGTGGCTCCGACACTGATGATTACGCCGACGGCAATACAGTGGACGAGAGAGAACGGAAGCCAGGTCAAATAATGGAGTCCGACGGCAGTGGCCGTACCGATTACCACGGAGCCCCAGAATCCCCACCAGGATTTCTTCGGAGAGATTGAAGGTGCAAGTTTCCTGGAATCCGGTTTCTGACCGAACAACGTGCCGATGATATATGCTCCGCAGTCGCTCATCCATATGATGATGAAGAGGGAAAGAAGCATCCACCCGTCAAAAGCCACGAAGTCCATCACCAGTTTCGGCGACAGAGCGACAGGAAGCGCAACGTAAAGCAATGCCGCATAAATGTATGCCAGATTGCCGTGGTCTTCGTGATTCTGCCTGAAGATGCAGCTTATCGGTATGGCGAGCAGCAGCAGGAAGCAGCAGCCGGAAAGGACAGACACCAGGGTTGCGGATGCCTGGGCATAACACTCGCGGAAGTAAACGGCAAGAAAACCGCAGAGTCCGCTTAGTGTTGCCATCGCGCGCTGCAATTTCATTGATTCACCGATGGAGATGTTGTAGAATTCTCTCATCCCATACAGCATAATGCACCAGAAAAGGCAGAAATACGTGATTCTGTCAAACGTGATGCAGAATGTCATTATGGCTACGAAAAGAACGCCGGCTATGCTTCTCTTGGCGAAATTATTCATTGTCTGATGCTGTTTCTATGGTTTTTTCCTCTTTCTTGAGTCTGTCTTCACCGTGCTCCCCTGCCTTGGGACCAAGGATGGCCTCGATGTCATCAGACATTATGACTTCCTTGTCGATGAGCATCCTGGCAAGCTTGTCAAGTGCATCCCAATTGTCCTTCAGGAGTTTTCTTGTACGGTTTGTCACCTCCCCGATGAGCGCTTTTGCCTCGGAATCGATAAGTTCGGCTGTCTTTTCGCCATATGGCTTTGTAAATCCGTATCCGGAGCCTTCTGCATCATAATAACTGAGGTTGCCGACTTTTTCGCTCATTCCGAAGTATGTGACCATCGAGTAGGCGATCTTGGTCATCCTGGAGAAATCGCTGAGCGCACCCGTGCAAGGGACGCCGTCATTCACGAGTTCTTCCGCAACGCGGCCGCCTACCAGACAGCACATCTCGTCCATAAGGTCGCTCTTGGACTGCATTACCTTCTCATCAGGCAGACTCCAGGTGATACCGAGAGCCTGGCCTCGAGGGATGATGCTGACCTTAAGTACCGGGTCGCATCCCGGCAGCAGCCAACCGGCTACGGCGTGGCCGGCCTCGTGATATGCGGTAATCCTTTTCTCCTTCTCTGACATTATGGTCTTCTTCCTTTCGATGCCGCCTACAACGCGGTCAACGGCATCCATAAAGTCCTGGTTGCAGATATCCGTACGGTTTTTGCGTGCCGCGGTAAGCGCAGCCTCATTGCAGATGTTGGCGATGTCGGCACCGGAGAATCCCGGTGTATGTTTGGCAATGGCTTCAAGGTCGAAATCCGGTGAAAGTTTCAGGTTCTTTATGTGGACCTGGAATATCTCCTTGCGTTCGTTAAGGTCGGGCAGGGTCACGTGTATCTGACGGTCAAAACGTCCGGCGCGCATAAGAGCCTTGTCCAGGATGTCGGCACGGTTGGTGGCTGCGAGCACGATGACGCCGCTGTTGGACCCGAAGCCGTCCATCTCTGTAAGTAGCTGGTTCAGGGTGTTCTCGCGCTCGTCATTGGAACTCCAGCCGGCATTCTTGCCGCGGGCACGGCCGACAGCATCGATCTCATCGATGAAGACTATGCAAGGAGCCTTTTCCTTTGCCTGGGAGAACAGGTCGCGTACCCGGCTTGCACCGACGCCCACGAACATCTCGACGAAATCGGAACCGCTGATCGAGAAGAACGGAACATTGGCCTCACCGGCAACGGCTTTAGCGAGAAGGGTCTTTCCGGTACCCGGAGGGCCTACAAGCAGGGCTCCCTTTGGAATCTTGCCGCCGAGAGATGTGTATTTCTTCGGATTCTTGAGGAAATCGACGATTTCCATCACTTCCTCCTTTGCACCGTACAGTCCGGCAACATCCTTGAAAGTGACGTTGACCTTGTCCTTGTCGGCAAGTTTGCCGGTGGCTTTGCCGACATTGAAAGGATTCATCCCGCCACCTGTGCCGCCGCCGACACCTTTGTTCATTCCACGGAACATCCAGCCCCAAAGGAGGAACAGGAGCAGAAGCGGCAAAACCCATTCAAGCACGTTCGACCATATCTTGGCGTCATTCTCCATTATGACCTTTACCTGTCCGTCCTCAGGGAGCATACTGTTCAACTCCTCGAAAGCCGACTCGGGGTCGAATCTTGTCGAAGTCAGGAAAAAGAAATGAGGAGAACGGGCAGGAACCTTGCCACCGGCAAAGAGATTGCCATATTTGGCCAGGCAGTCGGGCTTGACCGTCACATTGCCCTTGAAATCGTTGCGGATGAAATGAATCTCCTTGACATCTCCGTCAAGTATCATTTCCTTGACCTGGGCCCACTCGATCTTCTGTGCTGCCGGAGAGCTGTTGCCGAAGAGCATCCAGCCTATACCCAGGATAAGAAGTATATAGAACCACGAAAGGTTGATGCGGATGACCTTTGTCTTCTTGCCTTTCTTTTTATTGTTATTCCTGTTATTTGCCATATTTCTATCTGGAATGTCTAACTTTGCATTTTACAAATATACAACAAAAATGACACCATCCCATACGCGCGGGCGCATATTGTGGTTTAATGACACAGATTCCACGAACAGTGAGCTCAGAAGGCATATTTCAGATCTTGACAATCTGTCAGTCATTGCGGCACGCAGTCAGTCTGCGGGCCGCGGGCAGGGCAGCCACGGCTGGTTCTCCTCCCCGGGCGACAATCTGACTTTCTCCATACTCTACAACCATTCCTGCCTGAGCGCATCCGAGGCGATACTCGTCACCTGCGTCACCACCCTGGGCATACGTGACTATCTTCTGGACCGTGGCGTTCGTACGCGTATCAAATGGCCCAACGACATATGGGCCGGTGACAGGAAAATCTGCGGGATACTCATTGAAAACATCCTTGAAGGCAGTTCAATAAGGCAGAGCATAGTCGGCATAGGACTTAACCTTAACGGGACGGACTGGCCAGCCGAACTGCCGAATCCGGTCAGTCTCAAGGAATTGACCGGCAAGAACTATATCCTTGAACCTGAATTGGACGTGCTGACAGACACAATCTGCCGTCGATTCGGGCAGATGGCCACGAAAGACGGCAGACTCGGATTGCAAGAAGAATTTGAAAAATATCTGTTCAGACGCCCCTGAGCATTTTTATCGCTTCCTCCGGATTGTCCGACCTGAATACCGTGCTTCCCGCGACGATGAGGTCGACTCCGGCCTCTCGAAGAGCCTGGACATTGCCGGCGTTCACGCCGCCATCAACCTCAATCAGAGCCTTCGCTCCCCTCTTTTCTATCTCGGCCTTCAGCGTTATGACCCTGTCGATGCTGTCATAGATGAATTTCTGACCGCCGAAGCCGGCAAATACCGACATTATCAGGAAATAATCAGCCTTGCCAATATACGGGAACAGCTTCCTGACAGGTACATCCGGGTCAATGGCGACACCGGCCTTGATTCCAAGGGCGTGAAGCCTGTCAATTAAACCGGACGTCCTGCATCTCGACGCTTCCCAATGGAAAGACACCATCTGAACGCCGTCTGAATGGAGCTTTTCGAACCAGCGTTCCGGATGGACAACCATAAGGTGGACATCCATCGGACGTTGAGCCTTCTTTGCGAGCTGGTCTATTACCGAAAAACCGAATGAGATGTTCGGCACGAGGGTGCCGTCCATCACATCAAGATGAAAAATATCTCCGCACTCGTTGACGAGGCGGATGTCATTCTCCAAATGCAGAAAATCAGCTGCCAGTATTGACGGAGCTACTTGTACGGACATATCTGGAATATGAATAAACTTGATTACTGGCGAGGTACCAGCATTGACTCGATGTCTGAAACATATTTTTTGAAGACCTTGTCGGTTGACATAAGGTCTGAAACTGTGGTGCAGGCGTGGAGCACAGTCGCATGGTCCTTTCCTCCGATTTCCGCCCCTATGGTCGAAAGGGAGCAGTTCGAGATGAGGTTGCGGCTGAGATACATCGCAATCTGACGGGCCTGGACGATCTGACGCTTGCGGGACTTTGAAAGGAGGTCGTCGCGCGTGATGTTGAAATAGTCGCAGACAGTCCTCTGGACTTTGTCCATATTGACATCGGTCTTCTCCTCTCCGACAATCTTTTCGGTTATGGACGCGGCGATTTCAAGAAGAGGACGGTCCTTCTGGACGGTTGAGTAGGCAGTGAGCGAAATCAGTGCGCCTTCGAGCTCACGGAAATTCGTCTTGACGCGGCTTGCGATGAATTCAAGCACTTCCGGAGGGAGATTTATGCCCTCGCGCTCGGCGCGTGCCTTGAGCATCTCGTAACGGGTACGGTAGTCAGGATGCGAAAGCTGGACGGAAAGGCCCCACTTGAAACGGGACAGAAGCCTTTCTTCGAAGTTCTGGAGCTCCACAGGGGCGCGGTCAGAGGTGAAGACCAGTTGCTTTCCGTTCTGATGCAGATGATTGAAGATGTTGAAGAAAGCGTTCTGGGAACCCTGACCGAGAAGGTCCTGGATGTCATCTACTATAAGCACATCGATCTTCTGGTAAAAGGCCAGGAAGTCGGTAAGCTTGTTGCGGTTGACGACGGCGTCGATGTACTGGGTCTTGAATTCGTGGCCGGTCACATAGAGGACTATCAGCTCCGGGAATTTCTCTTTTACGGCAAGTCCTATTGCCTGTGCAAGATGTGTCTTTCCGAGGCCGCTGCCGCCAAAGATGAACAAAGGATTGAACGGAGTCTTGCCCGGTGCGGCTGAAATGTTGATGCCGGCGGTCACGCCCATCTTGTTGCATTCCCCCTCGATGAAGTTCTCGAAATTGTAAAGAGGGTTCAGGTTGGAGTTGATCTGAATCTTCGGACAGGTCCCGGGATATACGAACGGACTCGGATTGCCGGTGGACGTGACGTTGATGGTGACAGGCTTGTTGGGTGCAACCGGCTGAGGCTGTCCCTTGACTGTCATTGTTTCGCCGCCCTTGACCGGACGTGTCTTATAGTAGAGCCTTGCATCGCTGCCAAGCACACGGCGGATCGCAACCCTTAACTCGTCGATGAATGCTTCCTCAAGATATTCCCTGAAGAAAGAGGATGGAACTTCCAGTGTGAGTCTGTTGTCGACGAGAGATACGGAACGGACGGGAGCGAACCACGTAGCGTACTGCTGCGGCTCAACGATCTGCCTGATAATGTCCAGACATTTCTCCCAGATTTCCGTATGTGTCAACTGATCGCTCATGTGGCTTTTTGTCTGGTGCAAAGGTGGTAGATAAAAAATTGAAAAAAAAGTTTTTTTGATATTGCAAAATAATTTTTTTCGACTTAAAATATGGTTTTAGATACCGGTATTTTTCATTTTGTAAATAATTCATACACAATGATATACAGACAAACAACTAGCCTAACTGCATCATTTTCAAAGCAGTCAGTCTTTTGAATAATTCTAAATTGGAAAATAAACGTTTTCCCCTAATGCAAACGGCTGGATATAGGGAAAATATCGAAATGGCAGATTATCATTTCAACATCTCGGATCTGCCGGATGAAATTTTAACCAAAAATGCCTGAGGATATTTTTTCTTTATGGCCGAAAGATTCTTTCTTGCCCCATCGGGAGAATCGGAAAGACCGATGATATATTTGTTGACATTCCCCGATTTGATGACCATATGCTCATATCCCAGGAATTCAGGAGATCCGTCTGGCAGAAGACGTGAAACGGCGAATATCTGCACTCCGTACCGGGCCTCGCCGTCCACCTGCTGCGCGACCGTTCCGGGAACGGGTTCCGTCCCGATTTCCTTCTTCTTTATTTCCAGGGATGTGTCAATCCCGTCGTAGGATGTCTTGTATTCTTTAAACGCCTCGAAAAGGCATTGGGCAAGATCATCCCTGCCGTTCTGCCGGCGAAGCGCTCCCAGGTCGGAAGAATTGCTGATGAATCCCAGTTCCACGAGCACCGCCGGCATTGAAGTCTTCCACAGCACGATGAAAGGGTTCTGCCATATTCCCCTGTTGGCCGTAATCGGGCCATCTTTCAGCCTGGCGGCTGCAATTTCTGCAAATTTCAGGCTCTGCTCCTGGTAAGCGCTCTGCATCAGCATCGCGAATATCTGGGATTCGGGGTCGTCTTCAAAGCCTTCGTACTGCGCCGAGTCCTCTTCGAGCGAAACCACGGAGTTTTCCTGCTTGCAGACATCAAGGTTATATGCGAAAAGGTCTCTGTTCTTGTTGGAGGACTGTCCCAGGATATGGAGGGAATATCCGTTTGGCTTCGACGATTTAGTGGAATTGACGTGAATTGAGATGAACAGGTCGGCATCCGCCCTGTTGGCCTTGCCGGCACGGTCGGCGAGCTCGACGAACTCGTCCTTTGACCTTGTAAGTATCACGTTGACGTCGGGGTATGCTTCCGAAATCTTGGATGAAAGACGCTTCGAGATATCCAGGACAAATGTCTTCTCGTAGTTCTTCCCGTCAGCGGAAACGGCCCCCGGGTCCTTGCCTCCGTGCCCCGGATCTATGACGACGGTATTCAGCCGGAGGTCGTCAGCGGCGGATGCAAACAGGCATAATGTTGCCAGCAGAAGTGTGCAGATTGTGCGTTTCAATAATTTGTACTACTTTTGTAAGATATTACAAAAATAGTAATTTTTCCTGATTTGAGGAAGTTTCTCCATATTGTTTTGCTTCTGACAGTGTTTTGCACCGCCCTGGTGCCGTCAACTGCTCAGAACCGCCGTCAGCGGAACGGTGGTAACAGATATGGGCTCCTCACTGTACGCGAAAAAGAGCTTCCCGACTCCCTGGAGCTTGCGCGCAGGGATTCTCTTCATCGTGCCGATTCACTTCACAGGGCCGATTCCGTGGCGCTTCTCGGCAAGAGCTCCCTGGACTTCCCGGCTTTTTCTTCTGCCAAGGACTCCATCGTAGAGGTATTTACCGATGGCCAGCGCATCATCCACTACTATGGCGGCGTGACCGTCAAGTACGATGACCTGGAACTGACGGCCGACTATATGGAGTACAATATGAACAGCAGCACGCTTTTCGCGCGAGGCGTCTATGACTCCACCGATGCCGACTGGAAAGGCCGCCCCGTGATGAAGCAACGGGGCAAGACCTACAATATGGAGGAGCTCTACTACAACTTCGACACCCGCAAGGCGCGCATCAAGAATATGGACACGGCCGAAGCTGACGGCCAGATCCAGGGCAAGAAGATCAAGATGATGCCGGATAACTCCATAAATATGACCGACGGCCGCTATACCGTTTGTGATGCCGAGGAACCGCACTACTACCTGCATCTTACAAGCGCCAAGGTCATCACGAAGCCATCGCAGAAGACCGTCTTCGGCCCGGCCTGGGCCGTGTTCGGCGGTGTCGCTCTGCCCGTCGTCATCCCGTTCGGCTTCGTGCCGAAACGTCCGGAGAGGGCTACCGGCATCCTTTTCCCTACCTTCGGCGAGGAACAGGCGCGCGGCTTCTTTATGCGTGACGCCGGAATGTACTTCGTGTTCGGGGATTATTTCGACCTGTCCGTGACAGGCGACTACTACACGCTTGGTTCCTGGGCCGTTGACGTCAATTCCAGGTATATGGTCAAATATAAATTCACAGGCTCCCTGTCGGTGAACTATTCTTATGACCAGACCGGCGACAAGGACATCCCCGGCGATTTCTTCAGTTCTTCCAACTTCGGGCTCAAATGGTCCCATTCGCAGGATTCGAAAGCACATCCGGGGACATCCTTCAGCGCTTCTGTCAATTTCTCCACCCCGTCCAACAGCAAATACAACTCACGGTCCATAGATGAAACCCTGAACAACCAGATTTCATCATCCATCAGCTACTCACGAAACTGGAACGGCAAATTCAACCTGTCCCTGAGTGCCCAGCACTACCAGAACTCCAGGGACTCATCATATTCCATCACGCTGCCCAACCTTTCATTCTCGATGAGCACCATCTATCCGTTCAAGAGAAAGAACCGTGTCGGCAAGGAAAGGTTCTACGAGAAGTTCAGCATCTCATACAACACCTCATTCACCAACAAGGTGAACTTCAAGTCATCGGAATTCGACCTCAAGGACCTCGGCAGGATCGTGGACAAGATGGACAATACGATGACCCACAATTTCAGCATCGGCCTCCCGAGTTTCACCCTCTTGAAATATCTCAACTTCACGCCTTCCGTTTCATATGGAATGAACTGGTATTTCAGGAAATTCGATGCCGAATACAATCCTGAGACCAACCGTGTTGAGCAGACCAAGGGGACGGCGTTCAGCGCATTCGGGATAGCTCACAGGGGGTCTGCCGGTCTTTCGATGAGCACCCGCCTGTATGGCACCTTCAATTTTGGCAAGTACCGGAAAGTCCAGGCGATACGGCACGTGATATCCCCGTCGATGTCGTTCAGCTACGTCCCGGACCTGGGCAAGGAATGGAACGGCTACAGGACCCTCAACTACATCGACGCCAAGGGAAATGAGATGCTCTACCAGTACAATGTCTATACCGGTAGCGTTGGCAAGCCTACGGGCGAGTCTGCAAATGCCACCATCAACATTCAGAACAACCTTGAGGCCAAGGTCCGCGACTTTGCCGACACCACGGGCACGGGCACGAAGAAAGTCAAGCTCATCGACCAGCTGAGCATAGGCACAAGCTATAATTTCCTTGCTGACAGTATGCGGATGTCGACGGTGAACATTAGAATGTCCACCAACCTCTTCGGAAAGGTCAACATCAGCGGCGATGCCAGCTTCGACCCGTATGCCGTGAATGAAAAGGGCGGCCGCATCGGAAAATTCGCGGTCGCAGCCGGGCAGGGACTCGTCCGCTTCACGCGTGCAAGCGTCTCGCTCTCCTACTCCATTTCCGGGAAAGGCGAGATCAAGGGAGACGACGGTATGCACGACCCGAATACGCCCGGCGGCAGCGACGCCACACAGGGAGCCGCCTCCTACTACCAGCGCATTTATTATCATCCTGTCACGGGAGAATATATCCCGGGCGGATGGTTGTACTACACCAACCCCAACGTACCCTGGTCACTCAACGCAAGCGCCAACTTCAGCATTACCAGAAATCCGTTCTACGATGCAAAGACAGAGGTTCTCACCTATAAGAACAACATCACCGCAACGATGAGCCTCTCCGGAAACATAAAGCTGACTCCGCGGCTTTCGATCAATATGTCTACCGGCTTCGACTTCAGGGAGATGAAGATCACCACTTCACAGATCAGCGCGAACTATGACCTGCACTGTTTCAACATCGCCGTGTCCTGGATTCCGGTCGGTACATACAAGATGTACAGTTTCCGCATCGCAGCAAATGCCGCTGCACTTGCCGACCTGCTGAAGTTCAAGAAGAGTACGAGCTATTGGGATAATTAATTTTTTTTCTACCTTTGTTCCGGTAATCTATCTCTCCGGTATCCTGCCGGGGATAATAATCATAAATAATATATGTCACACAGCCTCTTTGAGCTGAATGCGATGAATCGGGAACAACTCGAAAACATTGCGAGCAATTAT
Organism: Candidatus Cryptobacteroides sp.; assembly: GCA_045616385.1. GTDB lineage: Bacteria > Bacteroidota > Bacteroidia > Bacteroidales > UBA932 > Cryptobacteroides. The sequence goes on from JAZLGQ010000022.1 coordinate 24,795, forward strand.
CAGATTAAATTCAAAAAACTGGACAATGACAACCTGGCTTATGCGATTCTCGATGCAGAAGCTCAGGAAGCGTCACTGAAACCTGCCGAAGAAAAGAAGCCGCGCAAGCCTCGTATTGCCAAGAAGCCGGCGGAAAAACCTAAGGAAAAGCCTACGGAGGCTCCCGAGGAAGAAGTTTTACCAAAACCGCAGAAACCGGGCAGAAAGCCAAGAAAGAAGGCCGTGCAGACCAATGAGGAGGCCGTCAAGCCAGAGGAACCGGCCGCTCCTGTCAAGGACGAGCAGGCACTTCGCGCCGAGAAGGTTGAAAGCATAGTCAGAAAAGCGAAGAAAGAGATCAGGAGGAAGGCCGAAGAGGCAGCTGCCGCAGAGCAGCAGGGCCAGCAGCCGCTTCAGGCACAGGTGCAGACTCAACCGCAGCAACAGCAGCGCCAGCCTCAGAAACAGAACCAGCAGCAGAAGCCCCCGCGCCCGCGCGTGCCTGATTTTGAAGGTACCGTCGAGGCGACAGGCGTTCTGGAGATAATGCCCGACGGCTATGGTTTCCTCCGTTCATCCGACTACAATTATCTCAACTCACCGGATGACATCTACGTTTCGCAGCAACAGATCAAGACCAACGCATTGAAGAGCGGCGACACCGTAACAGGTGAAATCCGTCCTCCGCGCGAAGGCGACAAATACTTCCCTCTCGTAAAGATCAAGCTCGTGAACGGCCGCACCCCTGAATTCATCCGCGACCGCGTACCTTTCGACTTCCTTACCCCTCTCTTCCCGGAAGAGAAGTTCAACCTGCTTGGAAAAGGCCACGCCAGCGACCCTTCCTGCCGCATAGTCGATCTTTTCGCGCCTATCGGCAAAGGACAGCGAATGCTCATCGTCGCACAGCCTAAGACAGGTAAGACGATGTTGCTGAAGTCTCTGGCAAACGCCATCGCAGACAACCATCCGGAAGTCTATATGATCGTCCTTCTCATTGACGAGCGTCCTGAGGAAGTCACCGATATGCAGCGCAGTGTCAAGGCCGAAGTAGTCGCTTCGACATTCGACGAGCCGGCCGAGCACCACGTAAAGGTGGCCAATATGGTCATTGAAAAGGCCCGAAGACTGGTAGAATGCGGCCACGACGTTGTCATAATGCTTGACTCCATCACGCGTCTGGGACGCGCCTTCAATACAGTCCAGCCTGCGTCAGGCAAAGTGCTCACCGGCGGTATCGACGCCAACGCCCTTCAGAAGCCTAAGCGTTTCTTCGGCGCGGCACGCAACATCGAAGGCGGCGGCTCCCTGACAATCCTCGCCACTGCTCTCACCGAGACCGGTTCAAAGCAGGACGACATCGTCTATGAGGAGTTCAAGGGCACCGGCAACTCCGAAATCCAGCTCGACCGCACCCTTGCCAACCGCAGGATCTTCCCGGCTGTGAATATACTCCTTTCAGGAACGCGCCGCGACGACCTCCTGCTCGACAGGAGTTCTGCCAACAGGATATGGATTCTCAGGAAACTTCTTGCTGAAATGAACCCTACCGAGGCTATGAACTTTATGACTCAGCTTATGGACGAGTTCAAGACCAACGAGGATCTGCTGGACAATATGAACAAGGTCAGCCTTCAGAAGTCATAACCGAAGGAGAGATAGACTCCCAGTCTGTGCTGCAGCTGCGACCACTGCCCGAGGACAGAGAAAGGTCCAAGCCTGGTGTTGTAGGAATACTGAAGGCCGAAGCCGAATTCTCGGATGCACCGGTCCTTGTCGGCCGAGAAATAATACGCGATGTCTGGCGCCTCCATCCTATGGTTGACGATTGCCGTAATGTAATGCTTGTGGGCAAAGTTGGCCCTGACATCACATCTAAAGACAGACAGGTTCGCATTGGCGCACAACGAGACACCGTTGACTCCTACAAATGGGATCTGACCATCGGTGAAACGGTCCATCATCGTGCCGCCGAAAGCATTGTTTAGCACCATAGGCGCCCCTGAGTCGGCAAAGAGCGTACGATGATAAATCTGAGGGATTATCGTTATCGGACCGCGTCCGGGAGTGATATTCCATTCAAAGGCAAGCTTGATATCGTGGGCCGGGAATTCATTGGCATAGTAGAAATCCTGTGACCAGTTGTTGTTGATTATCGTATAACGGCCGTCCAGAGCCAGCCTGATGCCCTTCGTGCCGAATACCGGTGTGTTCCTGTTGTCGAACACATACTTCACGAAGAGCCCGAAGCGCTCATTCCCCTGGTCCAGGTCCCCCGTTTCCAGTGTCTCCATCAAAGGATGGCACCAGTACCTTTCATACTCCCCTCCTATGGCGAATTCCATATTCCTTGAATAGAAATTCGAGAAAAAGAACCTCGCGCGGAAGCGCTGGTTGTCATCCTTCCTTTCAAGATTGGAGTAATCATTGTCCATAAAGAAGGTTGATCTCCAATAGTCCGCACTCAGATTGACATCAAGGAAAGACCGTATCGCCCATAACGCACGGAACTCTGCATATGGGTTGTAGGAAATCTTGGCGTTGACCATAGCCGAAAGGCCGGACAGCTTGTTTTCATTGAGACCCAGATGAACTCCAAGTTCCACTGCGTTCTCGGAATCGGCCCTGATGCCGAATGCCACCCTGTGAGGCTCTTCCGGGACAAATTCCAGTTCAAGTCGGTATCCGTTCTCCATCGAACCATCCTTGATCGTGTTGTAACTCACTCTCTTGAACCGTCCTGTGCCGATGTATTTGGATATGGCTTGTTTCAGTTCGTCAGGAGTGATTTCGCTACCGGCCTCGATGTTCCATTTCCGCATCAGCCATCTGACTTCCTTGGGGTCTATGCCTGAAGCGGAGAGGCTTGTGATATGGATCTTCTCCAGGTCGGCCAGATATGTTGCCTTGCCCGAATTGCAGGCCTGCTGCACAGGACCGTTGATTTCAACGGCCTTCTTGATATACTCGATCTGATCCCGGTACTTGCCCGCTTCCTTATATCCGCGATTGACCAGCGAGTCGACGCTTGCGGCATCAAAACTCATCGTACCGTATCCGGAGACATCCGGCCTGATGTAAACGTCGCAGAGCTTGCGGTTGTCGGCGTTGTGGCCGGAAGTGACTATCGCGAACAGCTGGCTGAACAGACCGGGGATGGAGCTGAGTTCGCTCTCATCGACCTTGAAACCCTTTGACAGCTCCACGCCTATGATGTAGTCGGCGCCCATATCACGGCAGATGTCCGTAGGGAAATTGTTCACCATTCCGCCATCCACAAGCAGCATATTGTTGTATTGTGTAGGCGAAAAGACCATAGGTATGGCCATTGATGAGCGCATTGCATAGGCGATGCGGCCGCTTTCGAGCACGACCTGGCTTCCATCAACCAGATTCGTTGCGACACAGGCATAAGGGACAGGCAGTTTCCTGAAATCTATGGAATCCTGATACCCGATGCTCAGGTCGTTGAAAAGACTGGCGATATTGTTGCCCTCGATCACGCCTCCGGGCAATGAGCGCAGGAAGTCCGAGCTTCTCTCCTGGTTCACGAGATGGCCGTCTCTGGCAAGCCGTTCCTCGTCTTCCAGAATCTTCTCCTCTGCTTCATATATTTCCTGGACGCCTTTCATCGTGAACGGCAGGGACAGAAGATAGGTGTCGTTCCTCTTCTTTACCTCGTACGATTCATACAGTCGCGGGACGGAATTGCTCATCAGCATCTGCCAGTCGGCATTCTTGATGATGCGGTCGATGTCATCAGGTGAATAGCCCAGCGCATACAGGCCGCCGATTATGGCACCCATGCTTGTGCCGGCGATATAGTCGATCGGAATCCCCTGCTCCTCCAGATATTTGAGGACTCCGACGTGTGCGGCACCCTTTGCACCACCGCCCGCAAGGACCACGCCGACCTTCGGCCGGGCATTTTGCTTCGAGTCCTGCGCACCGCTGTCCTGAGCGTATGACAGCGGGAATATGGCAGTTGCCGCAACGAGCGTGGCAAGAAGTTTTTTCATATTAGGATTCACTTGGTTCCGAAGATTCTGTCGCCGGCATCGCCGAGACCCGGAACGATGTAGGCATTCTCATTGAGATGGTCGTCTATTGCGGCGATGTAGATATCCACGTCCGGGTGATTCCTGCGGATGGTTTCGATGCCTTCCGGCACGCCGACCAGGCACATCAGGCGTATATTCCTGCAACCGCGTTTCTTGAGCATAGTGATTGCATCGGAAGCGCTGCCGCCGGTTGCCAGCATAGGGTCGGTGACTATCACGAACCTGTTCTCAATGTCGGCAGGCAGCTTGCAGTAGTACTCTACAGGCTGATGGGTATCTTCGTCGCGGTACAGGCCGATATGGCCGACCCGTGCCATCGGAACAAGGTTCAGGAGACCTTCTACCATACCCAGGCCGGCACGGAGGATAGGCACGACGGCAAGCATAGGGCCGGACAGCCTCTTTGCGCACGTTTTGCAAATAGGTGTCTCAATATCAATGTCTTCGAGCGGAAGGTCGCGTGTGACCTCATAGCCCATAAGAAGTGCTATTTCCTTGAGAAGTTCGCGGAAATCCTTTGACCCCGTGTTCTTGTCTCTCATAATTGAAAGCTTGTGCTGCACAAGCGGATGGTTGATTACGTGAATCTGGCTCATATCTGTGTTCTTCTATTGAAAGCAAAATTACATAATTTTCTTAATTTTGTAAAAATCTGGATTTATGCTGAAAATCTACTGCAAGAACACAGGGACATACAAGGAGTTCACCGAAGGCACAAGCCTGCTGGATATGCTTCCGGCATTTGATTTCGAAAAGCCATACGACATCATCTCGGCCAAGGTTAACAATGTCGGCCAGGGACTGAAGTACCGCGCTTTCAACAACCGCGACGTCGAATTCCTTGATTATCGATCCTACAGCGGCCGCAGCGCGTATTGCCGCTCCCTCTGCTTCCTTATGAGCAAGGCTGCACGAGATGTGTTCCCGGACTGCAGGATCACTATGCGCAGGCCTATTTCAAAGGGCTATTTCTGCACGCTAATCAAGCCTGACGGAGCTGCTGCCACCCTTGATGACATCGACAGGATAGCCGCACGGATGCAGGAACTTGTGTCGGCGGACACACCGTTCCGCCGTTTCGAAGTGCAGGCAGACGAGGCTCTCGCCATCTTCAAGGAGATGGACTATTTCGACAAGGTGCGCCTGATCGAAACGAGCGGGCAGCTTTACGTGAACTACTACACCCTCGACGGCACTCCGGATTATTATTACGACGCGCTCGTACCGTCGGCCGGATACCTCAGGGTATGGAGTCTGTCTCCGTACAAGAACGGAATCCTGATGCGCGTGCCCGACAGGCACAACCCCGAGGAACTGGCTCCGTTCTTCGATCAGCCAAAGACCTTCGCCACATTTCAGGAAAACCTGAGATGGAACGCGATAATGGGGCTCGACAACGTAGGTGACGTGAACATAGCCTGTCACGAGGGCAAGGCATCTGACCTCATACAGGTCGCCGAGGCTCTCCAGGAAAAGAAGATCGTGCAGATCGCCGAAGAGATCGACAGCCGCTCACGCCGCGAAAACCCTGTCAGGGTGGTCCTCATAACCGGCCCGACCAGCAGCGGCAAGAGCACCTTCTGCAAGCGTTTGAGCATACAGCTGAAGGCCTGCGGACTCCATCCGATATCGTTCTCCACCGACGACTATTTCGTAAACCGCCTCGACACCCCGAAACTGCCCGACGGCTCGTTCGATTTCGACAACTTCGACACCGTGGATCACGAATATCTTCAGAACGACGTTCTCAAGTTGCTTCGCGGCGAGACCGTGGAGGTGCCCGAGTACAACTTTGTCACCGGCCTCCGCGAATTCAACGGCAAGCGTCTGAAGCTCGAGCCGGGATCCATCCTTCTCATAGAAGGCATACACGCGCTGAATCCCGTTCTGACGGGCAAGGTCCCCGACCAATGCAAATACCGTATCTTCATCAATACGGTCACCAGCATCTCACTCGATGACCACAACTGCATCCCTACGAGCGACAACCGCCTCCTGCGACGCATAGTCCGTGATTTCAACAACGGCTCTTTCTCCGCACAGGCCACAATCTCCAACTGGCCGAACGTCCGCAGGGCCGAGGTCAAGTGGATATATCCTTATCAGGAAAATGCCGACGTACTCTTCAACTCGTCCTATCTTGTTGAGTTCGCCGTCCTCCGTTCACACGCCGAGCAGATACTGCGCACGGTGCCACACAACTGCCCCGAATACAGCGAGGCGCACCGGTTGCTGAAGTTCCTCAGCTATTTCACGCCGGTATCGGACAAGGATGTTCCCGCCACTTCCCTGATCCGCGGATTCATAGGCGGAAGCAATCTGTAGAATGGCACATTTCTCCGATACCATATGCGCACCTGCAAGCGGTTCCGGCGGAGCCGTCGCAATGATACGCGTGAGCGGGCCGTCCGCACTGGAAGCGGCGGATTCTGTGGTCACTTTCCGCAATGGCACGGCTTTGGCCGCAAAGGGATACTCCCTGAAGTTCGGCAGCGTCGCCGGTGTCGACGACGTGCTCGTCGCCGTTTTCAGGGCGCCTCATTCATACACGGGAGAGGATTCCGTGGAGATCAGCTGCCACGCGTCGCCCTACATCGTGTCGCGCATACTTGAACTGCTTTTCAAGGCAGGCTGCAGGCTGGCGGAACCGGGTGAATTCACACAGCGGGCATTTGTCGGAGGCAAGATGGACCTTGCGCAGGCAGAGGCGGTCGCAGATGTGATAGCCGCGGCATCGGCCACCGAGCACCGTGTTGCAATGAATCAGATGAGAGGCGGTTATTCCGCCGAACTGCGAGGTATTCGCGACGAGATGGTTCAGCTTGCGGCCCTGCTCGAGCTAGAGCTGGACTTCAGTGAAGAGGAAGTCGAGTTTGCCGACCGCGAACGGCTTCTGGCCCTTTGTGCTTCGGCAAGGGAGCACTGCTCGCGGCTGTCGGAGTCTTTCCGCCTGGGCAATGCCGTCAAGAACGGCATCCCCGTTGCCATCGTAGGCGCTCCGAACAGTGGCAAGAGCACCCTGCTGAATGCCCTTCTGGGCGATGACAGGGCTATCGTCTCCGACATACCGGGGACAACCAGGGATACGATCGAAGAGATATGCGTGCTTGACGGGGTAAAATTCAGGTTCATCGACACCGCAGGGTTGCGCGAGTCTTCCGACCTGGTCGAAAAAATGGGCATAGAGCGGTCTTACGCCGCCTTGGAGAGGGCTCAGATTGTCCTGGGTATAGTTGACGGGGCGGCCCCGTCAGCTGCCGCAGAATGCGCTGAAATCACATCCAGGGTCAACCACTGTCAGAAGCTGATACTCTGCTGTAACAAGAGTGATATACGGGAGACTGGCGCCGCTTCGACCATTCCTTATGCCATCTGCAGTATTTCGGCCCGTACTGGGGCCGGCCTCGATGAACTCCGCGCCGCCCTGGTTGCTGCCGCAGGCCCTCTCGACGGCTCCGAGACCCTTGTCACCAACGCCCGCCACGCCGCTGCGCTGCGCGCCGCCTGCGACTCCCTCGCCCTCGTCAGCGACGGCCTCGGTTCCGGCCTCTCCGGCGACCTCGTCGCCGAAGACCTCCGCGCCGCCATTGCTTCGATGAACGGAATCCTTGGAGAGGACATCACCGCAAATGATGTGCTCGGGGAGATTTTCGGGAAGTTTTGCGTGGGTAAGTAGTTGATACATAGATAATTGAACTAACCCCTACCGGGGAGCGTCCGCAAGGGCCCTCAAGGAGGTGCCCGAGGAGATCAGCGACAACGAGTGCGTCGAGTACTACAACAGGCTTCTGAAGCGCAAGGCCTCCGGCTCCCACATGTCGGCCGGTAATCCGAAAGTATTTTTCAA
>JAZLGQ010000023.1:0-20624 GCA_045616385.1 Candidatus Cryptobacteroides sp.
GTTGCGGATTGAAGGCCGAGGCCATGCCGATCGGTTGCGGATAGACCGTATAGCCGTCCTGACGCACGCCATGGCAGGCTTCGCTCCACCAGTTGTAGGATGGGATGCCGAGGCGGTCGACGGAGATGGACTTGTTCATCATAAGGCCGACCTTCTCTTCCGGCGTGAGGAGCGAGATGAGGTTTTCAACACGTTCGTCCACAGAAAGTTTAGGATTCTGGAACGGGTACTCGTAGGTCTGCTTCGGACCGCAGGATGCTGCGGCGAAGGCGATTGCGAGTGCGATCAGGAATTTTGGTGATTTCATTGATTGTTATGGTTTATAGATTAGTTCCTTGTACGGGTGGATGGGATCATTGGTGAAGAGATTGATGCGGAATTCGGCTGCATCGCGTATGCTTGCCGACACTTTGATCCTCTTGCCGGGAGCAAGTCTGGTGCCGGCTTCAAGATTGACGGAAACACCGGCCGGCGCTTCGACCGCAAGTATCTCGAGATCGGATTTTCCGGCGTTTTCAATGGAAATCTCACCGGACCACGAGCGTGAAAGCAGGCCTTTCTTGAGCTGGACCTGTGATGGATAGGTCTGCAGGAGAGGAGCATTCGGTGACGGCTCCGCGACATCCGTGCAGATGGCGGACACGACGACCGGAATGTCGGAGCGCCTGCCGTCTATGCTGAACAGGACCGTGTCGCGGAAGGTCGCAAGGACGGACGGGTCGGACGGCATTGTCCAGGTAAGCAGCACCGGCACCTCCTTTCCGGGGCCGACAGCAGCCGGACAATTCACGGAAAAATAGGGCGAGCCTGATACTGAAGCCTCCAGTTCCACGGTTTCCTTTGCGGCATTCGCGAGGTATATCACTTTTGAGAGGGTCTTCCCGTGGCCGAGGTAACCGAACGGGATATTTTTCCTGCTGACGTACATCAGGTCCGCGACAGTATAGAGATACCTTTCCTGGATGCTTCTGTCTGCGGGGACGACGTCAGCCTTGACATTGAGCATACCAAGACTTCCGCCGCCCGCGGCAATGATCTCTATGTTGCGGTATGTGACTCCGTTTGCGCCTGACGGCGAATAGAACACCTCCACCTCGCACACCTGCCCCGGTGCTATTTCTTCCTGTGGGAAACTTGCCATTATGCAGGTGCATCCGGGAATGGCGCGGCTGATTCTTACCGGCGAAGGGGAGTCGTTCATCAGCACGAAAGTGTGGTTGACGGCACCGTCGGCCTCGTTGATGCGGCCGAAGTTCCATTCGTAGGTGTCAAATCGCGGTCCGCCCTGTCCGGCGAGCAGCAGAAATGCAAGGAGGATGGCTTTCATCGGTTATTATAATAATGTCCAAAAATAATGAAATTCCCGCATTATTGCTAAATTTGCAAAATTTAAGTTATGAAAAAAACTTTCCTCACTGAGAGGCAGATGAACAGGAATCTTCTTCTCAAAGATGGCGATTACGAAAGCATCCGCCAGCTGCTCGAGAGAATCTCGACCATAATACCGGACAGCAGGATTCTTGCAGAGCTTGACCAGGACAAGAATCTGGTCTATTACACAAGCAGGGACATCTTCGAAGAGGTGATGAATCTCGGTGACGGCCTTATCGACGCCGGTCTCAAAGATGCGCATATTGCCATAATCGCCGAGAATTCAGTCCGCTACATACTTTCGGACATTTGTATCTCGAGCGGAGTCGGTGTCGTCACGCCGATCGACCGCGAAGCTCCTGTCGATCTTCTCGTCACATTGCTCAACAAATGCGACGCAGACGCAATCATCTGCAACGCCAAGTTCGCGAGGGTTATCAATGAGGTGATGGACAAATGCCCGCGTGTGAAGACATTGATCACCCTGGACAAGCCGAAGGAAGGCTTCCTGTTCTACGATGACCTTGTGGAGAGGGGCGCCACGCTCAAGGAAAACAGCATCTACAGGAATCTCAAGCTTGACCTTGACGCTCCCGCGAAGATCCTTTTCACCAGCGGCACCACCGGTGCAAACAAGGGCGTGGTCCTCACCAACGCCAACCTTGCAGCCAACATCATCAATTGTATGGACACTATTATGGCGACACCTGAAAACACGTCAATGAGCGTCCTTCCGATGCATCACGCTACCGAAATCAATACGCATATAATGACCCGCATAGGCTCCGGCCGCCTGACATACATCAACGACAATATGCGTAATATGATGGCCAACATCAGGATATTCAAGCCTAACTGCATCACTGTCGTCCCGATGATCGCAAATGCGTTCTACAAGGGGATATGGACCAATGCAGCCAAGCAGGGCAAGGCTGAGAAACTCAGGAAAGGCATCAGGATCAGCAATATTCTGCGCAAGTTCGGAATAGACAGGACCCATTCAATGTTCTCCGATCTCTTCGCTCCGTTCGGGGGCAATCTTGAATTCATAGTCTGCGGCGGTTCGATGCTGAACCCGGAGGTCGTGAAAGGTATGAACGACCTTGGCATACGGATGGAAAACGGCTACGGTATCACTGAGTGCGGACCGCTTATCTCAATGAACAGCGAGACTCTCAAGGAGCATCTCAGCGTGGGCAAGCCTTGTCCGGGACTCGAAGCCAAACTCATAAATGTGAACGAAGACGGCGTCGGCGAACTGTGCATCCGCGGCAAGAGCGTGGCAAAGGGATACTACAAGGATGAGGAGGCAACACGCAAGGCCTTTTTGGAAGACGGGTTCTTCAATACCGGCGACAGCGCGCGCATAGACTCCGACGGCAGGATATTCCTGGCAGGCAGGAAGAAGAACACGATTGTGCTCGCCAGCGGGAAGAATATCTGCCCGGAAGAGGTCGAGAACGTCATAGAGTCCACACTCGGCTACGCAGACGACGTGGTGGTGTATCAACCGAAGTATGGCGGAAACCCTGTCATATGCGCGGGTCTCTATATTTCCGATGAGGCGAAGCGTGCCGACCGCGACGGCATTCTTTCCGATATGAAGAGGGTGAATGAAAAACTGCCTCCATACAAGAGGATAGATTACATAGAGATTGTGGACAGGCCGTACGAGAAGACATCCACCAGGAAGATTAAGAGGACGCTGCTTCCTGACAAATGCAGCGGGGATGGAATTATGCTGGTATAGACTTGTATTGTTGGATTTTTTGTCTATCTTTGTTTCCAGTTAGAAGAACAAAAGAATGATATTCAATTCCGTCAGCCGTTATTATTACTACTATTACCGCACGCAGAACGTGGGGCGACAGGGTGTATCCGGCCGATAGGACTGAAAAGATATGCGAAGCCTGCCCCACGATAGTGAGGCGGGCTTTTTTGATGAATGTTAACAATTAAAAATAGTTGGTTATGTTACTTAAAATCGTATTGTTGGTTGTATTCTTCGCTGTGATGATCGGAGTAGGTGTATACTGCCGCCGCAGCGCGTCTTCTGTTCAGGGATTCGTCCTTGGAAGCCGTAATGTGGGTTCCTGGCTTACCGCATTTGCGTTCGGAACCTCTTATTTTTCCGCTGTCATCTTTGTCGGTTATGCCGGACAGTTCGGATGGAGGTTCGGTCTTGCCTCGACCTGGATCGGTCTTGGCAATGCCCTCATCGGTTCCCTGCTTGCCTGGAGGGTGCTCGGCCGCCGTACCCGCCTTATGACCCAGCATCTGCAGAGCGCCACGATGCCGGATTTCTTCGGACGCCGCTTCTCTTCGAATTCCCTGAAGGTGGCCGCTTCCGTCATTGTGTTCCTGTTCCTCATCCCTTACACCGCTTCGCTGTACAACGGCCTTTCCAGACTTTTCAGTATGGCTTTCAACATCGACTATATCTGGTGTGTCGTCGGAATGGCCGTACTGACAGGAATCTATGTCCTTGTGGGCGGTTATATGGCTACAGCGGTCAATGACTTCATCCAGGGTATGATTATGCTTGTCGGCATAGTGGCGGTCATTGTATCGGTGCTCAACGGAAACGGCGGGTTCACTGCAGCTGTCGAAAAGCTTTCTGCAGTGCCGTGCGAGAGCGCAAGCGGTCTTCAAGGTGCTTTCGTCTCATTCTTCGGCCCTCAGCCTCTGATGCTCCTCGGCGTCATCCTTCTCACTTCGCTCGGCACCTGGGGGCTTCCGCAGATGGTGGGGAAATTCTATGCCATCAAGGATGAGGCGGCAATACGCAAGGGTACGGTCATTTCCACGGTATTCGCCATCATCGTTGCAGGCGGATGCTATTTCCTCGGAGGTTTCGGACGTCTGTACTCAGATGCCATCGAATACACAGCAGCGGGCACTCCTGTCTATGACAGCATCATCCCGTCGATGCTCCATTCACTGCCTGACATTATGATAGGCATCGTGATCATCCTCGTGCTCTCAGCATCGATGAGCACCCTTTCGTCTCTTGTGCTTACTTCAGGCTCAACCCTTACGCTTGACATCATATCACCGGCGACGGGCAACAGAATGGATGAAAAGGGCAAGCTCCTCTGCATCAGGATCCTTGTGCTTTTCTTCATAGTGGTGTCTTCAATCATCGCAATTGTCCAGGCCAGGAGTTCCGTCACCTTCATCGCACAGCTGATGGGTATTTCCTGGGGCGCCCTTGCCGGTGCGTTCCTCGCTCCGTTCCTTTATGGCCTTTTTGTCAAGAAGACCACTCCGGCATCAGTCTGGGCCAGCTTCATCTGCGGCATAGCAATAATGTGCGGATGTATGTTCTGCACTTTCACAGGCAAGGTGTTCATATCTCCGTTCTTCACCTCGCCTATCAATGCAGGTGTGCTTGCAATGCTTGCAGGCCTTGTGATTGTGCCGCTCGTGAGCCTCTTTACCAAGGCCCGCAACCGCGATAAGGTGGAGGAGATGTTCAAGTGCTACGACACGACGGTCACCGTGAAGGCCACTACCGCTCTTGTGGATTCCTCAGAGAAATGACAAGATGCCCCCGAAGGGCTTTGACTATATGGGATGGTGATTCGAAGGTCTTTCCGCCGAGGGTCACCGTCCCTCTTTTTTCAGTGGAGAACCTGTCCATCAGTGCGGTCAGTTTCTCAAATGTCTCCTGACTGAAGGAACAAGGCTCCAGGAACCGCCAGAGGACGTATTCCCAATGCTTGAGCATCAATATGGCGTCGATCCTGATACCCTGCCCGTCGGTGACGCTGTCCTTCACCGACCGGAAATAATCTTCTGCAATGTCGTCAACCTGTGCAAAGCGTTTCATATCGGCATTCAGGGTGTCAATGAAGCTGGGGTTGATCCTTTCGAAAATCGGGAACACCTCGTTCCTGACGATGTTTCGCCTGACGACAGACTCCCTGTTGGTGCTGTCCTCCCGCCATCTGCAGCCGTTCTGCCTCATCCATCTTTCGATTTCCTTCCGGCTTAGTCCCACCATTGGCCTGAGAATCCTGACAGATGGCCCAAGGCATCTGCCGCTGGCTATCCCGCGGAGACCTTTGCTGCCTGTGCCGCGTAGCAGGTTCAGGACAAGGGTTTCGGCATTGTCATTGGCATTGTGGGCAGTGGCCAGCGCATCGAAACCGTTGGCTGAGCAAAGCTCTCCGAACCATTCGTAGCGAAGGTCGCGAGCGGCCATCTCAATGCTTATGCCGCGTTCTTCGGCAACGGACTTCGTGTCGAAGCGCCGGACGAAAAGGTCAAGGCCGTTCGCAGCGCACCATTCGCGCACGAAACGCTCATCGCCGTCAGATTCTTCGCCGCGAAGCTGGAAGTTGCAGTGCGCGGCAGCAAAACAGGCTCCGGGGAACAACTCCGAAGCCCTGTTTGCGAGATACATCGAATCGATCCCGCCGCTTATGGCGAGAAGGATGCGCATTATTTCTTCTTGTTTGAGATGGAATAGGTGAAGGAGACTGAGAAGAATTCCTTGAACTGAACCCTGTGGTCACCGACGGTCGGGTCCTGGTCCGTGAAGATTACGATAGGATCATAGATCAACCAGGTGTTGAGGGCGATCTTGAAGAAGCGTGCGGCCTGCCAGGAAATCTTGTTGTCCCAGTTTACGCGGATCGGGAATTTGCTGGCATTCTCAACCTTGTAATCGTAAAGGTAGTCGTAGAAGAGAACCAGCTGGGTCTCGTATGCGAACTTCTCATTGATGCTCAGTTTCACGTCTGCCTTGACCTGGGCACCGAGCTGGAAGAGCGAACTCATATATTCCGTTGCGCTGCCGGCCACCGGTTTCATACCGAATGACGGCCTGAGAATTGCGTCGCTGCAGAACACGAGGCCGCCTGTTGCAGGCGCGATGTTGAGGGTGAACCAGTCATTGGGGACCCACTCGATACCGAGCGCGAGGTTGAGGTATGCAGGAGAGAAGAAACCGGAAATCTTCTGGCCGACCCACTTCCCGTCAACCTCTTCCCATCCGGAGTCCTTGAAGCCATCGGTGAACTGGGTCCTGAAGTCAAGGGCGGCAGTGTAATTCCACTTGCTGTCCTCCTTTAGCTTCATCGCGTATTTGCTTTCAAGATAGATGCGGTCATTGTTCTTCTGGAGAAGTCCGTGCTTGTCGGAAGACCAGAGGAAACCGTAATTGAGCTGAAGACGGTTGTCCCAGGCGGAGAGGCCTTTCTGGTAGTTGGCCTTGGCGTCAAGTCCGACACCAAGGGTGATGGTGTTGTTGCCGCCGGCGGCCCAGTTGAAAAGGGAGGTCTGGTTGAACCCGAGGTCGAAATCGGCGGAAGTGGTCCAATACTGAGGCTTGGCTGCGACCTCTTCAGCCTGAGGGGCGTTCACGATTGCCGCTGCGGCCGCTTCTGCCGCCTTGAGGACGTCATCCTGCGCACGGGCTGAGAGTCCGGCCAGTGCGAGCGTCGCGAGTAAGAAAAGCTTCTTCATAGGGTATTATTGTTTTTCTGAGACTGTCTAGTATGCAATGGCGAATACGACCCTGCGGTGAGAAGGTTTCCCGGAGAATATGTCCTTTCCTTCTTCCTCGCAGACGAATGAATCGACAGGGATGCATCGGATCGTCGCCTTTGTGGCATCCTTGATGGCCTGCTCGGTCTCTACGGTTCCGTCCCAGTGGCAGAGAAGGAACTTGCCGGTCTGGATCTTCTCCTGGAATTCATCCCAGCTGTCGCACTTCTCGACATTGGCTTCGCGGAAGGCGAGGGCCTTGTTGTAGATATTCTGCTGAATATCGTCGAGGAGGCCCGAGATGTGCTCTGCTATGCCCTCGAGAGGCATTGTCTCTTTGGTGAGGGTGTCGCGGCGCGCGACCTCCACGGTGCCTCCGGCGAGGTCGCGGGCACCCATTGCGAGGCGTACAGGCACGCCCTTGAGCTCCCATTCCGCGAACTTGAATCCCGGGCGGAGCGTGTCGCGGTCATCGATCTTGACAGAGTGACCGAGCGCCACGAGCTGTTTCTTGATTTCATACATCTTGTCAAGAACCGCGTTGTGTTCCTCGTCTGTCTTGTAGATAGGCACCATCACGACCTGGATTGGAGCGAGCTTCGGAGGAAGCACGAGACCGTTGTCGTCGCCGTGCGCCATTATGAGGGCACCCATCAGTCGTGTGCTTACGCCCCACGATGTCGCCCACACGTATTCCTGCTTGCCCTCCCTGTTCGTGAACTGGACGTCGAAACTCTTGGCGAAGTTCTGTCCGAGGAAGTGTGACGTTCCGGCCTGGAGAGCCTTGCCGTCCTGCATCATAGCCTCGATGGTGAGTGTGTCCAGGGCGCCTGCGAAACGCTCGTTCGGGCTCTTGTGGCCGACGATGACCGGAAGGGCCATAACTTCACGGGCGAACTTTGCATAGACCTGAACCATTTCGTTTGCCTTTGCTTCAGCTTCGGCGGCAGTGGCGTGGGCGGCGTGGCCTTCCTGCCAGAGGAATTCAGCCGTACGGAGGAAAAGGCGGGTGCGCATCTCCCAGCGGACCACGTTGCACCACTGGTTGCAGAGAATAGGCAGGTCGCGCCAGGATGTGACCCAGTTCTTGTATGTGCTCCAGATGATGGTCTCGGAGGTAGGACGCACGATAAGCTCCTCTTCGAGCTTTGCGGCAGGGTCCACTACCACGCCTTTGCCGTCAGGGTCGTTCATCAGCCTGTGGTGCGTCACTACAGCGCATTCCTTTGCAAAACCTGCGACGTGTTCGGCTTCGCGGCTGAAGAAGGATTTCGGAATGAAAAGCGGGAAGTATGCGTTCTGCACCCCGGTCTCCTTGAACATCTTGTCGAGTATGGACTGCATTGTCTCCCAAATCGCATAACCGTAAGGCTTGATAACCATACATCCTCTTACCGCGGACTGCTCCGCAAGATCCGCCTTGAGAGCGAGATCGTTATACCACTGAGAATAGTTCTCTGCGCGTGTAGTAACCTCTTTTGCCATTTTCTTCTTGAAATTCTGCGTTTTTTTTCGAAATTTGCATCTATAGGTATAAAGATTGCTTGAGGTATCTCCATACCGGTGTCACAGATGCCGGTTGGCAAAGATACAAACTTTATTATAAAAGGAGGCTATTATGAAATGGAGTATTACACTTTTACTGCCTTTGCTTGTCGTGATGGCGTCGTGCAGTACCTCCGCCCGTTTCTCTCAGCAGAGATTCCAGGACGGTATTTACGTTTCAGCATATCCTGCGGGGAGCGCCAAGCTGAAGACCGAGGAGGATTTCCAGCGTGAAGCTCTCAAAAACATACGCGAAAAGCAGATGCTTGCAGCATACGATTCGCTAAAGATCGAGTATCGTGACGTCTATCCGGGCACTTTCGAATACGATATGTATTTCAGTATGTACCCTCTGATAGCTTTCACCGGCTACTCCTGGGCATTCAATGACTGGTATTGGCGCCGCTGGCATCTCGGCTGGTCCGGGTACGGTCCTGTAGGCATTTATGATCCGTTCTGGATCGGAAGCCGCTGGGACTGGTATCTGTTCCCGTTCAACGACCCGTTCTGGGGTTGGAGCTGGGGATGGGGGTACGGCAGGCCGTACTATTATTTTTCAGGCTATCCTTATCATCCTCTGTATGGTACGGTATTTCCGGGCGGCGGCGGATTCCGCAACAATCTGGTCCACACTCCGCGCAACACGACTCAGCCTGTAGGAGGATATCGCGGTTCCGGCAATACGGTCCGTGGCGGCGGCTATGACGGAGGCAGCAGGGTGGCGCCTTCTTCCGGCACGTACAATTATACACCGCGGAGGATTTCCGGCGTTAGCGAAGGCGGATCCGGTTCAGGCGGCAGTGCGCGTTCAAGTTCAAGCCCAGGCTCCGGCAGGACATACAGGCCGTCCACTTCCAGTTCCGCTTCCGGTTCCGGATCGATAACTACGGGCAGGAGAAGCTCTTCGACTTCAAGCGGAAGCCATTCAAGCGGCAGGTCATCCTCTTCATACAGCGGTGGCAGCTCATCCCGCAGCAGCTCGTCTTATAGCGGAGGCAGTTCTTCACGCGGCGGTTCCTCATACAGTGGCGGCGGTTCATCCCGCGGCGGTTCGTCCTCCGGCGGCGGACGCAGCAGCGGCGGCAGCGGCGGTCGCAGATAATGCAGATGCCCGTTATTCATTCAAATGATCCGAATTATGAAAAAGATAGCAACAGCAGCTGCGCTAATGCTGGCGTTTATGTCGGCTGGCGCCCAGACATCATTCGATGCATATAATTTCAGCAAGACCAATTATGCGGGAACGGCCCGTTCAATGGCACTTGGCAATGCGATGACCGCTCTTGGCGGAGATATCGGTGCCATAGTCCTTAACCCTGCCGGCTCGGCGGTCTTCAACTACAGCGTGGTATCGATCACGCCGAGCGTGTCCGTTTCTTCTGTCAGGTCAAGCTATTCTCCTGAAGGGGAGATGGCTTTCGGCCCTGTGATGTCGACCGGCAAGAAACAGTTCAATGTGCCTAATGCCGGTGCCGTGTTCGTGCTCAACAGCGATGACACCGGGCTCAAGGGCCTGTCTTTCTCCATCGTCTGCACGCAGACTGACAATTCGCTGAATTTCAGCAGTGTGTCCGGCCATAACTGCAAGACATCCCTCCTTGGGTCCCTCGCGTCCAGGATGGACGGCATCGCCGAGGAGTGGTTCGCCGCAACCGATGCGTACACAAGGAACAACCACGTGAGCTGGGATCTTGTCAATGCTTATCAATCCGGCCAGGTCAGCAATATGTTCCGTGACTTCTACATCGGCAACAATCAGCTTGACGGCAGGGACAGCCAGGGCCGCTACATCAAGTATGTCCCTGATTATCTTACGCAGAATTCCGAGGAATACTACTACGGCACCAGGAATGACATCCTGCTCAACACGGCGATGAATTTCAACGACAACCTGTATTTCGGCGTTACGATGGGACTCCCCGTGTCCAGGTACAGATATACCTCCAACGTCTATGAGGCTGCTGAGAATCCGCTCAGTTTCCCCGTCAAGTTCGACAGCGGCAGCCCGACTTATTTCAAGAGTGCATCGTACGGGTATAACTATTCCGCCGACTACAACGGTATATATGCCAAGCTCGGCTTGATTTACCGTCCGGTCAGCTTCCTCAGGTTCGGCCTCACTTTCCAGACCCCAACCCTGTATGCGATCAATGAATTCTGGAATTATACTGCGGGCATCAGATACGACGACAACAGCAACGGTTCGGCTACGAGCCCGGACGGCCAGTATTCCTATTGCCTCAGGTCGCCTTATCAGTTCAGTGTCGGTGCCGCCCTCACTCTTGGGAATCTCGGTTTCATCAGTGCTGACTACGAGATGGCGGATTACAGCATAATGAGTTTCCGTGAACGTCACGGTGACTACAATGTCGGCTCCGCTTATTCAACCTTCGGTCTTACCAACGAAGCCATAACCAACTTCTATGGAGTATCCCACGCATTCCGTCTCGGCGCAGAGATCCGCGTAGGTGCCGGCTTCTCACTCCGTGGCGGCTACGGGTTCACCACGGATCCGTCTCTCCTGAGGAAGAATACAAGCGGCTATTGGATTGATGCTGCGGAGTATGAGAGCGCTATCGATGAATATCACGGTGGCGGCGAGCGCCTCTCCGACAAGAAATACACCGGGGATAGGACAAGCTTCTTCTCATTCGGACTGGGTTTCTCTTCCGCCGGTTCGTTCTTCGCGGACCTTGCGGCAAAGAAAACCACTTTCGCATCTGACTCATACATTCTGTACGACAATTATTATGCGAGCGACGTACAGGGGGATATAATCACCGCCTTTGCTCCCGGCGCAAGAATCGAGCGCTCTCTCTGGAATGTTTCACTGACCCTCGGCTGGAGGTTCTGATTATTTTTCAAAACAGCTTCTTACTGATATGGAGTTTACCGCAAGGCAACTGGCAGACATCCTTCACGGAACCGTTGAAGGCAATCCGGATTCAAAAGTAACCGGTTTTGCAAAAATAGAACACGGCAAACCTGGCCAGTTGTGCTTCTACGCAAATCCTAAATACGAACAATATGTATATACCAGCAGGGCTTCGATCCTGCTGGTTAATTCTGATTTTGTGCCGAAGTCGCCCGTCGTTCCGACTCTGATAAGGGTTGAGAATGCATATTCCGCACTTGCAGAACTTCTCAATCACGTGGCTTCGCAGAAGAAAGCATTCCGCCGCCACCGCGGACGTTGCCGCATCGCCTGCAGCGCTAAGATAGGCAAGCGTGTCTGGGTCGGTGATTTCGTGACTGTCGGCAGGAAATGCAGGGTCGGCGACTGTACGAAAATCTATGACAATGTCACTATCGGTGAGGGTACGGTGATAGGCAGGAACTGCATCATTTATCCGGGAGTCCATATTTTCCCGGGGATGGTGATAGGTGACAGGGTGATTCTGCACGCAGGTTGCATCATCGGCGATGACGGTTTCGGCAACGCGCCTCAGCCGGACGGCAGCTGGAAGAAAATCGAGCACGTCGGCAATGTCATAATATGTGATGATGTCGAGATCGGTTCCAATACGACGATAGACAAGGCCCCGATGGAATCAACCATCATAGAAAAGGGCGTAAGAATCGACAATCTCTGCCAGATTGCGCACAATGTGGTTGTCGGTGAGAACACGGCGATGGCTGCACAGACGGGTATCGCCGGCTCTACCAAGATTGGCAAAAACTGTATTTTCGGCGGTCAGGTCGGCGTGGCCGGCCACCTGAATGTCGCGGAACACACCACGGTAGGGGCGCAGGCCGGAATAATCGGCAACGTCAAGGCCTCCGGTACCACTTTGTTCGGTTCGCCTGCAATCCAATACAATACGTTTATGAGAGCGTACGTCAAGTTCAGACAGTCAGCAGAAGAATAGACTAATCAAATATTATTCTTATCTTTGCAGACTGATGAAACAGCGGACAATCAAGACGACATATTCATTTGAGGGGAAGGGTCTTCACACGGGGTGCTTCACTCATATGACCCTCAGGCCGGCTCCGGTCGATACCGGTGTAATCTTTGTCCGAACCGATCTGAAACTCGAGGTCAAGGCGGCCGCCTGCAACGTTTCATCCACTTCGCGCAGTACCACCATTTCAAAGGGCAAGGCCTCCGTATCCACGATAGAACACATTTTGTCGGCCATTACAGGACTTGGAATAGACAATGTCTATGTCGATGTCGACAACAAGGAAGTGCCAATCCTTGACGGAAGCGCCAGACTTTATGTTGAGGCTATCCTCAAGGACGGCGTTCTGGAACAGGATGCGGACCGCAGATGGGTTGAACTTGACAGGGAGATTGAATTCAGGAACGACAGGACAGGCTCGTTCATCAGAATCACTCCTTCCGACAAGCCTCATTACGAAGTTACCATCGATTTCAATTCCAAGGTATTGGGTGTGCAGACCGTCACCTGGGACCCGGAGAACGATGACTATGCAGAGCAGGTGGCCCCGTGCCGCACGTTCTGTTTCCTCCACGAAATCAGGCTTCTTGCCGCCCTCGGACTCGTGAAGGGCGGAGATGTGAAGAATGCGATAGTAGTGGTTGAAAAGCCCGTCTCCGACAAGCAGATAGCGCGTATGGCCCGCCGTTTCAACCAGCCTCAGCTCAAGGTTACGCCTGAAGGCTATTTCAGCAATCTTTCGCTCCGTTTCCCTGACGAATGCGGCCGTCACAAGATGCTGGACCTTATCGGAGACCTCCGTCTCGCCGGCGGTTTCCTGAAGGCGAAGGTGGTCGCATACAAGCCCGGCCACTCCGTCAACACCGCCACCGCAAAGAAAATAGAAAACAGACAATAGTATGGCAAAGATTCATCCATTGGCCACCGTCCATCCGGGCGCGAAACTGGCGGACTCAGTAGAGGTCGGCCCATATGCATACATCGACGACAATGTCGAGATAGGCGAGGGGACAAAGATACTTCCTCACGCCACGGTATTTTCATACGTCAAGATAGGCTGCGACTGCAATGTTTTCCCGGGCGCGGTTGTCGGGGCCATTCCTCAGGATCTCAAGTATGAGGGAGAGATCACCTATGTCGAAATCGGCGACCGTGTCAACATCCGTGAGTGCGCGACCATCAACCGCGGCACAAAGGCCAGCGGCAAGGGCGTGACCAGAATCGGGAACGACACGCTCATTATGAGTTACGTCCACGTCGCTCACGACTGCCGCGTGGGCAATCATTGCATCCTCGTCAGTTATGTGGGCATAGCAGGCGAGACCGATGTCGATGACTGGGCCATCATCGGAGGCGGCACCAAGGTTCATCAATTCTCGAAGATCGGCACTCACGCTATGATAGGCGGCGGTTCAGCAGTCAACAAGGACATCCCGCCATATTCGCTCTGCGGCCGTTCACCTATAGTGTTCGCGGGAGTCAATATCGTCGGTTTGCGCCGTCGTGGATTCGATTCCGACGTAATCCGCAACATCAAGGACATATACGATATGCTCTACTACCAGGGCTTCAATTTCGCGGACGCCTGCGACCGTGTCGAATCCGGATTCCCGGACTCTGTCGAGAAGAAGACCATCCTCGACTTCGTCAAGAACTCGAAGCGCGGCATCGTCCGTGGCGGTGATTCGCACGAAAAGGGCGGAATCGAGTAGTGATTCTGACCACAGCATATTTCCCTCCCATAGAGTTATTCGCCCTGCTGGCGAAGGACTCTGTCGTTTGCCTGGAAGCGTGCGAGCGGTATCAGAAACAAAGCTGGCGCAACCGCTGCCGCATCCTTTCTGCCAACGGGCCCCTGGACCTGAGGGTTCCGGTGGTGCACGGAGACGACCTTTTCCATACGGTCATCACCGATGTCCGTATTGATTACTCCACGCCCTGGGTGGCCCGGACCGAATATGCAATAGAATCGGCCTACTTCAATTCGCCTTTCTTCATATACTATAAGGATGCTCTTTTCGAAATCCTGGACTCTCATCCGGAGACTCTGTGGGAACTGAACCTGCGTCTGATTCGTTTCTTCTGCGACAAGCTGGGCATAGGGCCTGAACTGGAGATGACGGATTCCTATCAGGGGCCGACCGTGGACATACATCCGAAAAGGCGTTCCGCCTATGTCGGCAGGCCTTACTGGCAGGTGTTTAGCGGGAAGTTCGGCTTCGTCTCCGGGCTGTCCGTGATGGACCTCCTTTTCAATGAAGGTCCCGAATCGCTTTGCTATTTGAAATAAAATTCATACCTTTGCGCAGTGAACGAGATGGAAGGCCGGGAGGTCTTCTTCTTTTTTTATATGGACAGGAATAAATTTCAGAAAATTGTGGAGACAGCCTCGCAGGAGCGTGGCTGCGTCCTCGTGGAGATCCGGTGGGACGATGACGACAATGTGTTTGACGTTACAATAGACAAGCCGGACGGAGATGTTGAACTTCAGGACTGCGAGTATGTGCATCGCGCCGTTCTCGCCGCCTTCGACCGTAATTTGGAGGATTATTCCCTCACCGTCGGTTCGCTTGGAATAGATGCCGCCGAGGCCGATGAAATGTTGAAATCAATAAATGAATAGATAACCCAGATGGAAAAAGAAAAACAAATTACTCTCATTGACGCCTTCAAGGACTTCAAGGAAGAGAAGAACATTGACCGCCCGGTGATGATGGGTGTGCTCAAGGACGTGTTCCTTACACAGATTGCCAAGACCTACGGTTCAGCCGACAACTTCGATGTCATCGTCAACGTTGACAAGGGCACCTGCGAAATCTACCAGAATTTCGAAATCGTGGAGGAGGTGGAGAACCCTAACGCCGAGATGACACTCGAGCAGGTGAAGGCCGACAGCGGCGACGACGATTACGAAATCGGCGACCAGTACGCGAAGAAGCTCCCTCTCGCAGCATTCGGACGCCGCGGCATCCTCAATATCCGTCAGAACCTCCAGGGTCGTATTATGGATATTGAGAAGGCCAATGTCTTCAAGAAGTATTCCGAGAAGGTCGGTGAACTCTTCAGCGGCGAGGTCTATCAGACCTGGTCAAAGGAAGTGCTCATTCTTGACGAGGACGGCAATGAACTTCATATCCCTAAGAGCGAACAGATCCAGGGCGAGCGCTTCAAGAAGAGCGATTCGGTCCGCGCCATCATCAAGAGCGTGGAGATGAAGAACAACACCACACCTTACATCACCCTCAGCCGCACTTCCAACGAGTTCCTTGAGAGACTCTTCGAACAGGAGGTCCCGGAGATTGCAGATGGCCTCATCACCGTCAAGAAGGTAGTGCGTGTGCCCGGCGAGCGCGCCAAGGTTGCCGTTGAGTCATACGATGACCGCATCGATCCTATTGGCGCCTGCATCGGCGTAAAAGGTGGCCGTATAATGGGTATCGTCCGCGAACTCCGCAACGAGAACATCGACATCATCCAGTGGACATCAAATCCGACTCTTATGATCCAGAGAGCCCTCAATCCGGCTCACGTATCCTCCATCGACATGGGGCAGAGCCCTGAAGACAAGGTCAAGGTTTTCATGCAGCCTGATCAGGTGAACAAGGGTATCGGCCGTCACGGTGTGAACATCAAGCTTGCGGGTATGCTCGTCGACCGTGAAATCGAGGTCTGGAGAGAACTTGCCAAGGATGACAACGCAGACGAAGAGGATGTATTGCTCAGCGAATTCTCCAATGAGATCGAGCAGTGGATCATAGACAAGCTCGAAAGCATCGGATGCGATACCGCCAAGAGCGTTCTCGCGCAGACTCCGGAGGACATCGCCAAGCGCGCTGACCTCGAGGACGAGACTGTAGAGGAGATTTTCAATATCCTCAAGGCTGAATTTGAAGATTAAATAATAAAGGGGTAATTAATGGCAGAAATCAGAATAAGCAAATTATTGAGGCAGTTCAATATCGGTCTCGGCGACCTGGTGGAGTTCCTCCGCAAGCAGGGCGTGGAGATCGAGGAGAACCCGAATGCCAAAGTCTCGGAAGAGTTCCTTCCTGCAATCGAAAAACAGTTCGGCAAGGATCTCGAGGCCAAGCGTGCCGCCGAGAAGGTTGATATCAAGATGACCGAAATCCTTGAGAAATCCGGCCGCAAACAAAAATCTTCAGAAGATGAAGAAGATGAGTTCGAGCCGTCCAGGGAGACCATCATCAAGAGCAATACATTCATCAATTCCAAGAAGGAAGCACCGGTTGTCCAGGAGCCGGAACCGGAGCCTGTCGCCGAGCCGGAGCCCGTGGCGGAACCAGAACCAGAACCCGTTGTGGAACCTGATCCTGTAGCGGAGCCTGAGCCGGAACCGGAGCCTGTCGCAGCCCCGGAGCCGGTAGTGGAGCCGGAACCTGTGGCTGAGCCTGAGCCGGAACCGGAAACGGTGCCTGAAGCTGCCCCAACCCCAGCAGCCGAACCGGAGAAACCTCAGCCGAAGGATGCGTCTCCTTTCAAGGTGGTCGGCAAGGTCGACCTCAGCCAGTTTGAGCGCAAGCCTGCAAAGAAGCGCGAGCGCATCAACAAGGGTACACAGAAGGTTGATGTTGCGAAGGCGGGCGAGAACATCGACCGCAACGCCGGCAAGCGGGACAACAACGCTCAGCAGAAACAACAGCAGAATGAAGGCAAGGGACGCCGTCGCGACCGCGACCGTTTCAAGCCGGCGCTTTCCGAGGCCGAACAGGAGGAACTCCAGAAGGAAATCCAGAAGCAGGTCAAGGAGACTTATGCCAAGATGAATGAAGGCAAGAAGAACAACTTCGGCGCGAAATACCGCAAGGAGAAGCGCGAACTTGCCGCACAGCGCACCCAAGAGGAGATTGCGGAGGCTGCAGCCGGGCAGAAGACTCTCAAGGTGACAGAATTCGTTACCGTCAATGACCTCGCCACCCTTATGGGCAACACCCCTGTTGTAAAGGTTATCGGCGCCTGCATGAGCCTCGGTCTGATGGTTTCCATCAACCAGCGTCTCGATGCCGAGACCCTCGTGCTTGTTGCCGAGGAATTCGGATACAACGTTGAATTCGTGACCGCGGAGATTTCCGAGGAAATCAACTCCAACGAGCAGCCGGACAAGCCGGAGGATCTCGTCGAAAGACCTCCAATCATCACCGTTATGGGCCACGTCGATCACGGTAAGACTTCGCTCCTCGACTATATCCGCAAATCGAACGTCATTGCGGGCGAGGCCGGCGGTATTACCCAGCATATCGGCGCATACAACGTCAAGTTGCCTGACGGACGTCATATCACATTCCTGGATACTCCGGGACACGAAGCCTTCACGGCAATGCGTGCCCGTGGAGCCCAGCTCACCGACCTTGCAATCATCATCGTTGCGGCCGACGACGCCGTGATGCCTCAGACAATCGAGGCCATCAACCATGCCCAGGCTGCGAATGTTCCTATGGTATTCGCCATCAACAAAATAGATAAACCGGGCGCGGATCCCGAAAAGATCCGCCGTCAGCTGTCCGAAATGAATATTCTCGTCGAGGACTGGGGCGGCAAGTATCAGTGCCAGGAGATCTCAGCAAAGAAGGGCCTGAACGTCGACAAGCTTCTCGAGAAAGTGCTTCTTGAGACCGATCTCCTTGAACTCAAGGCCAACCCTGACAAGAAGGCTGTCGGCGCCGTGATTGAGTCGTCCCTCGACAAGGGCCGCGGTTATCTTGCGACAGTCCTCGTGCAGGAAGGTACGCTCAGGGTGGGCGACATAATGCTTTGCGGAAGCTTCTACGGCCGCGTCAAGTCTATGTTCAACGAGCGCGGGCAGAAGGTTGAGGTCGCAGGACCGTCAACCCCTGTATCGGTTCTCGGACTGAACGGCGCTCCAGCAGCCGGTGAGAAGTTCAACGTGCTCACCGATGAGAAGGAGGCCAAGAGCATTGCCAACAAGCGTGAGCAGCTCATACGCATCCAGGGAATCAAGACCCAGAAGCATATGACCCTCGAAGAGATTGGACGCCGCATCGCCATCGGCAACTTCAAGGAACTCAACGTCATCGTCAAGGGCGACGTGGACGGTTCAGTGGAGGCTCTGTCAGACTCCTTGATCAAGCTCTCTACCGAGGAGGTCAAGGTCAATGTCATCCACAAGGCTGTGGGCGGCATCTCCGAGTCAGACGTGTTGCTCGCCGAGGCTTCCGACGCCGTCATCATCGGCTTCCAGGTCCGTCCTACGGTCGAGGCCCGCAAGGCCGCTGACCGCGAAGGTATCGAAATCCGCCTCTACTCCGTCATCTACGACTGTATCAATGAAGTCAAGGACGGTATCGAGGGTATGCTCGAGCCGGAGAAGAAGGAGGAGGTCATCGCCACCGCCGAGGTCAAGCAGACCTTCCGAATCAGCAAGGTCGGTACCATCGCGGGATGTCTCATCCGCGACGGCAAGATGGTGCAGAAGTCGAAGGTCCGTCTCATCCGCGACGGCATCGTGGTCTACACCGGCGAACTCGGATCACTCCAGATCGTCAAGGATCAGGTGAAGGAGGTACCTGCCGGCAAGGAGTGCGGTATGTCAATCGCCGGATACAACGATATCAAGGACGGCGATATCATCGAGGCATTCACCATCGTTGAAATAAAGAGGACCCTGTAAGGGCTGTAACTCCACGGCAAGGCTGTTTGCCTCCGACGGAGTCAAAAGAGTCGGAGTCTTTCCTATCGGGCAAAGACTCCGACTTCTTTCGTCCTTTTTCGTTACGACCTTCTCTGGTTTGATGTGCGTTTTTTTGAAATATTTATTGCGCAACAATAAATAATTACTATATTTGTAAAGAATTTAAAACTATGCAATATGATTGACTTGTGGAATTCATTATCTGTAGCGATGAAAATCCTTTGGGCTGTGACGCTCTCTGCATCTTTGATTTTCATTATTCAAACCATTATGACTTTCCTTTGGGCCGACGCGGACAGTGCCGACTTTGACATCAACACCGATGTTGACACAAGCGTCGATGCAGGTGGTGCAGATGTCGATACATCTGGCGGGCATAGCTCGGGAATAGGTCTCCTCTCATTCCGCAACCTTGTGAATTTCTGTCTTGGATTCGGCTGGACTGCGATCCTCCTTCAGAGCCAGGTGAAGTCCACGACCCTTCTTCTGCTGATTGCGCTTGTCGTCGGCATAGCCCTTGTTGCGCTGGTGATGCTGCTTTTCAAGTGGATAGGCGGTATGCAGCAGTCGGGTAATATCAATGTATACAAGTCGGCGGTCGACTGCCGCGGCACGGTATATCTTACCATTCCGGCCGAACGCACCGGCTCCGGCAAGGTTCAGATAACCATCAATGACTCCATACGCGAGTACGATGCAGTCACGGACGGACCGGCTCTCAAGACCGGTACCAAGATACACGTCGTCGACGTAGTGTCATCGACAACCCTCCTCGTCGAGGAGAACGATTCAATCATTGTATAAGAAGTATGGTTATTACAGTATTGTTTGTAGTTGTCCTAGCATTGGTTTTAACAAAATAAATCCTATATAATATGGAAATCTATTTAATTCTCATCATCGTTTTCGTCCTCTTCGTAACGTTCGCCGCAATTCTTGCGCGCTACAAGAGGTGCCCGTCAGACAAGATTCTAGTAATCTACGGTAAGACCGGACAGAACGCTTCCGCAAGGTGTATCCACGGTGGCGCGGCATTCATCTGGCCCGTTTTCCAGAGCTATCAGTTCCTGGACCTCACTCCGATCTCAATCGAGTGCAACCTTACCAACGCGCTGTCGAAGCAGAACATTCGCGTCGACGTCCCTTGCCGATTCACAGTTGGTATCAGCACCGAGCCTGAGAATATGACAAACGCCGCAGAGCGCCTTCTCGGCCTGAGCATCGATGACATTCGCGGTATCGCAACCGATATCCTCTTCGGTCAGCTCCGTCTTGTCATTGCCACTATGGATATCGAGGAGATCAACTCCGACCGCGACAAGTTTCTGGCAAACGTTTCCACCAACGTGGAGGCTGAACTCCGCAAGATTGGTCTCAAGCTCATCAACGTCAATGTAACCGATATACGCGACGAGTCCGGCTATATCGAGGCTCTCGGTAAGGAGGCTGCCGCAAAGGCTATCAACGACGCGAAGAAGAGCGTCGCTGAGCAGAACCGTTATGGTGAGATCGGTAAGGCGGAGGCCGACAGGGACAAGGACATCCGAATCGCCGAGACTTCAAGAGACACCCGTATCAATACAGCCGACGCAAATGCTAAGGCTGTTGAGGGCGAGAACGCATCCAAGATTGCCATCGCCCAG
>JAZLGQ010000024.1:0-26557 GCA_045616385.1 Candidatus Cryptobacteroides sp.
CGGATCTCTCTCAAGTAAAATACTGCGGTGGTTATATCAGTGTGGTCCCACCTCTTCCCATCCCGAACAGAGAAGTTAAACACACCGGAGCCGATGGTACTGCTACACCAAGTGGGAGAGTAGGCAGCTGCCGCTTTTTGAGAGCCAGTCTGAAAGGACTGGCTCTTTTTTTTATTAACCCCGCACCGCCTGAAGGTGGTCTCGCTTCGCTCGGACCACTAGCTACCGACCAAAAGCGGCAGCGAGCTGAATCCGAAAATTCCTGATAATTTTGCAACCGGGAGACACGTTGTTTCGTTTATATTGTGAAAACAGTTGAGAAACAATTTAATAATGAATATTATGAAAAAGATTCTTACATCAATCCTTCTGGTTCTGACATTGAGCTCCTGCGTATACGCGGGCGACTGGAAGGGCTTGCGCTTCATTAGGAACAATGGCGTGACCGTAGTTGGCACCTGCTCGGAGGATGGCATCGATTATTCTGAAGACCGTGTCCTCTCACAGTTCAATATGGTAGACTGCAATGGGCCTTACAATGTATATTATGTCCAGTCTGCTGAGTCAAAAGTCCTCGTAGAAGGCAGGAAGGAAGACGTTGAGAAACTGATCACCAATGTCTCCGGATCTACTCTCAAGATCAAGCTTGAAAATGGAACATACCGTTCTCTTGTGCTTCGCGTCACAGTCTTTTCCCCTGATGTGATCTCTGTCACCAAGTCAGGCAGCGGCGGATATTTTGACAACAAGGGACACAGGACAACATCCAATATATCATATTCGTCATCAGGCAGTTGCCATTTCACCCTCGGTATGATTGACTGCGGCAGGCTTGAAGTCTCAACCTCCGGCAGCGGCAGGGTGCAAGCCAATATGGTCAAATGCGACGGCGCATCCTTCAGGATTTCCGGCAGCGGCCGTGAAGAATTAGAGAAGTTCGCATCCAAGTCCGATGTCAGCTTCAGAATCTCCGGCAGCGGCAACGTTAACGCAGAAGACCTGTTCGTTGAAGGCGGCCTCGACCTCAAGATTTCCGGCAGCGGCAGAATGAGCCTTAACGGCGAGGTGACCGGAGTCGTGAACGCATCCACTTCCGGTTCAGGCAACATCTCCGGCAATCTCAAGAATGGCGGTCTGGAAACAAGCATCTCCGGTTCAGGTACCATTCGTTTCACAAGATAATTAATACAGACAAATATCGATTATGGAGCAAATTCTTTCATTCAACTGGTATGAACTTCAGGACATACTCCTTCCAGTCCTCATCTGTGTCGTACTTCCCATTTCAATCGTCGCGCTCGTTATGTCGGCAAGAAAGCGTTCGGAAGAACTGAAGACGCAGCGTTATATCGCGGCACTCGAAAACGGTGCCGACCCGGAGACCACTCCGGTCAAGAAGGCTGATGAGAAGACCCCCTTGAAAAAATCCGCCGCAGATCAGTTCAGAAGCGGCTGCACGTTGGGACTCATCGGACTCGCCCTCCTCATCATCGGCCTTGCCACGGGTATCACCGAATGGGCTACAGTCATCCCTGGTTCCATCTTGACCGCGGTCGGCCTTGCAAAAGTCCTCAGTTTCTTCGTCAA
Organism: Candidatus Cryptobacteroides sp.; assembly: GCA_045616385.1. GTDB lineage: Bacteria > Bacteroidota > Bacteroidia > Bacteroidales > UBA932 > Cryptobacteroides. The sequence continues at coordinate 1,588 of JAZLGQ010000024.1, forward strand.
CAAGAAGTACAAACTCGACGAGTAGGCGGAAGTGACGCGCGAAGATTTCATAAGGAACGTAACTGCAGAGCAGGAGGGCCTGAGAAGGTTTCTCCTGACTTTGTGCGATGGTGACCGGGCCCTGGCCGACGACCTCGCGCAGAGTGCTCTCGTAAAGGCCTATGTGGCCTCGGCGGATTATGTGCCTCGCGTCAAGTTCTCAACCTGGCTGTACAGAATAGCCTACAACGGCTTCATCGACCACGTCAGGAAAAAGAAACCGAAGACAATTGACGACACGTCGCCCGAGGCTATGCGGGTCGCCTGTGACAGCAGGGCCGATGCACGCTTCGAGCATCAGGACCTGCACGCGGCCATAGACAAGCTTCCACCCAATGAGAAAGCGGTGATTCTCCTCTTCTATATGGAAGACAGGCCGGTAAAGGAAATTTCGGTCATCCTCAATATCCCTGAAGGGACGGTCAAGTCCCACCTTTCACGCGGACGCGAACATTTAAAGACATTGATGAACCATGAACGACGATCTTGATATAAAGCAACTGCTCAGCGACTGCCGGCCGGAAGTGACCGACAGTGCCGAATTCATGGCTGCGCTCGAAAAGAAACTCGACGCGGTCGAGGATATCAAGTCCTATCACGAGGAAAAGATAGGCAAGTTCCGCAGGATCACCTTCATCGCCCTGCTCGCCGGCGTCATTGCAGGAGGTCTCCTTGTGGCTTTCATCCTTCTTGCGCCTGCCACATTCGGGCAGTTCCACCTGTTGCTTGACAGCAGTCTGTACGTGTTCCTGATGTCTTACAAGACGTACTTCTTCGTCGCGTTCGCCATCCTTGTAATGACAGTCTGCCTCTTCCCAGTCCTGAAGACACGCGAGGCTTGACGCACAGGCGCGTGCAAATGACCGTGTCTTTGTTTGGATAATGGAGCCGCATTTACTATATTTGTGAAAGTTAGTATAGTATAATGAAGGTTACCATTATTCAACAGGACATACTGTGGGGCTCGCCCGAGCAGAATGTCCGGCATCTTGACGAGATGCTGGCAGGTGCTCAGGGCTCTGATTTATATGTCCTCCCCGAGATGTTCACCACAGGCTTTGCCACCCAGGAAGACGCCGTGGTTGAAAAAGAACCGTCCGTGGCGCTTCAGTGGATGAAGCGCAAGGCGGCCGAATTCGATGCCGCGTTCGCCGGCAGTGTCGCCCTTGACACGGGCAGTGGCAAGTTTGTCAACAGATTGTATTTCGTCCGCCCGGACGGTACTTTCGTCCAGTACGACAAGCACCACCTCTTCAAGTATGGCGGCGAGCATCTTCGTTTCAATTCCGGGAATGAAAGGGTGATAGTTGAATTCAGGGGTGTCCGCATCCTTCTTGCGGTATGCTATGACCTTCGTTTCCCGATCTGGCTCCGCAACCGTGGCGATTATGACGCGATGCTTATCGTGGCCAACTGGCCAAAGCCCCGCCGGTTTGCGTGGGACACGCTTCTCCGCGCACGTGCGATTGAGAACCAGTGCTATGTACTTGCCGCGAACAGGTCCGGTTTCGACCCTGTCTGCGAATACACGGGCGGCACCGCATTCATAGATCCGTACGGAGACACTCTGGAAGCCGTGCCTGATTGTACTGAAGGTCTGATTACTGGTATTGTGGATCTGAAGCATCTTGAGGACTATGGCAAGAAGTTCCCTGTCCTTGACGACGCCGATGACTTTGAATTCAAGAAATAGAAATGGCAGATAAGAAATTGTTGCTCGGCGACGAAGCTGTTGCATTGGGTGCCATCCGCGCCGGCCTCTCCGGCGTTTACGCATATCCCGGTACCCCGTCCACCGAGATTACCGAGTTTATTCAGAAATTTGCGCCTGCAATCCGCAGCCGCTGGTGTACAAATGAGAAGACTGCCATGGAGGCGGCTCTCGGTATGTCATATACCGGGAAGCGTGCTCTGGTATGTATGAAGCACGTGGGTATGAACGTATGCGCCGACGCATTCGTGAACTCCGCCATTACCGGAGTTGAAGGCGGACTTGTGGTCCTGGCGGCCGACGATCCGTCGATGCATTCTTCTCAGAATGAGCAGGACTCACGTTTTTACGGCAAGTTTGCAATGGTTCCGATTTTCGAACCGTCCTGCCAGCAGGAGGCGTACGATATGATAGGCAAGGCATTCGAACTGTCAGAGAAGGTCAAACTGCCTGTTCTTTTCCGCGTCGTCACCCGTCTTGCGCATTCGCGCGCTGCCGTTGAAATCGGCGAGGAGCGTGCGCAGAATGAGTTCCGGCCTGCGAATGACCGCGGCTGGGTGCTCCTGCCAGCAATCGCCCGCAGGAAATACGCAGAACTCATCGACAAGCAGAAGGATATCCTCGACGAGAGCGAGCGTGCCGCCGCCATTGAGGGCGAGGGCAAGCTCGGCATCATCGCCTGCGGCATAGGTTACAATTATGTGAAGGAATTCGCTCCCAAAGCTTCGATTCTGAAAATCAATCAATATCCTATACCTCAGAGCGCAGTCCGCTACCTTGCGGCCCGCTGCTCAAAGATACTTGTGGTAGAAGATGGACAGCCTGTTGTCGAACAGGATGTACGCGCACTTCTGGGTGTTGACTACAAGGTCACCGGGCGCCTCACAGGCGCGCTTCCACGCACCGGGGAACTTACTCCGGACAGTGTGGCCGCCGCTCTTGGCGTCAAGCCTTCAGAGGCCCTTTCCGAAGCGCAATGTCTTGCACCACGTCCGCCACAGCTCTGTCCGGGATGCGGTCACCGCGATGTTTACAAGGCTCTCAACGAAGTCGCCGCCGAATTCCCGGGCGCACGCATCTTCGGTGACATAGGATGCTACACTCTTGGAGCCCTTCCTCCATTCAGCGCGCTTGCGAGCTGCGTGGATATGGGCGCATCAATCACAATGGCCAAGGGTGCCGCCGATGCCGGGCTTTTCCCCGCCATCGCAGTCATCGGTGACTCCACATTCACCCATTCGGGTATGACGGGTCTGCTTGACGCAGTCAATGACCGCGCCAACATCACTGTCATCATCTCCGACAATCTCACCACGGCTATGACCGGCGGTCAGGACAGTGCGGGAACATCCAAGTTCGAAGCGATATGCCTCGGTCTCGGCGTTGAGCCCGAGCATCTCCACGTGGTTGTTCCGCTCCCGGCCAATATGCCTGAGATTACACGTATCCTCCGCGAGGAAATCAACTACAAGGGCGTTTCCGTCATCATCCCGAGACGCGAATGCCTGCAGACCCTTAAAAGACACAAGAAATGAAGACTGATATAATTCTTTGCGGAGTCGGCGGACAGGGAATCCTCTCTATCGCCACGGTAATCGGTGAGGCTGCTACACGTGCGGGCCTGCAGCTCAAGCAGGCCGAAGTACATGGAATGAGCCAGCGTGGAGGTGACGTGCAGAGCAACCTGCGTCTCAGCACGGAGCCGATCTGGAGCGACCTCATCGCCAAGGGCGGCGCTGACGTCATCATTTCGATGGAGCCTATGGAAGCCTTGCGATATCTGCCATATCTTTCCAAGGACGGCGTGATCATCACATCCTCCAAGCCATTCGTCAATATTCCAAATTACCCCGACGAGACAGCCCTTCAAGCAGAGCTTGACAGCCAGCCTAAGGTATTCAAACTTGATATTGACGCCCTTGCCCTTGAGACAGGCAACCCGAAGGGTGCCAATATGGTGCTCCTGGGAGCCGTTGCCGGACACCTCGGAATCCTCGATGCGGCCCAGCTGCGCGAGGCCATCAGGACCATCTTCGCCGCAAAGGGTGAAGTCGTGGTTGAAGCCAATCTGAAATGTTTTGACCTCGGAAGCAAATAGTTTATGATCTGGAACGAAACCAAAGAGTGCATGTCCCGCGAGAACAGACGCATCCTTCAGGGTGAGCGCCTGCACAAGATCGTCGAATATGCATACCACAACGTCCCGTTCTACCGCAACAAACTGCAGCAGATGGACATAAAGCCGGATGACATCCGCTCTATCGACGACATAGTCAAACTGCCTTTCACCACCAAGCAGGACATACGCGACAATTACCCGTTCGGACTGATGGCAGCCCCTCAGAGCGAGATCATCCGCATACACGCATCCTCCGGCACCACCGGCAATCCTACCATAGTCGGCTATACCCGCAAGGATATCGGAATCTGGAGCGGATGTATGGCTCGCTGCCTTTCAGCATACGGCATCACACGCGGAGACATCTTCTCCGTCGCCTACGGCTATGGCCTTTTCACGGGCGGCCTCGGTGTGCACTACGGAGTCGAAGCGCTTGGCGCGTCAGTTCTCCCGGCATCGACCGGCAGCACCGAGAAGCACATCAGGCTTCTGCGTGACCTTGGAGTGACAGGTATTGCCTGCACCCCTTCCTACGCACTCCATCTTGCTGAAACGATGGAGAAGCTTGGCATCACCAAAGACGATATCAAGCTTCGCGTGGGTGTCTTCGGCGCTGAGCCATGGACAGAGAACATGCGTAAGGAGATTGAGGAAAAACTTGGAATCAAGGCGTACAACCTCTATGGCCTCAGTGAGATAATGGGACCTTGCGTCAGCTATGAATGCGAAGAGCAGAACGGCTCACACGTCAACGAGGACCATTTCTTCCCGGAAATAATATCGCCCGACACCCTTGAACCGCTTCCATACGGTGAGTCCGGCGAACTCGTCTTCACTACGCTCACCAAGGAAGGAATGCCTTTACTGCGCTACCGCACCCGGGACCTCTGTACGCTGTATGACGAGCCTTGCTCCTGCGGACGCACTTCCATCAAGATGGGCCGTCTCCTCGGCAGAAGCGACGATATGCTCATCATCCGGGGTATCAACGTATTCCCGAGTCAGGTCGAGAGTGTCATCCTGAGCATGCCCGAATGTGCTCCTCACTATCTTCTTGTCGTTGATCGCGAGAACAACCTCGACAAACTCACCGTCCAGGTTGAGATGCGCCAGGAGTTCTTTGCATCTGGCTTCGACACCTTCGAGCCTATCATCCGCCTTGAGAAGGAAATTGCGGCAAAACTTAAGAGTGTGCTCAGTATTTCAGCAAAAGTTGAAGTAAAGCAGCCGGGAACGCTTGCAAGAAGCGAAGGAAAGAGTAAATTTGTTATAGATAACCGAAAGATACAATGAGCAGCAGCGAATTTTACAACCCCGAGTTTGAGGCGCTAAGCCGCGCCGAAATCGAAAATCTTCAGTTGGAACGCCTGCAGCATACAGTGGAGCACTGTTATGCAGGCTCCAAATTCTATCATGAGCGTCTTGATTCCATTGGTCTCAAGCCGTCTTCCATCACGTCTCTCGACGACCTCCGTAAGATTCCTTTCACCACAAAGCAGGATCTTCGTGATACATATCCTTTCGGCATTGCCTCAGTGCCTCTGAGCAAGTGCGTGCGTCTGCATTCTTCTTCGGGCACTACCGGCAATCCTACCGTTGTTCTCCACAGTCAGCGCGATCTGGAACAGTGGGCGAATGCCGTTGCGCGTTGCCTCTATATGGTCGGTTGCCGTCCTGAAGATGTCTTCCAGAATACTTCCGGCTACGGAATGTTCACCGGCGGACTCGGTTTTCAGTACGGAGCCGAGCGTCTTGGAATGCTTACCGTTCCTGCAGCAGCCGGCAACACGCTCCGTCAGTTGAAATTCTTCAAGGACTTCCGCACCACCGTGGTTCACGCCATTCCGTCATACGCGGCCCGTCTCTATGAGGTGATGTGCGAGCAGGGCATCGACCCTCGCCGTGACCTTGCGCTCAAGACACTTGTCATCGGTGCCGAGCCTCATTCCGAGGATACCCGCAAGCGCATTGAGAACATGCTTGGTGTCAAGGCATACAACTCATTCGGTATGAGTGAGATGTGCGGCCCTGGCGTTGCCTTCGAATGTAAGGAGCAGAACGGCCTCCACATCTGGGAGGACTACTATATCGTGGAAATCGTCAATCCGGACACCCTCGAGCCTGTACCTGACGGCGAAGTCGGCGAACTCGTGCTCACCACCATCAACCGTGAGGCGATGCCGCTCCTGCGCTACCGCACCCGCGACCTCACACGCATCCTGCCTGGCGACTGTCCTTGCGGACGTCAGCACAAGCGCCTCGACCGTATGAAGGGACGCTCCGATGATATGATTATCCTCAAGGGTGTGAATATCTTCCCTATCCAGATCGAGACCATCCTTATGCAGTTCAAGGAGCTTGCTTCCGACTATCTCATCACGCTCGAGACCCTCGACGACAACGATGCCATGACCGTTGAAGTTGAACTCAGCGATATGTTCATCGACGATTTCGGTGCACTCCAGCGACTCGAGAAGGAGATCACCCGTCAGCTCCGCGACGAGATACTCATCACTCCGAAGGTTCGTCTCGTGCCAAAGGGATCTCTCCCTAAGTCAGAGGGTAAGGCCGTACGTGTGAAAGATTTAAGAAAACAGTACCAATAAACCATCCATAATTATGACAGTAAATCAACTTTCTATCTTTATTGAGAATAAATCAGGTACCCTTGTCAAGGTTCTCAAGACTTTGAAAGATGAAGGTATCCAGCTTATAGCATCGACGATTGCCGATACTGCCGAATATGGTATCTGCCGCATCATCTGCAGCAGTCCTGCCAAAGCTTATGAGGTCCTCAAGGCAGCAGGGGTTGCAGTGTCTCTCTGCGACGTTTTCGCCATCGAACTTGATGATGAGCCCGGCCGTGCGGCCGATGCCATCGAGCTCTTTTCGCGCGAAGGCATCAGCATCGCCTACCTTTATTCCTTCCTTCTTGGCGGCAAGGGAGTGCTGATTTTCCGAACCGACAACGCAGAAAAGGCCACCAAGGTCATTCTTGACAACAAGCTGAAATTCTTCGAAGAGAAAGATCTCTCGAAGCTGGCATAAAAAAAGAGCTCATGTGAGCTCTTTTTTTTGAGAGAGTAACCATTTCTGGCAACTTTTGCGTCATAGTAGTGAGAAAACAATATTGCTATGACTGAATTCAACGAAGAAGACCTGCGTTTTGTGGCGTCCAGGTATGACAGAGACAAGTTTGATACCAGAAAGGCGATAGCCGGATTTTACGAGGCTGCGGAGTCGGAGGCCGGACGTCGGCACCGGTGGTGGACTACGGCCGCCGCGGTTGCCGCTTCTGTGACAATTGCATTCGCCGCAGGCATTGGAATCGTGTCCACATTAAATGAACGGCATCAGGTGGAGTCACGGCAGCAGAAAACCGCTGCCCTTAACCCGGACGTAGCCGTTACCCACGAATTCGTTTATGATGATGTCCCGATAGCGGATGTTCTGGCTGAACTCTCCTCATACTATCACTGCACCCTTACCACCGGACAGACGGACAAGCATCTTACCGCCACTTTCCCGGATGATGATGTCGATTTCATCATATCCCTGATTGAGAAGGCCCTGTCCATAGAAATAAAGGTTGAGAAATGAGAAGGCTGCTGACAGTCATATTGGGCATCGTACTCTCTGTCCCGGTCCTGGCTCAAATGACCATCAAGGACGGGATGGTGCAGATTGCCGACCGGCACGGGGTCAATTTCGTGTACGATCCGTTGCTTCCTGTAGATTCGCCATACAATGGGCGAAGCTTGTCCAGGGGCAGCCTTGAAGATAACCTGGCCAGTCTCTTCAAAGGCTCAGGCATCGTTTGGGAAAAGAGAAAACAAATCGTTGTCCTGATGGCGGCGGAGCCGGAAATTCCGATTGAAATTTACGCTTCCATAGCCGATAGAGTGACGGATGCAGACACCCTTCTGGCAGCTGTGAAGACAGATACAAGGCGGCTGGACCGCAGTATCGGACACTTGCAGACCGGACTTGAAGGCATTCGAGGCATAATTTCTCCTCTTGGCGAGGGCGACCCCATCCGTTGGGCGCAGGCAATGCCGGGCGTGACTACCGGAGTAGACGGCGCAACGGCTATGTATGTCCGTGGCGGGAATTCGGGCAACAACCTTTTCACTCTGGACGATGTGCCGGTCTATGGCTATGCTCATATTCTCGGCCTGACAACCATCGTTCCTTCACAGGTTATGGAGAGTGCAGCATTGAGCAAAGGCGGTTTCGACGGTGCCGAAAGCAACTTTACTTCGGCCCATCTGCGCATTGCCTCCAAGGCACCGTCAGAAACGCAGCATACAAGTTTTGCCATCAACAACTTTCTTGTCAGCGCCGGTGCGGAAGGCCCGATTACAAATAAATTATCGTATATGGTGTCTGCCCGCATCTCTCCGCTCGGTCTTGAATATAAGGCTGTACGTGGGGCCTTGCCTTCAATCCTCAGCGGTCTGGACAATTTCAAGGCAACCGTCGGCGACGCCTATGCCAAAATACAGTATAAGATAAAGCCCGGTCAAACGCTTGACGCTTCCTTCCTCGGCAGTATTGACAACTATGGTTTCGATATGCCGGAAGGCTCTCACGAGGTTATGGGGTGGAATAATTTGGTTGGAATACTGCGATACCGATGGGAAGGCGGCATTACGAAATTCGACATTACGGCATCAATAAACAAATACAGTTCCCAACAGAAGCAGGACAAGACTTTCAGACAGACGGATAATAGTCTGTCCCTGAGGTCAAGCCTGATGGAATATGGTTTGAAGACCGGGCTCAGCCACGCGTTTTTAAACGGCCGCTTTACATTGGGTGAGGGCATCAACCTCCGTTATGCGACTTTTGCCCCGGGACAGGTAGGAGAAGGGACCAGATACATAAATACGTTGCTTGCTACAGGTTGGCTTCAAGGTGAATTCAAGATCCCTGATCACCTGCACATCAAGGGAACCGTCCGCCTTAACCACTTCAGAAATTTCGATCTCCTCCCATTGGAAGGCTTCGCAAAACCGTTCCGTATCGTTCCCGGCAAGCATACAAATCCCGAATATGGATTATCGCTTAAATGGGATATCACTGAACATTTCGCCTTCGGGGCTACATACGACAAGTTGTTCCAATACTATCATACTCTTGAGGGGCTGCCTATCGGCTGGTCACTTGATATGATTGTGCCTACGGGCGAAAGCGTGTTGCCGGAATCATCTGAACAGGGCAGCGTGGAATTTTCGGGGAAATTTGGAGCGCATTCCATTTCCATTGGAGGATTTTACAAGAGAATGGAAAACCTGATATACTATAAATATTCTCAAGCCCTATTTTCCAGCGCCCTGTCGACGTGGGAACAGGATGTTGAACTGGGGAATGGACGGTCATATGGTCTGGAGGCACTATATGAGTACGCGCAGGGTGATTGGTATGCTCGCGTCTCATATACATTGTCCAAAACTACACGAGAGGATTTTCCGTCATTTTACGACGGCGCTCCGTTCCACGCGCGCTTTGACCGCCTCCACGTCCTTAATGCAACCGCACAATGGAAGGGCCTGACAGCAACGCTCATCCTTCATAGCGGCGGATGGGAGAACGGTGCTGCGGAAACATACAAGATGCCATTCCTCGGTGGAACCAACTTTGAAGCCGATTTCTTTTCTGGAATCAACAACTACCATATGCCGACAGTCGTCCGGCTCGATTTGGGGTATCAGTTCAATTTCAAGACAGGCATCGTTACTCATATGCTGAATCTTGGTGTTTGCAACGTTACCAACCATTTCAATCCGTTTATGCTCTACTTCGACACCAGTACTGAATCCTGGAAGGAAATAGCACTTCTTCCGATAATGCCGAACTTCAATTGGCGAATATCGTTTTAATTACTATTGTAGTTCTGTTTTGAATAATGCCTAAGTCACTCTAAAAAAATAGTTTCTCTAAATTCCAAGATGCAAGTCTATGAATAAGTATATTGCTCTCTGTTTGTGTTTCATCCCTTTGGCGTTCTCTTCCTGTGTAAAGGATGTGATTTTGGATGCCAAGGAAAAGCCGAAGGTTGCTGTCGTATGCATTCTCAATGATGAAGAAACGGTTCAGAAACTGCAGCTTTCTTTTACTAAAGGGGCATCATTGAGCAGCGCGCAGCCTCTCACTGACGCGTCTGCGTTCCTATATGAGGGAAATACGCTTGTCGGAGGATTCAAACGGGCTGAAAATGGAGAGTGGCTTTTGGATTTCACGCCGCAAGCAGGTGTTTCATATCGTTTGGAAATTGATGTGCCCGGTTATGAAAAAATAACGGCATCTCAACGTATGCCAATGGAACGTGCTGCCGTTCGGTCTGTCAAGTATACTTTGTTTGATGATTTTATCGAGCCATGGTCCGGGTGGGATATAAAATGGGATGTTACCCACGATATGTCCATAGCGGTTTGGCCTGACAGTGAAGAGTATCCTGACGAGGAAATTTATTACGTTCTGTTTTCTACAAAGTCGCCGATATGGGTATATGCTATGAATTATAACCCAGTCAGCGGGAAACGGGAGCTTGTGGAAAAGATATGTACTGATTCGTATCTTGCCTCGAAAGAAAATGCATATGATGCGGTCTATGCCCCATTAACGTTGGAAGCTCCGAACCCGCCATACAAACTGAGTCTTCCATATGAACAGAAGTATGGAAAGACATATCATTCCGCCCATACGATGGAATTGTATCCGACAATATCGAACAAACCACTTCACGATTACTTTATCCGGTTCCCTGAAGAGACCGCTGATGTGTTTTTTTTGTCCGGGAGTTTTAATGGCAAATATTGTGAAACTCAGGATGGTATGTGGGCTGAGGCGGGAGATATAGCTGAAGATGAGGGATATCTGGTTTTCGCAACAGTTTCAGATGATCTGGATAAATATCTTTGGGAAGCATACAAACAAATCAAGGTCAAGGGCTCAACTGATCTCTCCAGCATATATATACGAGACAATTTGTATTCGAACATCAATGGTGGGATTGGGATTTTCGGTGCGTGTATCTCACGAAAATATCCCTGGGCAGCCACATATACTTATGTCGATTCAGGGATCCCTCGACAATGGGACATCAAAGAAGTTGATGGTTACAATGACCCAAGGAATGGTATTTAGTCGTCTGCGTTTTTTGGATACAGGAAGAATATTCGTAGTTTTGTAAAAATGCCAAAACAATGAAGAAATTTCTATTAGTGATGTCATCCATCTCAATGTTTTTGGGATGTGACAAAATTCCCGATTACGAAGAAAAGATGGACTATCAGGCCAGAAGAATGGAAATCCTGAATATTATAGATACTAATGGACTTTCCGCCAGTAATTTTCCATTCATTGATTGTTCTACCAGCACGTCTCCATTGCGTGACCTGGTAATGTATAATATCCTCGACATCCCTTATGAATGGTTCGTTGATATTGTCACAGGATCACAATATCATATCGTATGGAAGTTGCCGAAAGATATCGCTCAAGGCAGTGACGAACATAAACAGCTATCAATCAGGCTCAACGAGCTGAGTAGAAGTAACGGTTCACACGAAGCATACGTCAACCTTATTGATGGAAAAACTGATTTGATTATTGATTCACGCAACATTTCACGGAATGAGCTCGAGTACATGACTGAGAAAGGCGTGGAGATACTGACCAAGCCTCTGGCCTGGGATGCCATGGTGTTCCTCGTACATCCGGACAACAAGGTCAATTCGTTGACCCTCGAGCAGATTCAAGACATATACACTGGGGATATCACCAATTGGAAGGAAGTAGGAGGCGACGATCTGGAGATTCATCCTTATATGAGGGACCCGGATTCCGGCAGTCAGGAAAAAATGGAAACCATGGTAATGAAAGGCAAGAAGATGCTCGTGTGGCCGGAGATGGTAGGCAACAATATGCTTTCCCCATATATGTCAATAATGTATGACGAGAAAGGGATTGGATATTCACCATATTTCTTCTGCGAGAGCATGGTGAGAGACCTGTACGACGTGAAGGTCATAGCAATCGATGGGGTCAAGCCAAGCCAGGAGTCCATACTGAAATCAGTCGATGGAAAGCCCGGAGGTTATCCGTTCTACTCCCAGATATTTGCGGCTATTTGCGCAGACGAGCCTACCAAGTCCATCCCTCACCAGATATATGACTGGTTTGAATCCGACTCGGCACGATCCATAATCGACGAAAGCGGTTATATTCCATTGAAATAACCCAACCAAGTTCAAAGCACATTAAATTTAGTCACATCTATATTAATCATTCCATAACGGCTTGGGTAAATTTGAAGACATAGATTCTCTGTTCCGGTTGTACTACCGGCCGCTGTGTCTTTATGCATCAAGGTTACTGCCTGGTCCGGAGGCCGTGGAGGACCTTGTTCAGGATGCATTCATCGCCTATTGGAACAGGATACAGGAAGGGCTGGCACCATCTTCTCCAAAATCATATCTTTATAGATCGGTTCATAACAGGTGCCTTGACGTCCTGAGAAGAACAGACGCAGGCGATATCGGCGACATTGATTATGATGTCGTCGATGAGGAGGCCGAGGATCGTTCATCCATCTGGGCAAGTCTCTGGGCCGCCATCGACAAACTGCCTGAAAAGAGACGGAAGATACTTCTTCTGAACAAGCGTGACGGGATGACCTATTCAGAAATTGCCTTGGAACTCGGAATCTCCGAAAACACCGTTCACTCCCAGATAACCAAGGCCCTCAAGGCCCTGCGTAAGTGCTAGAAAAGGACAATCTCCCGCTATACCTCTATCGGTTTGTATTTCGGTACGAGGGCCTTCATTATGAACCAGGCTATGAGGTAGGCGACGCCGCAGTAGCAGAACATCACGAAATAGCCTGCAGGTTTGCCTGAAAAACCGAGGAAGTTGAATGCGTCACCGGCCTTCTCGGCATAGGTGAAGAGGTTGCCCGCAATCTTCTGGACGAACATCGAGCCGAGCCCGCCTGCCATAGTGCCTATTCCGGTGATTGTGGCGATGGTGCTCTTGGGGAACATGTCGCCGATGGTGGAATAGAGATTGGCGCTCCAGGCCTGATGTCCCGCGCCGGCAAGCCCGATCAGGATGGCCGGCCACCACGGAGTGTTCAGGTTGATTCCGAGAGGCTGGGCGAACAGCGCGGCGATAGGGAGGAATGCGAACATCAGCATCGCGAGCATGCGGCCGCTGTAAGGCTGCATCCCTTTTTTCTCAACGAATATCTTCGGAAGGTAGCCGCCGAAGATGGAGACTACGGTAACGATTGCGTAAAGCGTGAATATCAGCCACTGTCCCTGTGCCGAAGTGGCCGGGGCGTTGAACTGGTTGCTGAAGTATGACGGTGCCCAGAAGAGAAAGAACCACCATACTCCGTCGGTGAAGAACTTGCCGACGATGAACTGCCAGGTCTGCTTGAAGGTGAAGCATTTGAAGAACGGGATGGCCTTCTCTTCCGCAGTTTCTGCGGCTGCAGCTGCCTTGGCTGCCGCTTCTTCGGAGTCATCCTGGTGTATGTATTCCAGCTCGGCTGCGTTGACGTGGCTGCTCTTCTCCGGCTTTTCATACATGAATGCCCAGAAGAACATCCAGACGAATCCGAGTGCACCGATGATTATGAAGGCCATCTCCCAGCCGAACTTCACGGCAAGAGGAGGGATGCAGAGCGGGGCGGCAAGTGCGCCTACGGATGCTCCGGCATTGAAGATGGAAGTCGCGAAGGCGCGGTCCTTCTTCGGGAAATATTCTGCGGTGACCTTGATGGCTGCAGGGAAGTTTCCCGATTCGCCGAGGGCGAGAATGCCTCGACAGAGGAGGAATAGATAGACGGATACCGTAGAGATGGCCAGCATTGCATTCTTGGCTATGATGAGGTTGGTGGCCTCGCCGCAGAACGCGTGCAGGCAGGCGCCTGCGGACCACACGCCTATGGCGATGAGGTAGCCTTTCTTGGTGCCCATCCAGTCGACGAACTTGCCGGCGAAGAGGACGGCGATTGCGTAGAAGATGGAAAAGAAGCTCGTGATGGTGCCGTAATTGGCGTCAGTCCAGTGGAACTGGGGCTTTATGAATTCTTCATAGGTAAGCGAAAGGACCTGGCGGTCGAGGTAATTGACCGTTGTCGCCACGAAAAGCAGCGAGCAGAGCCACCAGCGCCAGTTGGTCATCAGTTTTTGTTGTGTGCTTGGCATTATCTGACTTCTTTGATTATTTCAAGTGCGTTTTTACATAAATCGGTGATCTTGCTCCATTCGCCTGCGGCAATCACGTCCTTGGGGAACAGGTTGGAACCCATCCCGACACAGGTGACACCGGCCTTGAACCAGGCTTCGAGATTGGCCTTTTCAGGTTTTACGCCACCGGTGACCATTATCTTGCTCCAAGGCATAGGGGCGCGGAGTGCTTTCACGAAGGCTGGGCCGAGGATATCGCCGGGGAAGACCTTGCAGACTTCGCATCCTGCGCGCTGTGCGCGGCCGACTTCAGATACGGTGCCGCATCCGGGCATATATGGGACGCAGCGCCAGCGGCAGACGCGTACGACCCCCGGGACGAACTGGGGACTCACGACGAAGCGGGCGCCGAGCCTGATGAATCTGCGGGCATCCTTTGCGAAAGAGATGGATCCGACTCCGAGTGTCATTCCCGGAAGGTCCTTGACATATTTTGCCAGTTCGGCAAAGACCTCTGCGGCCTTCTCGCCGCGGTTGGTGAATTCAAAGGCCCTCACGCCGCCGTCATAGCAGGCCTTCAGCACTTTCTTGCTGACTTCGATGTCTGGATTGTAGAATACCGGAACCATCCCGGTTCCCGCTATCGTATCAAATATTATCTGCTTGTCCATATTATTTGTACAGACGCGAGTGACTCGCGTGTGTTCAACGTGCTACGCGGCCGGAAGCATCGCCGGCCATGAGGCTCTCAACTTCCTTGACGGTGACCTGGTTGAAATCGCCGAAGATGGTGTGCTTGAGGCAGGATGCGGCAACGGCGAAATTCAGTGCCTTCTGGTCGTCGTCCTTGAAGGTGAGGAGACCATAGATGAGACCGCCCATAAAGGAGTCGCCGCCGCCCACGCGGTCAACGATGTGGGTGATATCGTAGCGCGGTGACTGATAGAGAGCCTTGCCGTCCCAGAGCACTCCGCCCCAGGTGTTGTGATTGGCATTGATGGAGCCGCGGAGGGTGATGATGACTTTCTTTGCACGTGGGAAGCGTGCCATAAGCTGTTCGCCTACGCTTTGGAAGCGTTTCTGGTCAATCGCGCCTCCGGTGGAGGTGACATCGAACCCTTCAGGCTTGATGCCGAACACCTTGTCGGCGTCTTCCTCGTTGCCGAGGATGATGTCGCAGCCTTCCACGAGGGCCGGCATTATCTCAGAGGCTTTTTTGCCGTATTTCCAGAGATTCTTGCGGTAGTTGAGGTCGCAGCTGACGGTGATGCCGAGCCTGTTTGCAGCCTGGATGGCTTCCAGACAGACATCGGCCGCACCCTGGCTGAGGGCAGGGGTGATGCCGGTCCAATGGAACCATTCGGCACCCTCGAATACTATATCCCAGTCGATCATACCCTTCTGGATGGTGGCGATGGAAGAACCTGCGCGGTCATAGACGACCTTGCTCGGACGTGCGACGGCACCGGTCTCAAGGAAATAGATGCCTACGCGGTCGCCTCCATAGACTATGTTGGAGGTGCCCACTCCGTAAGAACGGAGGTCGCGCACGCAGGAACGTGCTATGTCATTGTCGGGAAGTCTGGTGACGAAATCGGTATCGATGCCGTAATTTGCAAGAGAGACTGCGACATTGGCTTCTCCGCCTCCGAAAGTAGCGTCGAACTGCCTGGCCTGCGCGAATCTCAAGTATCCCGGGGTGGATAATCTCAGCATTATCTCCCCGAAAGTAACAACTTTTGCCATAACCTATATACGTATATTCAACCCATAAATTTACGATTATTATTTCATATATTTACACATTATTTCATATTACCTATTCTTAATTTTTTTTCAATCAAATGAGGAAAGGCGAACTTATGATACTATCCCTTCTGCTACTGCCTGTTGCGATGCAGGCCCAGAACAGATCGGAGTATGAATCCTTTGCTGAATCCGCCGGTGCGAAATCTATCCTGTACCGAGGCCCGGGACCGAAGAAATACAATTTTCTATATAACGGGCATTATTTCTGGGATAGCCGTGACTATAAGTCCGGTTCGGTGTGCTTCAATGGAAGGGTCTATGACAATGTCCTCCTGAATATCGACGCGTATGGGCAGCAACTGCTTGTACGGTCCGATGTCGGCGCGATGGAGATCAATCTCCGGCGTGACTTCGTGGAGTGGTTCGAAATAGGTGGCGACAGATTCCTGAATCTGCAGCGTGAGGGCGTCATAACCAATGCCGAGCCCGGGTTCTATGCCGTGAAGAAGTCTGGCAAGACCCCGATACTCCTGAGAGTGTCGAAATTCCTGTCCTCCAATATGGTTAACAACAATAACGGCTACTCGGGAATCGGATATGTGGATGAGAATTACCGCTCGGATGTATATACCTGTTTTATGATTCATCGCCAATATTATACTGTCAAGAACGATAAACTCGTAAAGATTGGCCGCCGCAAGGCCGAAAAGCTGATAAATGAAAAGTAAGATCATTCTGGCAGCTTTTTTCGGCGCAGTGCTGATTCTGCCGCAGAGACTTCTGGCCAACGACTCCCTTGCAGTCAAGCGCGTCCCGTCGGACGTCGTGGTTGACTGCCTCCGCAAGGAACTTGGGCAGACCGTCTATTTTCTCAAGGATGCCGAAGACGTGGCGTCCTATACCATCGAAACCCTGCGTGAAGATTTTACTGAAGCCGCTTTCAAGGCGCTCAAGGAGAAAGGGTATTCCGTAGTCAGCTACGATGGTGCATATTTCGTTTCTTCAGGCAGGTCACTCAATGTCGCGGCCCTTCCTGCGGATTATTTTTCAAATGGAGTCAAGGAGCCGGGGAAAGACGGAATGACCACCCTTCACGAGGAAGAGAACCTGATTGCGACATTCCGCAACAAGATATATGAGATCGGCGACCACGCCGTGCCCGGTAAGAAAAAAGCCTATGTTAGAGGCAGCGTGCGGGACATATCAAGCGGCGAGCCGCTTGTGGGCGTGTCTGTTTATGACGAGAAGACGGGTGCGTATTCTCTCACCGACGTCGACGGCCTCTATCGGGTGGAACTGCCTGTCGGTGAGAATGTGCTCTGCTTCAGCGGATACTCGATGGAGGACCTGAAACTTAACCTGGTCGTGTACAATGACGGAGGACTGGACGTGCAGATGAAGGAAAAGGTCATCTCGCTCAAGGGTGCCGTCATATCTGCCGAGAACCAGTCGGCGCACCACGACGCCAAGATGGGTATCGAACGCATACATCTGGCCACCATCAAGAGGGTGCCCGCAGTATTCGGCGAACCTGACGTGCTCAAGGTGGTCCTGACCCTGCCGGGTGTGAAGACGGCGGGCGAAGCGGCCACAGGCTTCAATGTGCGCGGAGGGGCGGTCGACCAGAATCTGATTCTCTTCAACGAAGGAACGATCTATAATCCAAGCCATATGTTCGGCGTGCTGTCATCCTTCAATGCAGATGTCATCAACGACGTCGAACTCTACAAGAGCTCTATCCCTGCCGAATTCGGTGGCCGCATCTCTTCCGTACTCGACATCCGCGGCAAGGAGGGCAACGCCAACAGGATTACGGGCTCCGTCGGCCTCGGCCTCCTTACCAGCAATCTTATGATCGAGGGACCGATCAAGAAGGGGAAGACCACATTCATCGTCGGCGGCCGTACGACATACTCCGACTGGATACTGAAGGCGATTCCGAAAGAAGAGAGTGCCTATTCGGGCGGTTCAGCATCTTTCAGTGATGTGAATGTAGGGCTTACCCATAAATTCGATGACAACAATTCCCTCCACGTGACCGGCTACTGGTCCCGTGACCGTTTCGGCTTCTCGACCGACACCACCTTCCGTTACTCGAATCTCAATGCATCCGTGAAGTGGATAAGCCACATCAACGAACGCAATACAATGACCCTTGTGGGAGGGTATGACAGTTTCACAAGCTCCCTGCAGGAAACACATTACGAGCCTCAGTCATACGAGATGGCCACGAAAATCAATCAGGGATATGCCAAGCTTGGATTCAAGTCCGTCCTCGGGCGTCATACGCTTTCATATGGCTTGAACGGGATATATTACAACCTGAATCCGGGGTCCTATACTCCGCTTCTTGAGAGGTCGCTCATAGTACCTGTGTACCTTGACAGGCAGAAGGCGGTTGACCTTGCCCTTTATTTGAGTGATTCCTGGCGTGCTACCGACAAGCTCGCCTTTGAGTACGGTGTTCGCCTTGACGGATATATGTCGCTGAACCCGAAGAAGTTCTATTTCTATCCGGAGGTCCGTCTTTCAGGCAAATATTTAATTCGTGACAATCTTTCACTCAAGGCCGGATTCAATACGATGAGCCAGAACATCCATCTGATTTCAAACAATACATCAATCTCGCCAATGGATACCTGGCAGATGAGCAATGACAGGATACGCCCTCAGACCGGATGGCAGGGAGCCGCCGGCCTTTACTGGACAGTCGGCCAGATTGACCTGTCGCTCGAAGGGTATTATAAGAAGATGGAGCATTACCTGGACTATCTACCCGGTGCGAAACTCGTTATGAATCCCGAGCTTCCTGACTATCTGATAGAGACCGAGGGACGTGCCTACGGTGTCGAATTCATGGTAAAGAAGAATCTCGGAAAGCTCAACGGATGGTTGTCATACACCTACTCCCGCTCCCAGTTGCGTGATCTCAGCGAAAGGGGAGGCCAGACCATCAATGGCGGTCAGTGGTACAGCACGACCCACGACAAGCCGCACGACTTCAAGATGGTGATGAACTACAAGTTCACCCACCGTTTCAGCCTCTCGCTGAACGTTGATTATGCCACAGGCCGCCCTATTACCGTGCCTGTCGGCAAATACTGGTTCGCCAACACCTATGTCCTTGCCTATTCTGAAAGGAACTCACACAGAATCCCGGATTATTTCAGGATGGACGCAGCATTCATCATCGAGCCAAGCCATTACCTGAAGCAGCTGACGCATTTCTCCATAACCCTCGGTGTCTATAATGTCACCGGCAGGAAGAATGCATATTCGGTATATTTCACGTCAAACAATACGACCCAGGTCAACGGCTACATGCTCTCAGTCTTTGCCTGCCCGATTCCGTATGTCAACCTTAATCTGAAATTCTAATGAAGAAGTTCATATACATATTGTCCCTTACCCTGCTGGCAGTATCCTGTGTATATCCATATGACACAATGCCGGAGAAATCGGTTGACAACATTGTGATCGAGGGGGATATCCTGCTTGGTGAGAAGTCATATTTCCAGATATCCAAAGTGCAGCCTCTGGAGGCTCCTTACAGCAAGCGCCAGACAATCCCGGCCCGTGTCTTCGTGGAAGGGGATAACGGATATTCCAAGGAGGCCGAAGAAGAGTTTGTCGATAATGAATTCTGGAGCATAGCCGACCTGACTGACATCAGGAATGACCAGGGCCAGTCTTCCGTGTCATACAGGCTCAGGGTCGTACTTTACGATCAAATTTTCAACGGGGGAAGTAACGTCAAGGGCAAGGAATATGTCTCGGAATGGATAAAACCAGAAGGGGATATGGTCCTTGACAATCTTTCATTCAGTGTTGACAAGTCCAAGGACGAGCTGGCCATCAGAATGAGCCTTCATTCCGGCGGTCTCAGCCAGCATTTCCGTTACAGTTATGAAGAGGATTGGGAATATACTTCATATCTGCGTGCCACGGAGTATTATATCCCGCCGACGGAAAAGAATCCATACGGACAGACCCAATCATTCAATGCGTCAGAGAATACATACTATTGCTGGAATCACAGCGAGTCAAGAGGCATAAACCTGGCTACGACCGAGAAGATGTCAGAACCGAGGCTGGTTGATTATCCTTTCAAGACATTCCACCACTCCGATGCCAAGATCTCACTGATGTACCGTATCGACCTGACGGTCTATCCGGTATCTGCCGGCAGCTATAAGTATTATGAGAACCTGAAGAGCATATCTTCATATTCGGGCGACCTTTTCTCTCCTATCCCGAGCGCAATGAAAGGAAATCTCTCGTCCGTAACGGATCCTGAAGAAGTGGTTTATGGATATGTTGCGGTGGTGTTCCCGAAGAAGGCCCGGCTATATATATCCAACGAGGAGACGGACAATTTCTACCATAGGGACAAAATCCCGGAGTATAAGCAAGAGGCTGTCAGCCCAGATCAATATTATAGATATTACCTGAATGGCTGGCGCCCTTACCAAATGATTCTTATGGAAGGCGATATGTGGGTGAGTCCTGCGGAATGCGTTGATTGCAGGCTGATGGGAGGAACAAAGAACAAACCGGCTGACTGGCCTACATCACACGAATAGTATATGAAGCGAATATTCACGATATCATTGCTTTTGCTTGTGTCTGCAGCAATGTTGGCACAAGGCCTGTCCGAGAGGACATATATCACAACTGACCGCCAGGTTTATGTGGCGGGGGACAGAGTCTGGTGTTCGGCATTCTGCCTTGATGCGGCTACCGGAGGATTCTCGGATTTCAGCAGTATAGCTTATCTCGAACTGCATTCGTCTTCAGGGTTGGCCTGCACGGCCAAGGTTGCCCTCTTCAATGGCCGGGGCGCAACCGTCTTCAACCTTCCTTCCAACCTGCCTACCGGCAATTACAAGCTGCTTGCCTATACTGCTCAGGACAAGAACGAGGAGGATTTCGACTACTCTGCATTCGCAAAGACAATCAGTGTGTTCAACCCGTATTCAACGGCGCGTGTCGAAGGCGGTGTAGAAGTGGTGGAGGAGGCGCCGTCGTGCGCATCTGTACCTGCTGAAACCGGCGCGGTCTCGGTTGTAATGCCTTCCGATCCTCATTCATCCCGCACCGCAACCATACAACTTGGCAGCAGCAAGGATGTTAGGGTAAGCGTCTCGGTATGGCACGATGACGGCATCGTGGCCCCCGGACAGATATCCATCGCAGATTTCAAGTCCGGCATAAAACCGGGGAACGTCTTCAGAAAGATGGCCGTCCCTGAATATGAGGGCGAAATCATTTCCGGCAGGGTTGTCGGCTTCAGTCCTGCACAGATTGATTCTATTTCAGGGTACTATGCATTCATTTCGACACCCGGGAATTCCGATAACGTATATTCGACCGACATCTCAAAAGATGGCACACTCTCATTCTATACAGGCAATATCTACGGAAACGATGACCTTGTGTGTGAGATCGAGAACATAGATGAATTCATGCCGGGCCACTTCGAGATAGATTCACCCTTTGTCGATGCTCCGGCAGGTGACATAGAGACCCTGAAACTTTTCTCCGGATATGCCGACAGTATCCGGAAGCGCGGGACCGCGAGTCAGATTGAGAGACTCTTTGATTCTGATACTCTATTCGCAGCTCTTCCGCATCGGCAGAACCTGTCTTTCGGTGCTCCCGCAAAGACATACATACTTGATGACTATACCAGATTCCCGACGATGGACGAGCTGATAATCGAAATCCTTGCAGAAATAAGGACCCGCAAGAGAGACGGAAAGACGGAGATTCAGCTTGCTTTGCAGGATCTTTATCAGGGAGTCCATTTCGCGGATGGTTCCACCCTTGTCCTGCTTGATGGCGTCCCTGTCTTTGACCATCGGAGAATTCTCTCATACGACCCTGCGCTGATCAAATCCGTCGAAATATTCCCACAAATCTCAGGCGTTGGAATGCGGGTTTTCGGAGGCGTAGTGAATTTCATCACCTTCAAGGGCAATATGCCCGCAATGGAGTTCAGCCAGAATGTCAGGATAGTCGATTTCCAGGGGCCGTCACTGCCCGTGGCATTCACCTGCAGCGGTCTTCAGCATAGAGGGAACTATCCCGATTACCGACAGACTGCCTATTGGCACCCTATGCTTGATATCTCCGCCGGGGAGACCTTGAACATCAATGTCGAACTCCCTGCATATTCGGGCAGATTCGTTGTCACGGTGGAAGGTCTTGCCTCCGACGGGACCCCGGTCTACACGACGGAAGATTTTTTTGTTAACAATTGACGGGGTTCTGCGTCAAATATGCAGATAATGAAAAATGATTCAAGGAAATGAAACAGTATTTACTATTTGCATTGATCTGCCTTTTCGCCTTTACCGGCTGCGCAAACGGGGCGAACAATGAAAAAAAGAAGGCTTCTGCCGACAGCGGGCAACTCTCGTCTCTTGTGAGCGAGTTCAATGCGAAGGATGGATTCCACGTCATCAGGATAGGCGGACTGGGAACATCAATCGCAAAGTCAATTATGAAACGGGCGGCGAAGGAGGATGAGGATGTCCGAATCATCTCGAACATCGCCGAAGGCATTGACAGGCTTATGGTCATAGAATACGGAGATGCATCGGATTCTGACAAGGAGCGTTTCAGGGCCGGTCTTCAGAAGTGCCTCCGCAATTCCGAACTTCTCCTGGAGGCAAAGGACGGCGGCGACAGGGTAACCCTCTATGGGGTGATTTCCGACGACACAGCCACAATCAGGGACTTCATATTCAATATCCCGTCTGATGATGCGCTGGTCTGTATGTTCGGTTCTGTCAGCGTTGATGCCGTAGGCAAACTCATTGAAGCAAATACCGGCAGATGACAGCCCGTCAGTTCTCTGACATATATACGCCGTTGAGTGATGGCCTCTACAGGGTCGCGTACTACTTTCTGGAGTCGCAGGCCGACGCAGATGATGCTGTCCAGGACCTGTATATCAAGTTGTGGAACTCGAGGGATACGCTGGATGCCGTGCACAACCCCGGGGCATACTGCGCCACCCTTATGAAAAATCTCTGCATAGACCGCATACGTAAGGCGTCCAGGCACGCAGATGCCGAATTGAAAGAGGATGTTCTGGCGGACGGATGCGCAGATGACTCCGCAATCTACAAGGAACAGCTGCTCAGGATCAGGGGAGCGATGGAAAGGCTTCCGAAGACCCAAAGGACTGTTCTGGAAATGAAAGTCATACAGGATATGTCATACGAAGAGATCCAGGAGCGGACAGGACTTGGTTACACTTCGCTCAGGGTCATTCTCAGCAAAGCAAGAAAGGCAATAAAAAGACAGTTATGAAAAATCTGAAAGACATAGAGGATATCAGTTTCGAAGAACTGGAACGCATAGCGTCCGACGGGAGCATCCGTGTCCCGGAAGGACTTCGGGCAAGCGTGAAAGCCACGGTCGAGGCCGCTGCGGCGGCAGAAGATGTGCAGCGGAAGGCTCCGCACCGTTTTGCCTGGTTACCGTATGCCGCTGCATTCGCGGCACTGGCAGTGTGTGTCGCCGTTGTGTCTGTCGCCCCTTTGCGGAACGCCCCGAAAGACACCTTCGACGACCCGGCGGCGGCATATGCTGAATTGGAAAAGACGTTTAACTATATGGCGCAGAAAGTGTCAGACACAATAAACAAAACTTACTAGAATGAAAAAGATAATCATCATAGCCACGGCGTTTCTTATGACCGTCAGCGTTTTTGCCCAGGATGGCAAAAGCATCTACAACAAGTATTCAGATATGCAGGACGTCAGTTCCGTCTATATCTCTCCGGCAATGTTCCGCCTTATGGGACGCCTTCCGGACATCGAAGTCTCCGGCGGCTCATCCTTCAACCTCGGGGCTTTCGTTCATTCCCTCACCGGTATGTATATCATAAACAGCGAGAACAAGGGTATCAACTCTTCCATAAAGAGCGAGGCGGAACGTATGATCGCCAGGGGCAGATATGAACTGCTGATGGAGGCCAAGGACAACGGCGAGACCGTCAGGATGTACACATCCGGGAACGACAGGACAATCGACAGCTTCGTCTTCCTCGTCAATGAGGCGAATGAATGCACCTTCATCTGCTTCGACGGCAAGATGGACCGTGCAGAAGTCGAAAAAGCCATAGCCGCCACAATGGACGACCGCTAGAAACCAAAGAAATTCTTCGCGTTGTTGTAAGACACGTCCTCCACCATCCTGCCGATAAAATCAAGCTCCGACGACGGCAGTCTGCCGCTTTCGACATCGGCACCGATCATATCGCACATAATGCGGCGGAAATACTCGTGACGCGGATAGGAGATGAAACTGCGGGAGTCCGTGAGCATTCCGACGAAGCGGCTGAAAAGGCCGAGGTTGGAGACGGTCGTCATCTGCCTGCGCATCCCGTCCTCCTGGTCGAGGAACCACCATCCGGCACCGAGCTGCATTTTTCCCGGACAGCTGCCGTCGTTGAAAGTGGCGGCCATTGAGGCCATGACCTCGAAATCTTTCGGATTAAGACAATAGAGTATGGTCTTTGCCAGACCTCCGGCCATAGTAAGCCTGTCGAAGAACTTGTGCCCGTCCACGGAAATCTGGTGGTCAAGTATTGAGTCGAAACCGGCGTCCGGCCCGAAATCCCTGAACATCTTCGTGTTGTTGTTGCGGCTCGGGCCTACGTGGTACTGCTGGGTCCAGCCAGCTTCGGCATCCATTACGGCCTGATCGTATAGGAACGCGCTGCGGAACTTTTCGATTTCGCGAGGACCCGGCTCGAAGCCAAGAAGGACTTTCTTGAAGATGGCCTCGATTTCAAGGGACGTATAATCCTCGGCGTAGAACTTGTCCATACCGTGGTCGGACAGGCGGCATCCCATCGAAGCGAAGAAGTCGTGACGGACCTGAAGGGCGTCCATAAGGTCGGAATAGGACTTTATCTCAATTCCCGAAGCCTCCCCAAGAGCGGCAAGATATGCCTTGTACGCCTTTGGATTCTCTATCGCCATTGCCTTGTCCGGGCGCCACGCAGGGAGGACCTTGGTCCCGAAAGGATTGTCAAGGATCATCTTGTGCCAGCGGTGGTCGTCGGCCGGATCGTCGGTGGTGCACAATGCGTCGACGTCGAATGTGCGGTTGAGCGCCTGGCCGCGGAATTCAGGC
>JAZLGQ010000025.1:0-16379 GCA_045616385.1 Candidatus Cryptobacteroides sp.
CGGTTCGGCTTCCATCGGGGCACAGACATCCATATCCATCTGGGGGATGATGGGCCTTGGCGTAAGCACGGACTACAACCTGAAATGCGGTTTCTTCTCAAGTGAGGGCAGTGTCTCCTGGAAGAAGTTCGCCCTTCAACCTGAGATTGAGTTCACGCCTGTACTGTCCACATATTTCTGGTCACACAAGTTTGAAGACCTGACAGCCAAGATTGAACTGGATCCCATCTGGGAAAGGTATGTGATTCCCGTCACCAGAAGCGGTTATATAGTTCCGAAATATACATATTCTGAAGAGCGATATGACATTGATCTTGGAGGAGGCCAGTCGGTGATCCTCTATCCTTCAACCGGGGTCAAAGGCATAGACTATAACATAGACATAGAAGGCGAATGTTATAAGGACCTGAAAGTGGTGCTCCTTGTCTTTAAAGGCAGCGGCATCAAGATTACGCCACAGGATCCGGGAGATCCTTCCGGTGAGATGTTGAAAGCTTACACGGCAGCGGGCATCGAGCATATGTACACATATACGCACGACAAAAAGCTTGAGGGGATTTCTGAAGAGCCCGACCAGGTTCTGGAAGTCGGCACTTACAAGGTCGGTACGGAAAAACAGACCTTCGAAGGAACTGCGACAGGCTCTTTCAGTCAGGGGCAGGCATATGGGGTTGTCCCCGCCATATCCATTGGTGATTATTATTGGATAATCAGCACGGGCAGTTCGGCCACGTACTACAATCCATTCATTTATTGGTGGCCTAACAGGTCCAACGGAATGCCTTACTAAGAACTTGTTTTGAAATGATAAAGTCATTTTTAAAAAATCCGCGCAAAATTTCTTTGCGCGGATTTTTTTGCAACTTTCCGGCACGATTTTTCGTTAGCAAATCGTGATTTTTTGCGTCTAATGGTTGGAAATAAAAAAAACAGTCGTATATTTGCACCGTATTAGTTCAGTAGTACACTATGATAGATTTAAGAAATGTCAACAAGACTTACTTTGGAGCGCAGCCTCTTCACGTGCTGAAAGGCATTGACCTTCATATAGATAAGGGTGAATTCGTGTCCATTATGGGCGCGTCGGGCTCCGGTAAGTCCACGCTTCTCAACATACTTGGCATACTCGACAACTATGACAGCGGCGAGTATTATCTTGCCGGAAAGTTGATCAAGGACCTTTCCGAAAGGCAGGCGGCAGATTACCGCAACCGTATGATAGGCTTCATCTTCCAGTCATTCAACCTTATCGGTTTCAAGACTGCCGTCGAGAATGTCGAGCTTCCGCTCTTCTACCAGGGCGTGTCCCGCCACAAACGTCACTTGATGGCGATGGAATACCTCGAAAAGCTCGGCATCAAGGACTGGGCCGGCCACTATCCGAACGAAATGTCCGGCGGACAGAAACAGCGTGTCGCCATCGCCCGCGCCCTCATCACCAACCCTCAGATTCTTCTCGCCGACGAGCCTACCGGCGCTCTCGACTCCAAGACATCCGAGGAAGTGATGACCCTTCTGAGCGACCTCAACCGCATCGAAGGCGTTACCATAGTGGTTGTAACCCACGAGAGCGGCGTCGCCAACTGCACCAACAAGATAGTCCATATCAAGGACGGCGTCATAGGCAACATTGAAGAAAACAAGGAACATCGCGCATCCGCGTTCGGTGTGGGCAGCATAATGAAGTAATGAAAGACCTCATCACAGAAATATGGGAATCCATAAGGCGCAACAAGCTGCGCACCTGTCTCACCGGCTTTGCGGTGTCCTGGGGCATCTTTATGCTCATCGTGCTTCTGGGTGCGGGCAACGGCGTGCGCAACGCCTTCAACTCCCAGGCCAATGACGTGGCCACCAACACCGTCCAGGTGGGCGGCGGACGCACGTCGGAGCCTTATGCCGGTTATCGCGCCGGCAGACGCATACGCCTGACCGAAGACGATATGACCCGCATCAAGGAGTCATTCCCTGACATAGTGGACGACGTGACTTCCACCACCAGCATAAGTCTGACCTTCACATACCGTGACGTCCACGTCTCCGGCGGCCTCGACGGCAACTTCCCTTCCAGGAAGGATATGGACAAGATCGTTATCCTGCACGGCCGCTACATCAACGATGCTGATATCAAGCAGAAACGCAAGGTTGTGGTCTTGCCCGAAAATGTGGCGGAGAAATTCCTCGACAACCCCAACATCCCGGCTGAAAGGATGATAGGCAAAAGTATCAAGGCAGGCAAGCTGAACTACAAGGTCGTGGGAATAATGAAGTCCGACGAGACCAGCACGAGCGTCTGGCTGCCGGCTCCGTACACGACGGTGCGTGACGTATATGCCAGGGGACAGTACATAGACGAACTGACTTTCTCCTTCCACGGCCTTGACACGGAAGAAGCCCACGAACAGTTCGAAGACGGGATCCACGCGGTTCTGAATGCGCGCCACAAGGCGGCGCCCGATGACCGCAGCGCGGTCTGGATCTGGAACCGTTTCACCCAGAACCTTCAGATGAACAAGGCGGGAAGCATCCTTAACAAGGCACTTTGGATCGTGGGTCTGTTCACCCTCCTGGGAGGAATCGTGGGTGTGAGCAACATTATGCTCATCACAGTCAAGGAGCGCACCCACGAGTTCGGCATACGCAAGGCCATAGGTGCGTCTCCGTGGAACATCACCAAGCTGATCATCTCCGAAAGTGTCATCATCACGGCCTTTTTCGGATACATCGGCATGGTTCTGGGTATGATTGCCTGCGATATACTTGACAAGACTCTCGGACAGAGTTCCCAGGACATAATGGGAATGACTATCAAAATAATGGAAAACCCTACCGTCGGATTCGACGTCGCAATCGAGGCGACGATAGTATTGATAATAGCAGGTACGGTGGCCGGCCTCATTCCGGCACTCAAGGCCTCCAAAGTTAAACCGATAGAAGCGCTCAGGGCAGAATGAAATGGGATTTTGACAGTTTTCGTGAGATAGGCGACGCTCTTGTGCGCAACAAGAGCAGAAGCCTGCTGACCGGTTTCGGCGTGTTCTGGGGCCTGTTCATGCTGCTCTTCATGGTAGGTGGTGGCGATGGTGTGAAACAGCTGCTTCTTCAGAATTTTGAGGGCTTTGCCTCCAACACGACAATCGTTTACACCAGCCGCACCACCAAGCCGTACAAAGGCAACAAGGAGGGAAGATGGTTTGAGATGGGCTCGCGTGATGTGACGAGGCTGAAGCAGATGGTGCCTGAGCTGGAAGTGGTGACCCCTTCGCTCGGCTGGTGGGGCATAAACGCCGAATATGACTCCCATACCCTTGAAATCAATGTCACGGGAGTCCTGCCGGAATATGTCAACATTGAAATACCGAAACTCAAGTACGGCCGTTTCCTCAGCCAGAATGACTGCAACCAGCAACGCAAGGTCTGCGTAATCGGCAAGCGTGTCTATGAGACCCTTTTCCCTGATGGCGGGAACCCGTGCGGAACATCGATCAAGGTGGGCGGAACTTATTTCACCGTTGTCGGTGTGAACACTTCCAGCAGCAATTTAAGCATTCAGGGCAGCCCTGACACCAAGGTCTATGTCCCACTTCCGGTTCTGCAGCGCCTGAGGCACACCGGTGACTATATCGACCTTGTGGCCTGCACGGCAAAGGGCAGCATCAAGACAAGCACGCTTGAAGACAGGATCAGGCAGGTCATCGCCCGTCAGCATATAGTTGACCCGACCGACAGGGATGCCATCCAGGTGCTTAATACAGAACAGATTTTCCAGCTTATGGACAGTCTTATGAGGGGCGTGAGCTTCCTTATCTGGCTGGTAGGCCTCGGAACCATTTTCGCGGGAGCGATAGGTGTCAGCAACATTATGATGGTGACCGTCAAGGAGCGGACGACAGAAATCGGCATACGGCGCGCAATTGGCGCCACGCCGTTCGAGATTCTGTCGCAGATTATTATGGAGAGCGTGTCGCTGACTGTCGCCGCGGGTTCTTTCGGAATAGTACTGGCGGTATCGGTGCTGCGGCTGATGGAGATGGCAACGAGAGAGCAGGGGATAACTTTCCAGGTAAGCTTCGGCACCGCAATGCTTGCCCTGTCGCTGCTTGCGCTGCTCGGCGTGGCCGCCGGAATGGCCCCTGCATACAGGGCGATGAAGATCAAGCCTGTGGATGCAATGAGAGATGAATAATAAAAACACAACGATATGAAAAGAATTTTCAAGTACATCCTGTTCGCGTTCATCGCGATTTTTATCCTCGGTACTTTTGTGTACCTCTTCAAGAATTCCCGCCCGAAGGTGGACCAGTATGAAGAACTGACCGTCGAGGCCCGCGACATCGAGCGCACCACCATCGTCACCGGCAAGATAGAGCCGCGCAACGAGGTGAACATCAAGCCGCAGATCAACGGCATCATCGCCGAGCTCTACAAGGAGGCCGGCCAGATGGTGCAGGAAGGCGAAATCATAGCCAAGCTGAAGGTCATCCCCGATATGAACCAGCTCAGCTCCGCCCAGTCGCGCGTCCGCCTGGCTGACATCAACCTCAAGCAGGCCAAGACCAACTATGAGCGTGAAAAGGCCCTCTACGACAAGGACCTCGTGAGCGCGGACGAGTATGACAAGATATACCAGGCCTACAACCAGGCAGTCGAGGAGCGCGCGGCGGCGCAGGACGCCCTTGAGGTCATCCGCGACGGTGTGTCCAGCACAAATGCAAAGGGAAGCTCCACACTCATCCGCTCGACCATCACCGGACTTATCCTTGACATCCCCGTCAAGGTCGGAAACTCCGTCATCCAGGCCAACACCATGAACGACGGCACCACGGTCGCGACCGTCGCGAATATGAAGGACCTCATCTTCGACGGCAACATCGACGAGACCGAGGTCGGCTCGCTTGCGGAAGGCACCCCGATGACAATCACAATAGGCGCTCTTCCGGAATACAAGTCGCAGGCGATTCTCGAGTACATCTCGCCTAAGGCGACCGACAACAACGGCGCGAACCAGTTCGAAATCAAGGCGGCCGTCGATGTCTCTTCAGACCATATGATACGCTCCGGATACAGCTCCAATGCGGAAATCGTTCTTGAAAGCGCCACCCAGGTTCCTGCCATCGAAGAGAGCGCAATCGAATTCGACGGTGACGACTCTTACGTCTATATCAAGACCGAGGATGCGAAGGAGCCTTACGAGCGCATCCAGATCACCACAGGAATAAGCGACGGCCTCTACATAGAGGTGAAGTCCGGCCTCAAGCTGGGCGACAAGGTCCGCGGCAACAAGATAATTGAAGAGAAATAATACACTATGGCATCATCAATATTGACATTGGTTCTTGCGGCGGCGGTGTCCGGTCCGTGGTCACTTACGGAATGCATAGACTACGCCCTTCAGAACAACATCCAGGTCAAGCAGCGCGAGATCAGCGTCGCCCAGCGCGAAATTGAACTCAACTCTGCCGAGAACAACTGGCTTCCGGGCGTCTCCGCTTCCGCAGGCGAGAATTTCTCCTTCGGCCGAGGCCTGAACGAAGACAACACCTACAGCACAGGCAGCAACACCGCCTCCACCCGTTTCAGCGTAGGTGCCGATATGACCCTGTTCCAGGGCCTTGACGGCGCCAACGGCATCAAGCTCGGCAAGCTGAACCTTGCCGCCGCAATGTCCGACCTCGAGAGGGCGCAGGATGACATCCGTGTGTCTGTAGCACAGGCTTATGTCCAGATTCTCTATGACCAGGAACTGCTCGTGGTCGCCAACAATCAGGTGGACATTGACGAGCAGCTCTTCGAGCGCGTCAAGGCGCTGCGCGAGACCGGCAAGGCGAGCGCAGCCGAGGTCGCAGCCCAGCAGTCAACCCTCGCCCAGTCCCGCCTCCGTGCGACGCAGGCGGAGAACACTCTGAAACTCTCAATCCTCGACCTTTCGCAGCTGCTTGAGCTCGAGTCTCCGGAAGGTTTCAGCATCGTTACTCCGCTGGAGAGCGAGCTTGAAATGCCCCTCCTGCCTTCGCCGGAAGACATTTATGCCCAGGCAATCCAGGAAAAGGCAGTAGTTACGGCGGAGCAGATCCGCCTTGAAGCGGCCGAAGTCAGCATCAAAAAGGCGAAGTCGGCATACTACCCGTCACTTTCCCTGAATGGCGGTGTCAGCACGGATTATTTCACCAACAGCGCATACTCTTCCGACCCGTTCGGGAAGCAGCTTAAAAAGAATTTCAGCCCGTATGTGGGCCTGTCCCTGCGGGTGCCGATCTTCAACAGGATGGCCACGCGCAACAGCGTCCGCAACGCCCAGCTGTCATACGACAACCAGCAGCTGCAGCTTGAGAGCGTGAAGAAGACTCTCTACAAGGAGATCCAGCAGGCTTATTACAACGCGGTCGCCGCGCAGAGCCAGCTCACCAGCAGCAGGGAAGCCGCCGACAGCGCAGAGCACTCCTTCAACCTCACCAGGGAGAAGTACGAAAACGGAATGTCCAGCGTCACCGAGTACAACGAGTCCAAGAACCGTTACCTCGAAGCCGCTTCCAACTACCTTCAGGCACGTTACAAATGCGTTTTCCAGACAAAGTTGCTTGATTTTTACCGCGGACTCGATTTGAGTTTCTGATTCTCGGATAAAAATTGCAACTTTGCAATATGAAGAAAACTGTACTTGTATCCGGCGGAGCCGGATTTATAGGCAGCCACGTCACAGTCGAGCTTACACAGGCCGGCTACGACGTGGTCATTGCTGACAATATGTCGAACTGCGACGACACGAACTATCGCGGAGTGTGCGGGATTCTCGGGAAGGAACTTCCTTTCATCAAGATGGATTTCTGCGACGCGAACGCGGTGGACGAGCTTTTTGCGAAGTATAAGATTGACGCAGTCATTCATTTCGCGGCCTTCAAGGCCGTCGGCGAGTCCGTGGACGAACCGCTCAAGTATTACCGCAACAACCTGCTTTCGTTCATCAACGTGCTTGAAGCGGCGCGCAGGCAGGGAGGGTGCAATGTTCTGTTCTCATCTTCAGCGACGGTATATGGCGAGCCGGAAGAACTCCCTGTGACCGAAAGGTCCCCGCGCCAGCCGGCCACGTCGCCTTACGGTGACACCAAGCAGATGTGCGAAGACTTCCTTCGCGACTGCGTCCGCGCCTATCCCGGCGTCAAGGGCATCGCCCTGCGCTATTTCAATCCTATCGGCGCGCACCCGTCAGCCCTGATAGGCGAACTCCCGCGCGGCGTGCCCAACAACCTCGTGCCTTTCATCACCCAGACCGCAATCGGCCGCCGCGAGTGCCTTTCAATCTTCGGCGACGACTATCCTACCGAGGACGGCACCTGCAAGCGCGACTATATCGACATCGTAGACCTTGCAAAGGCTCACGTTTGCGCTGTGACGCGTATGGTTGAGCGCAGGATGAAGGAAGATTATGAGATTTTCAACGTCGGCACCGGTCGTCCGGTGTCCGTCCTCGAACTGGTGAATGCGTTCGAGAAGGTCAACAACCTGAAATTGAACTATAAGATTGCGCCGCGCCGTCCCGGCGACGTGGTCGCGATATGGGCGGACCCGACCCTTGCCAACGAGGAACTCGGCTGGAAGGCCGAGCGCAGCGTGGAGGAAACCCTCGCGGCAGCGTGGGCGTGGGAAAAACATCTTGCCGGCAAATAGTATGTACGTCGGCCTCATCAGCGACACGCACGGAGTGTTCAGCGACGGGTTCAGGAGTTTCTTCGAGCCGGTCGACGTGATCTGGCACGCCGGTGACTTCGGGGGAGGCATATCGTTCGCCGGCAGTATCAGGGAGTTCAAGCCCCTCGTCGGTGTGGCAGGCAACTGCGACGGACAGGATATACGGCTGGAATATCCCCAGTATCAGTATCTTGAAGTTCAGGGGAAGAAGATTCTTATGACTCATATCGGCGGTTCTCCGGGTCGCTACGACGTGCGGGCATACGCGCTGATCGACCGGTATAAGCCGGATGTGTTCATCTGCGGCCATTCGCACATACTGAAGGTTATGAGCGACAGGCAGAACAATCTGCTCTATGTCAATCCCGGCGCGGCCGGACTGCAGGGATGGCAAGTCGTCCGCACGGCGTTGAGGTTCAAGATAGAGGCGGGAGAGATTAAGGAAATGGAAGTGTTTGAACTTCCTAGACAATAGATTTATGGCAACGAAAGCAAAGACAAGCTGGTTCTGCAGCGCCTGTGGCAACGAAAGTCCCAAATGGATGGGGCGGTGCCCCGCGTGCGGTGAATGGAACACGATGGTAGAGGCGCCCAAGGAGGATTCGAAGAAATCGTCAGCGTCTGCCTCAGGCAGAGTGTCCTCGGACCGTAAGCCTTTGCGACTTAAGGAGATAGATTATTCCAAGGAGCCGCGCCGTTCGCTCGGCCTCGGCGAGGTGGACCGTATCCTCGGCGGCGGCATCGTGCCTGGCTCGCTGGTTCTTATCGGCGGTGAGCCGGGCATAGGCAAGTCAACCCTTTCACTTCAGATTCCGCTGGGATGTCCTGACCTCAAGACTTTGTATGTCACTGGTGAGGAGAGCGCCAAGCAGGTGAAGATGCGTGCCGAAAGGCTTGGCGGGAAGGATGACTCCTGCCTCATTTTCTGTGAGACGATGATTGAGTCCATCCTGGACGAGGCCCGCGGCATAATGCCGGACCTGATGATTGTGGACTCGGTCCAGACTATGTATTCCGACGGGATAGATTCCACCCCGGGCTCGGTGTCGCAGATCAAGGAGGTGGCGGCGCTGCTGCTGCGCTTCGCGAAGGATACCGGCGTGCCCGTGATTCTCATCGGCCATATCACCAAGGACGGCTATATCGCCGGACCGAAGATTCTCGAGCATATCGTCGATGTCGTACTTCAGTTTGAAGGCGAGAACCGCGGCTCATACAGAATACTCAGGAGCATCAAGAACCGTTTCGGCAGCACTTCCGAACTGGCTGTCTTCGAAATGACCGGAGTCGGGCTCCGTGAGGTGCTGAACCCTTCCGAAATGCTTATCCCTATGCATCAGCAGGGTCTCAGCGGTGCCGCAATAGCGGCTACGCTTGACGGTACCAGACCGATGCTCTTCGAGGTCCAGGCGCTTGTAAGCTCCGCCGTTTACGGCACCGCGCAGCGCTCCGCCACAGGCTTCGATGCCCGCCGCCTGAATATGCTTCTGGCGGTGCTGGAGAAGCGCGCCGGCTTCCACCTCAGCGCAAAGGACGTTTTCCTCAATATGGCTGGAGGACTCAAGGTATCTGACCCTGCCTGTGACCTTGCAGTCATCTGCGCAGTCCTGTCATCAAATTTTGATTTCGCAATCCCTTCAGACGTTTGTTTTGCAGGCGAAGTCGGCCTTAGCGGCGAAATCCGTCCGGTAGGTCAGACGGAACGCCGCATAGGTGAAGCGGAACGTCTGGGATTCAAGAAGATATTTGTCAGTTCCTTTACAAAGCTTGACCTGAAGACTCAGGGAATAAATGTAATCAAGGTTGCTGACGTCCCTGCGCTTGTCAAGGCGCTGTTCAAATAAGTCCCTATGGAGATATTCTATTCAGCACAGATCGTCGGTGACCTGATATGGCTTGACCAGGAGGAGTCCGGCCATTGCGTCCGCGTGCTGCGGCATCGCACGGGCGACGAAGTGTCCGTCATCGACGGCCGCGGCAATCTTTACACCTGCCGTCTGCTCGACGCTGACCCGAAGGCCGCCACGGCAAGAGTGGAGTCCCGCACCCCGGGCTTCGGCGCTCATCCGTACAATCTCTGCATTGCGGTATGTCCGACAAAAAACACCGACCGCATTGAATGGTTTGCAGAAAAAGCCACCGAAATAGGCGTGGATACGATTGCTCCGGTGATTGGCGAGCATTCCGAGCGCAAGGTGTTCAAGACCGACAGGATCAAGCGTCTTGTGCTCTCGGCAGCCAAGCAGTCGCTGAAAGGTGCCGTCCCTGAGGTCTTGGAAGCAGTGTCTGTAAAGGAGTTTATCGAATCCTCTGACAATGAGGCGATAAAACTTATTTGTTATTGTTTTGAAGGGGAAGAGAGGCGGGTCTCCATAAAGGAAGAATTGCAGAATAATGGCGATAACAAAAATGTTATCGTACTGATTGGGCCTGAGGGTGATTTTTCGGAAAATGAGGTCAGAATGGCCTTGGAGCAGGGTTGGAAGCCCGTTCATCTGGGAGATTCCCGCCTGCGTACCGAAACCGCCGCGCTCACTGCCGTCACGGCAGTGTATCTCAACAACATCTGAATGCTTGAAAATGAAAAAGGCGGCCATTTTTGATGACTGCCTTTGTTGTTCTGTTCGGAGTAGCGGGAGTGGGTCACGATCCCACGACCTCCGGATTATGAATCCGACGCTCTAACCAGCTGAGCTACCCCGCCGCACAACCCTAAGGGTTAGTTGAGATAGAAGGATTCGAACCCTCACTGACAGAGCCAGAATCTGTAGTGCTACCATTACACCATATCTCAATGGTATGTCAAAGTCCCAAATTGGGACTGCAAATGTACAACACTTTTAGTAAAATGCAAAAATAATTTACAGTCTTTGCAAAAGTGCCACCGCCCAGACCTCACAACCTTCCTTCCTTCCGACGAATCCGAGCTTCTCGGTGGTTGTGGCCTTGACGCTCACCCTGTCCGCCGGGATGCCCATCACTTTCGACAGAGTCTCACGCATTGCCGTTATGTACGGGGCGATTTTCGGCGCCTGAAGGGCAATCGTGATGTCCACGTTGCAGATGGTCCATCCCCCTTCCCCGACCTTTTTCGTTACGATGTCCAGCAGAATCTTGCTGTCGATGTCCTTCCATTCGTCCGAGGTGTCCGGGAACAGGTGGCCTATGTCACCCAGCGCGCGGGCACCGAGCAGGGCATCGCAGAGCGCGTGAATGGCGACATCTCCGTCGGAATGAGCCACGAACCCCTTGTCGGATGGGATCAAAACTCCACCCAGCCACATCGGCAGACCCTCTGCGAGGGCGTGCACATCGTATCCTTGACCTATGCGTACTTCCATACCTGCAAAAGTAAAGAAAATTATTTAAATTTGCGCTGATATGGGAGTATTCAATTTTTTCGGTGAGAGCGAACACAGGGTGTTCAATTACCGCCCGAGATATTATGATCCTGAAAAGGAAGAGCTGAAGCGCCGCTTCGGTGCCGTCGACGGTTCCATTGAGAAAGAGAAGGAGGAGGGGACGTATGTCCCCGGCTCTTATATCAAGGGTTCGCTGCGCGATGGCGCATACAGCCGGACGCGCAGCCATATGGCGAAGACCCAGAAGATTATCGGTATCGTCACCGCCCTTCTCATCTGCGCAGTGCTGCTGCTGATTGCAAAATTCTACGCTCTGCTTTAAGCCGTTCTCATCATTCCTAATGGGTAAACTGAAAGTATTACCGGCTCAGATAGCCAATATGATTGCCGCGGGAGAGGTGGTCCAGAGACCTGCATCCGTGGTCAAGGAACTTATGGAAAACGCCGTCGATGCCGGTGCCACCCAGGTCAACGTCATTATCAGTGATGCCGGCCGCACGCTCATTCAGGTCATTGACAACGGCTGCGGTATGAGTCCCGCAGATGCCGTACTCTGCTTCGAGCGTCACGCCACTTCCAAGATTGCATCCGCCGAGGACCTTAATGACATACTTACCTATGGTTTCCGCGGGGAGGCGCTCGCCAGCATTGCGGCTGTCTCGGAGGTTACACTCAGGACACGCAGGCCAAAGGACGAAACCGCTGTCGAAGTGCGTGCCGGTGATTTCGGGCAGATCAAGTCTTCCACGGTTTCAGCCCCTGTGGGCTCGAATTTCGCCGTGCGGAACCTTTTTTACAACACCCCTGCGAGGCGCAAGTTCCTCAAGAGCGACAACGTCGAGCTGAAGCATATCGTCGAAGAATTCACCCGAGTGTCAATCACGCGGCCCGACATAACTTTCACTCTCACCTCGAACGGACGCGAGCTGTATGTCCTGAAGAGCGCCAAGTCCCTCAAATTCCGCGTCCTGGACCTTCTTGGAGACAACGTGGTCGGTGACATCGTCGACATAGAGGCCAAGACGTCCGTGGTGAATATCAGCGGCTTCATCGGGCGTCCGGATTCCGCCCGCAAGACGCTGGGCAACCAGTATTTCTTTGCAAACGGCAGGTATTTCCGCAGTGCGTACCTTCACAAGGCGGTTATGAAGGCCTATGAGGAGATGATTCCCGAAGGCGTGACACCGTCATATTTCATTTTCCTTGAGCTTGACCCTCATACCATTGATGTCAACATACACCCTACCAAGACGGAAATCAAGTTCGAGGAAGATTCGGTGATATTCCAGATAATTTACGCCTGCGTCAAGGAAACGCTGGGCCGCAACAGTTTCGGAGCGAGCATAGATTTCGATACGGAAGGTGCAGTCGAGCTGCCTCAGCTCAGCGCAAGTTTTGAGCAGTATCGCACTATCGGAACGCCTCAGCCGGAGGTTGACCCGAATTTTAACCCTTTTGAACAGACTGGCCCGGGCCGTCCGTCTTCTTCTGCCGACACCAATTCGGATTTTGATTACAGCAGGCAGGTCGACAGGTCCCAGAATTATGGTAAATTGTTCGAAGACCGCACCCTGCCAAGCACCCGCGTGCTGACAATCCAGGGAAAATACATCATTACTCCTGTCGCTTCCGGCATAATGATAGTGAATATCAGGCGCGCACAGGAAAGGATAATCTACGACAGCATATTAAAGACTCTGGGCAGCGACGGCCACGTCACGCAGACGGCCCTCTTCCCTGTCCAGGTCCAGGTCGGCACCAGGGACAGGCTCCTGTTCGAAGATAATGCCGAACTTCTGGCAAGGCTCGGCTTTGACATATCGCCGTTCGGAAACGACACCATAGTCGTAAATGGCGTGCCGGAAGGGTATAGTTGCGAACCGGGCAAGGTGGAACATCTCGTCTCAGACCTTGTTGTCATTTTGTCAGAAGAGCACAATTCTTTGCCTGAATTAATGCAACAGGCTATTGCTGAACGTTTTGCGATGCTTGGCTCAATTAATTCCGCGGCCCTCGGCTCTGCCATTGAGGCCCAGCGGCTGATTGACACGCTTTTTGCGAGTGACAATGCGGAAATCACTCCGGGAGGCAGGCGGATCATAAGCATCGTACCTGTCGAGGAAATAGACAAAAAGTTTTAAACATTCCTAAATGGCATATTATTACGGCAACAGTAACAGCGGCGGATTCCTATCCAACGTACCGACCGTGACGAAGAATCTGATCGTCATCAACATAATCGTTTTCATCGCGACCCTCATCAATGAAAACTTTATGATCAGCGCCTTCGCATTGTTCTACCCTACTTCTCCATACTTCCATTGGTGGCAGATCGTCACGCATATGTTTATGCACGGAGGGTTCTGGCATATATTCTTCAATATGTACACTCTGTTCATTTTCGGCTGCGTGGTTGAAAGGATAATAGGTTCCAAGAAGTTCCTGCTGTTCTACTTCATCTGCGGACTCGGTGCGGCAGGACTCCATCTCGGCGTGGAATACCTGCAGATGCAGTCGTATATGGAACACGCGGCCCTTGGCCAGGCTGGCGCCATCCAGTCCATCCAGGCGCTCAAGATGACGCCGACCGTGGGTGCATCCGGCGCCATCTATGGTGTCCTCCTTGCGTATGCAATGCTTTTCCCGGAGTCAAGGATGACACTCCTCTTCCCTCCTGTCACCCTGAGCGCAAAGTGGATGGTCGTTGTGTTCGCAGCCATAGAACTTGTGACCGGCGTTTCCGGAATGGCTTCGGGCGTAGCCCATTTCGCACATCTGGGAGGAATGCTTATCGGCTGGCTGCTGATTACGTTCTGGAAGAAGAAAGGGACTTTGTTTGACAGAGACAGTTATTGCTGATGGATACAAAAGAAGTGATAAATGAAGCCGTGAAGGTGCTTCGCGCAGGCGGGGTAATACTTTACCCTACAGACACAGTATGGGGCATAGGCTGCGACGCCACCAATGAGAAGGCCGTCGCCAGGGTTTTTGAAATCAAGAAACGTTCGGGAGCCAAGTCGCTGGTCCTCCTTGCCTGTGACCTCGATATGGTCGCAATGCACGTCAAGGAAATCCCTAACATTGCCATAGACCTTGTCAAGGTCAATGACGCCCCTATGACCATCATCTATCCCGGGGCACAATATCTTGCCCCGAACGTCATCGCCGGGGACGGCACCGTGGGCATACGCATTCCTTGCGTAGAAGATGAGACGGCGCAGGGCGGGGGTGCTTTCTGCCGCGAACTTGTGCGACGCCTCCGCAAGCCTCTTGTGAGCACTTCGGCAAACATCTCCGGAGAGCCGACGCCTTCAGCCTTCAAGGATATTTCGGAGGAAATCAAATCGGCCGTGGATTATACCGTTCCCCGGCAGCTTGAGCAGGGCGCTACCGGCAAAGCATCGCAGATCATCAAGATCGGCCTCGGAGGTGAGGTGGAAATAATAAGAGCCTGACGCTGCGTCAGGCTCTTATTCAGTTTTCTGCCAACAGTGCGGTCAGGATGTCGTCTATCATCTTGTTGACCGTCTGAGTACCTGCTATCGAATTGTTGACCAGCACAGAGAATACAATCATATTCTCCGGTGACCCGTCGCTGGCCTCGATGTATCCGGAAAGGCACCTGACACCGTTCATTGAACCGGTCTTGGCGTGGATCCTATCCTTTAGACTCTCATCAACCTTGCCGAATCTATGTTCAAGCGAGCCCCTTTGCCCGGCTACCGGAAGAGATTCGAGGAAAGGTTCGAATGCGGTACTGCGGGTCATAGCCTTAAGAAATGCAACGAAGAAGGCTGCATTGACGTAGTTTTTCCTGCTCAGGCCGCTGCCGTCGAAGACCTGACAGTTGCCTTTGACCTTCAGGCCCATTGATGCGAGAGCATTTTCGGCTGCTTTCTGGCAGGAGTCCGCCACTGCGGAATGCATAATATGCTTTCCTATCATCTTGAATAGGGTCTCCGCATAGAAATTGTCGCTGACCTTGTTGGTTTCACTGACCATTTCCGCCAGAGTCGCAGATCTGGTGCCGCCGATGACGGTGAGGTCACAGCCTGCGGCCGCGTCTTCTCCTTCCGCGTATGCGGACAGGTCTGTGCGGACCTTCCCCAGGGTGGAAATGTCGCCGAAACCGTCAGATGTTATTCCGGAATCATTCAGGTGGCGGAAGAAATAATAAGCGCAGGTGTAGGCGCTGAAACGGTTGCTGCACTCAAGGGTGTAGCCGTGGCGGTCGATAGGGAAATGGCCGCGGATCTCGCCGTTGGGGCTGAGCTCGGAATTGACAAGATAGAGGTCGTTTCCGGTTTTGGCCTTGCCGGTGGTGGCGGAGATGCCGATCTTCATCCACGGCGTGTCCGGGAAGCGGTGCGCCGCATTTGGCGCTGAGCCGACCGTGCTGCCGGGAGTGATGTAGAAATTCTTTTTGTTCTCGAAGAAGTTGAGCCCTTCCGGGCCTGCACCGTAGTAGGTACCGAGGTCTTCGTATGTCCAGCCGAGGCTGATGGGGTCGGCGTTGCCGAAAAATCTTGGATCGCCTATGATGCGCCCCCTGATACTGGAAATGCCGGCATTTCTGACAATCCCGACCCATTCGTCGAACAACTTGTAGTATGGGAGTGCGCAGTCTGCCGTGGAACCTGTGGTGGGGTCGCCGCCGCCGATGATGTAGAGGTCCCCGACCAAGGTGCTGTCAACGATCTCGCCGGTGTAGCCGAGAGACGTCTCGAACCTGTAGTCCGGACCGAATATGCGAAGTGCGAGGCCCGTTGAAAGGAGTTTCATATTGGAGGCCGGCACAAGTTTCTGCCGCTGATTGAAGCAGGCGACGGTGTCGCCGTTGACCTTTACGGCCAGAATGCCGAAAGCGCTGGACCTGACCGGCTCCCTCGCGGTGATTCCGGCTATCGTTTCCTGAGCCCTGGTGACAGGGATAGAAGCAGTCGCGCTCCAGCCCGAGAGCAGAAGCGCGACTGTTATGATTGAGAGAAGCTTTCTCATTCAGCTTTCTTTACAGAAGCCTTTACAGCGGCACTGAGTTTCTCATAGAGAGCGTCGGTCTTGACGAGAATCTCCTTGCGGAGCTCGTTGTAGTATGTTTTCTTTGAACCCTCGATCTTGGCGTTGACCTTGTCGCGGAGTTCGTTGTAGAGGTTGATGGCCTCTTCCATAAGCTCACCGATCTTGTCGTCAGAAGCTTTGGTGTTAACGGCTGCTACGATTGAACAATCCTCGACGAATGCGCTCAACACATACTCGATGTCCTTCTTGATGTCTCTTAAGTTCATAATTTATCTTGTTAGTGATTGGATGTTGCAAAGATAAGTAAAAATG
>JAZLGQ010000026.1:0-33835 GCA_045616385.1 Candidatus Cryptobacteroides sp.
CCGATGGCCCAGAGGACGATGATCGCGATGATCGCGATAATGATGATTAGTGTCATGATCTTGATGTATTAGATTTGTTTAACTGATATTGCTGTAGTCTTTTGAAATGTATTTGTCTTTCCTGAGCTCTGTAATCAGCAGTCTGTTTTGAGGCGCGCTCAGCGAAGGGTCGGCGTCGAGCACGCTCTGCGCGTATGCGCGTGCCTCGCTCAGAAGCATTCCGTCCTTTGCGAGCGAAGCGATGCGGAGGTTTATCGGCAGACCGCTCTGCTGCGTGCCTTCCAGGTCACCTGGACCGCGCATCTTCATATCCTCCTCGGCGATCTCGAAGCCGTCTTCGGTGGCGCACATCAGATCCAGCCTTTGCTGGGCTTCCCTGGTGGTCTTGACATCCTTCACGAGAATGCAGTATGATTTCTCGGCACCGCGTCCAACCCTGCCGCGCAGCTGGTGAAGCTGGCTGAGCCCAAAGCGCTGGGCGCTTTCAATCACCATCACCGAGGCGTTCGGCACGTCCACTCCGACCTCTATGACCGTAGTGCTGACGAGGATGTCGGCGCGTCCGGCCGCGAAGGCGGACATGTTGAAGTTCTTTTCTTCCGTCTTCTGTTGCCCGTGTACCAGAGCAACCTTGAAATCCGGAAGCGGAAATGCGTTCACGATTTCCTCGTAGCCGTTCTGAAGGTTCTGGAGGTCAATCTTTTCGCTTTCGAAAATGAGCGGATAGACCACGAATACCTGACGCCCGCGCGCTATTTCGTCGCGGAGGAATCTGTACATCGCGTTTCTACGGTTCTGCCCTATGCATATTGTCTGTACCGGCTTCCGTCCGGGAGGCATCTCGTCGATGACGCTGACGTCGAGGTCGCCGTAGAGCGTCATGGCCAGAGTCCGCGGGATTGGTGTCGCAGTCATAACCAGTACGTGCGGCGGTATAGTTGCCGGAGTGTTTGGAAGGCTCGTAGAGCCAGACTTTGGTCCCTTGGACCAAAGTCTGGCTCTCTGGTCAACCCCGAAGCGGTGCTGCTCGTCAATGACTGCAAGGCCGAGCGCCTTGAATCTGACGTCATCCTCAATCAGCGCGTGCGTGCCGACGATGAGACCTATGCTGCCATCCTCGAGTCCGGCGTGAATGGCCCTCCTTTCCTTCTGCGTGCTGCTCCCAGTCAGCAGTGCACATTTGACGCCCGTCGGCGACAGATACCTGGAAATGTTTGCGAAGTGCTGCTGCGCGAGGACTTCGGTAGGAGCCATTATGCAGGCCTGGAAACCGTTTCCTATCGCCAGGAGTGCGCTCAGTACGGCGACCATCGTCTTGCCGGAGCCGACATCGCCCTGGAGGAGCCGGTTCATCTGATGACCGGAAACGAGGTCTGCGCGGATCTCCTTGATTACGCGTTGCTGCGCTCCGGTGAGGGAGTATGGCAACGAATTGTAGCAGGCGTTGAATTCAGGACCCACTTTTGGCATCGGAATGCCCTTCTCCCCACGGGAGCGGATATATTTCTGCTTCAGCAGCGAGAGCTGGAGAAAGAAGAGTTCTTCGAATTTCAGGCGGTAGACAGACTTCTGGAGAGCGTAGCTGTCCTTTGGAAAGTGTACGTTCTTGAGGGCGTACTGAAGGCTGACGAGCCCCTTGTCCCTGATGATGTATTCCGGCAGGGTTTCCTGAATTTCCGGCAGGCAGAGGGCGAGGGCGGCCGCCTGCAGCTTGCAGACCTGCTTCCCGGTAACGCCTCCGTCTTTGAGTTTCTCGGTGCTTGGATACACACCGGTGAGGGTGTTCCGGGCCATTGCGCCATCCTGCGGGGCGTCGATCTCTGGGTGGGGGATGTTGATCCTTCCGTTGAATTCCTGAGGTTTGCCGAAGGAAATGAAGGTGCTGCCGGGGGTGAGTTTTGAGAAGTTCCACCTGATGCCCTTGAAGAACACCAGCTCCAGCCTTCCGCTTTCATCCTCCACGATTACGCTCAGCCTCTTGACGGCGCCCCAGTGAATGGGGTTCGTTTCTTGCGACACTATCGCGGCGGAAGGTCCGTAGAGAGTGCGGGAGAGTACTTTCGCCCTGACCTGGCAGTAGGCGAGGTCAGGGGTGAGTTCGCTTATCTTCTGTATGCCGCTGCGGTCGATATATCTGAACGGGAAGAAATGGATGAGGTCGCCCAGCGTCTCCAGCCCCAGTTCACGCTTGATGAGGTCGGCCCTTTTAGGCCCGACCCCGCTCAGGTACTGTATGCTGTTGCTGAGTTCTCCCATATTCTTCAAAGATAGTAATTTTTGAGGATAAAAGCGTGACTCAAAGCTCAATGACCTGAAATTGAAAGGCCCCGCCAATGCAGCGGAGCCTTTGTTATCATAATTGTTAATATTCCCTTTCAGGAAGCTTGATTCCAAGATCCTTTGCAGCCTGCAAAAGCGTGTCGAGCGCGAATACAATCTGTTCGGGTTTGTGCTCGCTTATCACGTCGAAACGCAGGCGGGCCTTGTTCTTCGGCACTGCAGGGTAAACTGCAGGCGGTACGAGGATGCCGCGCGCATTCATCTCGTTGCTGAGTGCGACTGCGTCTTCGTCTTTTCCGATGAGGACAGGAAGGATGGCCGTCTTGCCGCCGAGGCAGATGTCGAGCTTGCGTTTTTTCGCCTCGTCGGCGAAGCACCTGATGTTGCGGTGGAGGTTGTCCATAATCTCCGAACTTTCGTGAAGGAGTTCGATGGCCTTCAGCGAGCCCGCCGCAAGTGCAGGGGATATGCCGACGCTGAACACGAAGCCCGGAAGATTGTATTTGAAGTATTCCACAACGGACTTGCGCCCTGCGATGTATCCGCCGCAGGTGCCGAGACCCTTTGAGAGGGTACCGTATTTCAGGTCGATGTCGTCCTGGGCAAGATTGAAATATTCGTCCACGCCACCGCCGTGCGCACCGAGTACGCAGGAACTGTGGGCCTCGTCAACCATAAGGAAGCAGCCGTACTTCTTTTTCAGGGCAACGAATCCAGGTACGTCTGATACGTCGCCGTCCATGCTGTATACGCCTTCGATCACGATGAGGACCTTCTCGAAGTACTGGCGCTGTGTCTTGAGTATCTGCTCAAGGGTCTGGAGGTCGTTGTGAGGGAATGGCTTCGCGGTGGCCTCGGAGAGACGGCAGCCCTGTTCGATGGAGTTGTGAGAGAGGGCATCGTAAAGGATGAGGTCGTTCTTGCCGCAGAAGTTGCCGACTACAGTGACGTTGGTCGAGTGACCGCCGACGAGGACAATCGCAGCCTCGGCATTCTTCCATTTTGCAATTGCGGCCTCGAGTTCCCTGTGGATAGGCTTCTCGCCGGCAAGCAGGCGGCTTCCTGATGCCGAGGTTCCCCATCTGTCGATGGCTGCCTTTGCGGCGTCATTGACTTCCTTGCGGCCGCTCATACCGACGTAGTTGTAGCTGCCGAAGTCGAGATATTCCTTTCCGTCGACGACGCTCTTGTCGAGAAGAGGGGAGTCGTGGACGACAAAGTAAGGGTCTTTCGCGCCGTCGGCCATAAGACCCTTGCGGCGTTCGAGGAAATGCTGGTATTCAGGGGTGGCTTCGAAGTCGGTGATCGGCTGGCGCTTCACGAGCTGCTGTGCACCTGCAGCCGCGCCGTT
Organism: Candidatus Cryptobacteroides sp.; assembly: GCA_045616385.1. GTDB lineage: Bacteria > Bacteroidota > Bacteroidia > Bacteroidales > UBA932 > Cryptobacteroides. The sequence continues at coordinate 3,632 of JAZLGQ010000026.1, forward strand.
GTTGGCGGAACCGTAGATGAGTTCGCTGAGAAGCTCGGTGGAACCGTTGATCGAAGCGCACCTTCCGTATGCTTCGGTAGGAATCATCACGCTGAAGGTCTCTTCGGCCTTGGTGATGATAGAAAGAACCTGGAGGCTGTCACCGCCGAGGTCGTCGATGAAGTTGGCGTTGTCGTCGATGCTCTCGGCAGGCATATTGAGGACCTGGGAGAAGATGCCCCTGACCATTGTCTTGAGCTCTTCGTTACGTTTGTCTTCAACCTTTGAGGATGCCTTCTGCGCCGTAACGGCAGCGGTGTCCTCGCCGTTTCTGGAAGAAAGATCAAGGTTGCGGAGATTGAGCTCGCGGTTCTCGATCATCTTCTTCAGTGCGATTCTCTTGACCTTGAAGCCGTTGGCTACAGGGAGGGTGTCGCCTGTGACAACCGCGCGGCTCAGGCGCTTGAATACCGGGAGACTCTTGTTGATCGTGCGGACCGTCTGGCTGAGGGACTGGATGAATCCTTCGTCGGTGATCTTGTCGGCAATATTCATCACGAGGGCGATATCCTCGTAGTGGCTGTTCTTTTTCTTGAGCCCGATGATGGTGTACTGGGCGATGCCTTCGAGATTCTTGAAAGCGTCCTCAAGCTCGTCGGGATAGACGTTCTCGCCGGATTCGTTGATGATGACCTCCTTGATGCGGCCTTCGATGTAGTATTCCTGCTTCGCATCGATGATGCGGATGATGTCGCCGGTGCTGAACCAGCCGTCGGTGTCGACGTCGGGAGGAAGTACTTTGCCGTTGACTATGCGGGCGTCGTGCAGGCCCTTGCCGCGGATCTGAAGTTCACCCGTGCGGCCTGCCTTTGCGTTTCTGAGTGCCTTGCCGTCGGAAGTGCCGCCTTCAAGCGGCTTGATGCGGTATTCTGTGAACTCCATAGGGGCGCCGATGGAACCGGTGAGACGGTTCTCGAGGACGTATGAAGAGTTGAATCCCGTGATCGCGGTTTCAGTCATACCGTAACCGCAGATGGTGAAGTAGCCGATTCCGTTGAGTATGCGGAGACTTTCCGGATCGGTGTGGCTGCCGCCAAGGACGATGCTCTTCATTTCGGTGCCGAAGACTTTCTTCTGCACGCCCTTGAACATCCTGCCGGCAAGTTTGAGTCCGGCCTTCGGAGCTATGCTCTGGATGCCGAGACTGATTCCGAGCATTGCATTGAATGCGGCGCGCTCGAGAATGCCTTGCTTCCGGACTTCTGCCTTGAGCGTCCTGGCGATGCTGTTGGCAAGGAGAGGAACCGCCACGATCTGGTTCACGCGGCATTTCTGCACTGTGCGTGAAATGGTCAGAGGAGAACGGTCCTTCAGGTATACCATTGTGTCGCCGAGGAAGTGGCACCAGATGAAGATGGCCGCGAAACCTAGGATATGGTGGAACGGAAGGAATGCGAGCCCCCTGAAATTGCAGTCGTCGATGAGATTCCTGTTGTCCATACGCACCTTGGCAGAGAAAAGAGCAAGGTAACAGATGGTTTCCTCATCATAGATGAAGATCCTGCTGTCGGATGTGGTGCCGCTGGTGCAGAGAGCGATGTCGTGGCTCCAGACAGGCTTGTATCCTTTTACTTCCGGGCAATCCGCCAGATCTGTGAACAGAATCTGTTTGATTTTCGGATCGACGTCGTGAAGTCTGCCGGACACCATACCGATGCATTTTGTCTGGCTGAGGATGTCTTCGGCCTTGTCGTCGGCCATCGAGGCGTCGAGAAGGAGTGTGTCGTGGCCGGAACGGGTGAGACCCCAGAATACAGGGAACCATTCCTTGCAGCAGTCAAGAGATATGCAGATTCTTCCTTCTTTACCGAAGATTTCTTGGAAGCGTGCGGCATAATTATCCGCGAGTTGAGCCAACTCATTGAACGTGAGAGACTTCTCTACGTCCTTTTCAAGCCATGCGGCTGCAGGGATATCTCCGTGAGCGCAGATGAGCTTGTATAGATTCCTGAACGATTTGTCTTTGGCAAGGAGCCCGCAATCGCGCAGAACATCATAAGTGAATGATTCAGGCATAGTAGGTTTTGTACTTTATAACAAGCGTGCAAATATAGCATTATTTTTTTTATCCTCTTATCTGCACGGAAAATCCTTCGTCAATCAGCGGTTTTACCAGGCTTTTCATCTCTTCTGTGGAGAATTTTTGCAATCCTTCCTGAGGCGTTTTCCGGTCTATCGTATATACCATCACCTCACGCGGGCGCAGTTCGCGGACGATGTCCATCCACGCTGCAAGTGCCGCAGGGTCCGAGGAGTCATAGTCTGAACTGCGCAGGAACATTGTCTGAAGGATGAAGTTCCCGTTGAAGCGACGAAGTCCGTCAATCACCCTCGCAAGGTCGTAGTCCGGGGCCGGTCTGTTGATCCTGGCGATGAGCTCATTGCTCGGAGCGTCTATTTTCATAATAGGATTGTCGACTTTTTGCAATGCCTCGAACACTTCCGGGATGTGGACGCGGGTGGCGTTGGAGAGAACTGATATCTTTGCGTCCGGACAGTAGGCGTCGCGGAGCGCAAGGGTATCGTCAATGATGCGCGGGAACTCCGGGTTGAGGGTGCCTTCGCCGTCGCCGCTGAATGTGATGGAGTCGAGGCGGGTGCCGTCGAGAAGCAGCCCGGCGAGTTTGTCTTCAAGGGCCCGCCGCACTTCTGCGGCTGAAGGCAGCCGGGTATCGTCACGTCCGTCCTTGTTCCATCCGCATTCGCAGTAGATGCAGTCAAAGTTGCATAACTTGCCCTTCGTGGGCAGAAGGTTGATGCCGAGCGATGTGCCCAGACGGCGCGATCGTATCGGCCCGAAAACTGTTTCTTCCCTAATCATAGCAAGGGCAAATTTACGAAAAATACATTGGACTATTGACAAATTTATACTAAATTTGCGACGCCTGAAAAAAGGGCTTGGAAATGGCTCGTATTTTGCAGGAAAACTTTTGTTGGAAATTATCTTAAATCTATAATACTATGTCATCAAAAATCAAACTTTGCCAGTATGGCATCAAAGGTACATCCGAGGTGCTTTACAATCCTTCCTACGAGGTACTTTACAATGAAGAAACCAAGCCTGAGCTTGAGGGCTTCGACAAGGGTCAGGTAACTGAGCTTGGCGCAATCAACGTTATGACAGGCGTTTACACCGGCCGTTCCCCTAAGGACAAGTACATCGTGATGGACAAGAACTCAAAGAACACCGTATGGTGGAACTCAGAGGGCTATCCTAACGACAACCACGAGATGTCGGAGAAGGTTTGGAAAGAGGTCAAGAAGCTTGCTGTTAACCAGCTCAGCGACAAGCGCCTCTTCGTAGTAGATGGCTTCTGCGGTACTCACAAGGACACCCGCATGAAGGTCCGCTTCATCATGGAGGTTGCATGGCAGGCACACTTCGTTACCAATATGTTCATCCGTCCTCAGAACCAGGCAGAGTTTGACCAGGAGCCTGATTTCGTAGTTTACTGCGCATCAAAGGCCAAGGTTGAGAACTACAAGGAGCTCGGTCTCCGCACCGACACCTGCGTCGCTTTCAACGTTACCAGCAAGGAGCAGGTCATCCTCAACACCTGGTATGGCGGTGAGATGAAGAAGGGTCTCTTCTCAATGATGAACTACTATCTTCCTCTCAAGGGCATCGCTGCTATGCACTGCTCTGCCAACACCGATATGAACGGTGAGAACACCGCAATCTTCTTCGGTCTCTCAGGCACCGGCAAGACCACCCTTTCAACCGATCCTAAGCGTCTCCTCATCGGTGACGACGAGCACGGCTGGGACGACGAGGGCGTATTCAACTTTGAAGGCGGCTGCTACGCAAAGGTCATCAACCTCGACAAGGAGTCAGAGCCTGATATCTACAACGCTATTCGCCGCGACGCTCTCCTCGAGAACGTAACCGTAGACGCCGAGGGCAAGATTGATTTTGCTGACAAGAGCGTTACCCAGAACACCCGCGTAAGCTATCCTATCTATCACATCAACAAGATCGTCCGTCCATACAGCCAGGGCCCTGCGGCAAAACAGGTCATCTTCCTCTCAGCCGATGCATTCGGAGTTCTTCCTCCGGTATCCATCCTCACCCCAGAGCAGTGCAAGTACTACTTCCTCAGCGGCTTCACCGCCAAGCTTGCAGGTACAGAGCGCGGCATCACAGAGCCTACTCCTACCTTCTCTGCTTGCTTCGGCCAGGCTTTCCTTGAGCTCCATCCTACAAAGTATGCCGAGGAACTCGTGAAGCGTATGGAAAAGAGCGGTGCAAAGGCTTACCTCGTCAACACCGGTTGGAACGGTACCGGCAAGCGCATCTCAATCCGCGACACCCGTGGCATCATCGATGCTATCCTCGACGGCAACATCGACAAGGCTCCTACCAAGCAGATTCCTTTCTTCAACTTTGAGGTTCCTACCGAACTCAAGGGCGTCGACACCAAGATCCTTGATCCTCGTGACACCTATGCAAATGCTTCAGAGTGGGAAGAGAAGGCAAAGGATCTTTCCGGCCGCTTCATCAAGAACTTCCACAAGTATGAGAGCAACGAGGCAGGCAAGGCACTTGTAGCCGCCGGCCCTCAGCTTTAATCTGTCTTCTTTATAGATGGATGCGACTCCACGTCGAAGGCTGCTCGCCTCCTCTGTCGTGGAGTCGCATCCGTTATTGTGCGCCTCGTATGATGGCGTCCTTGAGGTCAGGCTGAGTGAATTTCGGAACGGCTCGGTCATTGCCGTCAGAGATGCCCATCCAATAGATTGTCGCCATGTTGTGAGCCTTGGCCGTCTTTACGAAGAATTCGGCGAACTTGAGGAATTTCTGATTGTACTTGTCGTACCTTATTTCTGAAGTGTCCGACACTCCCCATTCCCCGATGACCACCGGCGCACCTTTCGATGCGAGGTTTTCGTCCAGATTCTTGATGAAGGTCTTGACGCTGCCCTCGTAGTCATCGTTAGCCTTGAATGACGGATAATAGTGCACCTGCAGCATAAGATGGTCCTTTGCCGAATCCTCTGGAAGCTTCATCTGTATGAGAGGGTCTTTCAGGTGATTGTTCCAGTTGCCGTCGCCGCTGCAGGCCGCGTATGTGTTCACGATGAGGTTTCTCTTGTCGTTGTTGCCTCCGCTTCTCCTGACCGTATTCACGAAATCCTGTGCGTATGAATTGATGGCATTGTAAGCAGATGCGGCCATCTCCTCATCGTAGTTGTCCGGAGTGCCGAAGGATGCAAAACACCAGGAATCGGCCTCATCGGTCATTTCGTTGAATCCTTCGAACATCAGGCGGTTGTCGTAGTCCTTGAACGTGGTTGCGATCTGCTGCCACAGTTCTATGAAACGATCCCTGTTTTTTGAATGGTTATCTTCGCTTGCTACCAGCCAGTGCGTGTTGGCGGTGCCGGTATCGTGATGGATGTTGATTATGCAGTACATATCTTCTGCGAGTACATCATCCACGACCTGCTTTACCCTGGCCATCCATTCTTCATCCACGGTATACCCGATCGGATTGACGGAAGGATACCAGATCGGCTGGTGGCCGGTGAAATCGAATTCCGTACCCATATGCGGATACCAGGTCACCGGAACGCGTATGGTGCGGAACCCGGCTTGGTGCATCATTTTGAAAAGATCCCGGGTGGCGGGAACCTGACCCCAGGCTTTCTCGTAATCTTCGATTCTGTGCGGGCCCCAGCACTCGATCCACATATTGGTGGTGTCTCCCGAGTGCGCATCAAGGGTGTTGCCGAGATTCCAGCCTGCGCCCATTTCGGTAATGACTTTTTCGGCACTTATGAAATCCTTTGACAACGGTGCGCTCGTCGGTGTAGGCGGATTATCGTCCTTGCCCTTGTCTTTTTTATCGCCCTGATCCTTTTTCTGAGGCACGAAATCAGGAACTTTTTTCTCGCAGGAGACAGCGGTGGCAACGATGGCAATAATGGATATCAGTGTTATCAGCTTTTTCATAATGATGCAAATATAGTAATAATCAGTAATTTAATCCTCGCTCGTCAACACAAGGCCGTCGAAAGCCGGATGTACGTGGGGAGGAAGCAATTTCTCGAATTCTGCGTGTGGCGGGAGCAGGTGTGACATATGGGTTATGTATGATTCGCGGGCGCCGACCTTTTCGAAAAAGCGGAGACATTCTTCGAGAGACGGGTGCGCGTGGTGCGCGGTGATCTTGACGCAGCCGAGGGTAATGTATTCCACATCCCGCAGCTTCTCCATCTCGCTGTCATCCATCAGATTGATGTCGGTCAGATAGGCTATCTTCCCGAAACGGTATCCGAGCACCGACTGTGTCTTCTGCTTGTGGTGCCATCCCTGGACGGGGATCACCGTGGCGGTGTCAGGCAGGGGATTGAGCGGCGGCAGGTGGAGGTATCCTACCCCGTGCTCCCATTGCAGTCTTTCGTCCTGCGTATTGGAGTGCACTTCGAATGGGCGGGATGAATCGATGACGTGCATATGCCATTCCGGTACGCCCTGATATTTAGGCTCGGCGAAAACGTAGGAATATTCGCGCTGCAGGGTCTCCAGCACGTACTGCTCGCAGAAGATGTTAAGCGGATGTCCTTCTATAAGATTGAATGAGCGGGTGTCGTCCAGCCCTCCGGTGTGATCCTTGTGATTGTGGGTGAGCAGAATAGCGTCGAGATGGGATGCTCCGGCCCTGAGAAGCTGGTAGCGGAAGTCGGGGCCGGCATCGACCAGAATGGTCAGCCCGCCGTATTCCACGAGGACGGAGGCGCGGAGCCTTTTGTCACGCGGGTCGGATGACCTGCAAACCGGGCATCCGCAACCTATGATAGGTATGCCCTGGGACGTACCGGTGCCCAGAAATGTCAGTTTTGCTTTCATAATTCTCCTTCGTCAAGCATCTTGCGGTACACCGCAGCCGAATTTGCCGGCATCCCGTTGGCCGGATCGGCCAGAAATGCCTTGAACGCCCTGATGTCCGCAGACTGATTGTCATTGAAATACTTCAATATCTTATTTTTTGTCGCAGCGTCGCCCGCGTGTGCGCGGCAGACATCGCAGGTCCCGCAATCCGACGATTCCTCCTGCCCAAAATATTTCAGAAGGAAGCGTGAACGGCAAAGGTCGCCTTCCGATGCATAAGCTATCATCGCTTCGCTCCGCCTGAGTGCATTTTCTTTCAGGAACTCATACTTGTCGAGCTGAAGGTTGACGTTTCCCGGCATAAGCCGGTTGTGGTGCAGGAATACCACGCTGCTGCGGTCGCAAGGCACATAGCGGATGACGTGTTCGAGCGACAGCTTGTAAAGCAGCTGCCGAAGCATTGGTACGGTGGTGCCGCAGGCCGAGGCAAGCCTTTCCTCGTTTACCGGTACCAGATGTGAGAAAATGCCGGTGTATCCACGCATCAGGCTCTCGAGCAGCGTCACCATCTCCGGCTCGGGAAGGTCAATGTCATATAAGGCCTCCCGGTCTACGGAGATGCGCACCTGGGTCGATATCTCGACGTCTTCGGCGTAGGTGATATGGCCGGACTGCTGGAGATACTTCATAGCATAGTGTACCGATGCCTTGTTGAGCTTGTAATGTGCCGCAAATTCGTCGAGATTGAACTTCAGCTGCCGTCCTATGCCGTTCTCGTATGGTATCTGATTGATTATATGTATTTTGTGATATATGTCTTCGATATATTCCGGGGCAGGGAAGGATAGCTCGCCGACCTGACGCAGACGCTTGGCGTCATTGCTCTCCCACAGAAGGACTGCGTATGACCTCTGCCCGTCGCGGCCCGCGCGTCCGGCTTCCTGAAAGTATGCTTCCGGGCTGTCGGTAAGTTCCAGATGCACCACGAAGCGTACGTCCGGCTTGTCGATGCCCATACCGAATGCGTTTGTGCAGACCATAACGCGGATGTCGCCCTTTCTCCAGGCCTCCTGCCTTTCGGCGCGCGCTTCCGTGCCGAGGCCTGCGTGGTAGAAGGATGCTGAAATGCCGTTGCCCCTGAGCATCGCCGCCACCTCCTCGCATTTGCGGCGGTGCCGCAGATATACTATTCCGGAGCCCTTGACACCTCTGCAGATATCAAGCAGCTGTCCTGCCTTGTCCGGCGTGCAGCGCACTATGTAGGACAGATTCGGCCTTTCGAATCCGCTTTTGAGCATAAGCTTTTCGCGGAAGTCAAGCTTGTCCATTATGTCTTCTGCGACTTCCGGCGTTGCGGTTGCGGTTAGCGCTATGACGGGGGCGTCAACTGCCTTCCTGATTTCTGCTATCTGCAGGTAATCGGGGCGGAAATCATAGCCCCATTGCGATATGCAGTGCGCTTCGTCTATGACAATATAGCTGATGTCCAGAACGTCGATGTAGGACTGGAAGAGTTCCGTGCCGAGACGCTCCGGGGATACATAAAGAAACTTGAAGTCGCCGTATGCGGCGTTGTTCAGGGTGAGGTCCACTTCACGCCTGCTCATACCTGCGTGTACCGCGAGCGCCTTTATGCCGCGGCGCTCAAGGCCTTGGACCTGGTCCTTCATCAGGGCGATGAGGGGAGTGATGACAAGCGTCACTCCGTCGCGCATCATTCCCGGTACCTGGAAACAGACGGACTTTCCGCCTCCCGTGGGGAGGATTGCGAGCACGTCGCGGCCTTCCAATGCAGCGTCGATGATTTCCCGCTGCATCGGTCTGAAGTTGTCGTAGCCCCAATATTGCTTCAGTGTCTCCTCCGGTGTCACAGTATTACGTCAACAAGTTCATTTACGAGTTCGGGGTCATATGCGCGTTCGACCCTGATATAGTTTCCGGTGTAACCTTCCATCGTGCCTTTCCTGTCCGTCGATTCGAAAAGGACCCTTTCGGCTATGCCTCTGTTGGCCTCGCGGAATTCGGCGCTCAGTCGTGCGCACAGCTCTTCCAGAGAAGCCACGCGCTGTTTCTTTGTCTCTTCGCTGACCTGGTCAGGCATTAGGGCGGCAGGGGTCCCCGGTCTTCTGGAGTATGGGAACACGTGTATGAATGCGGGCCTGACGCTTTCGATGAATGCCTTGGTCTGAAGGAATCTTTCTTCAGTTTCACCCGGAAGCCCCACCATCACGTCGATTCCGAAGAATACCTTCGGTTTGCCGGGACCTTCCATTGCTTTCCTTATATATTCAATCTTTGCGGCGAAGAAAGCGGTGTCGTAGTGCCTTCCCATCCTTTCGAGCAGAGAGTCGCATCCCGTCTGAAGCGGAATATGGAAATGGGGCTGGAACTTGGTCCCCGATGCTATCCAGTCTATCGCCTCTTCGGTAAGCAGATTCGGTTCTATGCTCGATATCCTGTATCTTTCGATGCCCTGGACCTCGTTCAGCGACTTCAGCAGGTCCAGGAAACTTTCTCCCGTGGTGCGCCCGAAATCTCCTGTATTCACTCCTGTCAGCACGATCTCCTTCACTCCGTCAGCCGCTATGGCTTCCGCCATCTTCACGCATTCGCAGATGGATACGTTCCTGCTTCTGCCGCGCGCAAATGGCACAGTGCAGTATTTGCAGAAGTTGTTGCAACCGTCCTGAACCTTCAGGAACGATCTGGTCCTCTCTCCGGTAGAATACGCCGCGAAGACCCTGCCGGCAAAGCCGGAGCAGCTCACCCCCGACTTGCCTTCCGTTTCACGTTGCTCCACTTCATCCTTCCCACCGTCTCCCGCGTCATCGCTGCACGATGACTTGTATCCGGCGGGCCCCTCCCTCTTACGTGTCCGAGGGTGGACACGGGTAGTCAGGGATGACTGCTCCGGACAATTTGCCGGCGGGGTCTTCGGAGTTGATACAGCAGAGATCCCTGCGAGTGTGAGGGTCTCGGAGACGACACTCTTTTTTTCGTAGCAGCCGAAGACTCTGGCGACGCCTTCGATCTTCTCGATTTCTTCCCTGCGTAATTCTGCCGAGCAGCCTGTGACGACGATGATGGCATCGGGGTTGATGCGGTGTACCTTGCGGATGAGGTTGCGGGATTTGGCATCCGAGGTGGCGGTGACCGAGCAGGTGTTGATCAGGTAAATGTCGGCTTTGGCGCTCCGGGGAACGACCTGGAGGCCTGCTGTCTTGAAACTGCGCTCGTATGTCGATGTCTCGGCGTAGTTGAGCTTGCAGCCGAGAGTCAGGAATGCGACAGTCATCCTCTATTCTTCAATTGTTACGCAGGAAGAGGCCGCGTGGCCGTCCACTGGCGGATTCAGTTTCGTTACTCTGACCTTGAAGTTGCGCATTTCTGGGAATGCGGACCTAAGGGCTGAAACGATGCGGCCGGCAACGTGTTCCAGGAGGTTGGAAGGCTGCTGCATCTCGCGGGCGATGATGTCATAGACATCGCTGTAGTTGATTGTGTCAGCGATGTCGTCGGTCCTCATTGCTTTGGAGAAATTGTATGAACAGCTGAAGTCGACGATAAAGTCGTTGCCGTTGATTCGTTCTTTGGGCAATACGCCGTGACAGGCGCGGAACTTCATTCCGTTGAGCTCTATTGTGCCTTTCATATCAAGCGAGTATTATGAAAACGCAGGGGCGTTTGCCTATGGTGACAGGCTGTCTGCGCCATTGCGTTATGGATTTTGTCTTTATGAACTGGGTGGGAAGGGTGATGTCGGCAGCCAGGCAGAGACGCGTGTCGGGATTGAGGGTGGCGAGCATCTCGGCAAAGAGAGAGTCATTGCGGTAGGGGGTCTCGATGAAGATCTCGCTCTGGCCGAGAGCGCGGGACTGTTTCTCGATATCCTTCAGGGCGCTTCGGAGCTGGTCGGTCTTTGCCGGCAGGTAGCCGCGGAATGCGAATCCCTGGCCGTTGAGTCCGGAGGCCATAAGGGCCAGCATAAGGGAGGACGGGCCGACCAAAGGGACGACCTCGATCCCGTGACGGTGACAGAGGCTGACGAGTGCGGAACCCGGATCGGCGACAGCGGGCAGTCCGGCTTCGCTGACGAGACCGACGTCGCCGCGCTCGAAGAGAGGCAGCAGGGCCTCCACTTCAGCGAGGGTCGTGTGCTCGTTCAGGACAAAGAACTCCAGTTCGTCGATGTGGCCCTTGAGCCCTGCCTTCGACAAATATCTGCGTACAGTGCGCACTTCTTCCGCCACATAGACCTTGATCTGCGGCAATATGGCCAGGACGCTGGCCGGTATGACCTCCGACGGGTCGTTATCGCCCAGCGGAGAGGGAATCAGGTATAGCTTGCTGCTCATTTTCGATTCTGATGATTACGTTGTCCTGAGGTGAAAGTTCTTCTTGCGACTGCTTGCTTTGCGGCACAAACAGAGTCTTGAAGAATTCGCCTGCGGTGTTGAATTCCTTCTGGTAGCTGACACCGATTCCGTTGCGCTGCAACTGGTCGAGGAAGTTGGTGTAGTCGTCGGCAGAGTGGGAGAATGCGTTCAGTCGGAAGCGGCCCGCCTTGTCGAGCTTGAGTTCGACGTCTATGTCGCCCACGATGTCTCCGTTGGAGTATGACGTTCCGTTTTTGTCCCTGCGGTTGCCCACAGAGCCGTTGACAACGACCCTGTTGTTGAAAAGCTGGGTGGAGACAGCCACGTCGAACATGTTGGTGCCTGCGTTGGTCTGCTGATAGCCGACACCGATGTCAACGGGAATGTTGAGTTTTGCGAGGACGTTGTTGATCTGGCTTGACATTATCTCGCTCACGTTGGAGTACAGCATATTGTAGCCGTTCACGATGCCCGCCTGGTCCGGAATGAAGGTGCCCATAAGCAGGAGCGCCGCGAACTGCTTCTGGACCTTGTCTTCAGTGTTCAGTGCGCCGTCTATGCGCGATTTGATCTGTGGACTCAGGTCCGGTACGTCAACCGAGAAGGTTATCTTCGGTGACTTGAGGTTGTTGGATATGTTCAGCCCGCAATTGACCAGCCGTCGTGTGTTGCCGATGTCTTCGCCGGAAACCAGAGTGTTGAGCGAGGTCTTCACAGGATGGACGGCATCAATGTTTATCTCGCTTTCCATCAGGTTGCCCCCAAGCCTCAGATAGCTGCCCTCGTTGATGTTGAAGTCCTTCTCCAGCAGGCCCGGAAGGACGAAATGATAGTTTCCCGAATTGATGATATAGTCGCCGTTCAGGTTGAATATGTCATTCTTAGGCCGTATCTCAAGACCTATCGTGCCGGTGCCGTTGACGGTCATCACGTGCCCGGCGCTCTTGTCAATCTCCAGGAAAGCCTCCAGACCGTCCGTGATGCGCAGCCGTCCTCTCGCGATGAAATCGCTGACGGCCTTGCGCCCCTTGCTCTCCTGATATTCGAGAAGCATCTGCTCGTAAGGGTCCAGGACGATTTCGTGTTCGGTGAATGTGAGGAGGTTGCTGATATTGCTGTTGAGCCCGCCTGAAAGGGGAATGTGAATGTCTCCGTTGCCTGAAGTCGCCACGTCGGCATCTACAATGATGTTGCTGACGGGGCCGCTGAGGCCGATGCTTCCGTTGGCCCTGAGGTTGCCGTAGAATCCGTTGTTGCCCTCCTCCGGAACTGAAATCATCTCAAGGTCATTGAGATTGAGGCTCGCATCCAGGGAGATGTCCTTGAAGTTCTTGTGGCGCAGCGAACCGTTGAGTGCGGCACTGCCGCCGCTCATATCGCGGACTGACATCCCGTTCAGGAAAATGCCATCCTCAGCTATGTCGACAGGGCCGTCGAGAAGGTAAGTGACGTTTGTCACACCCACCTGTATCAGGGCATCGTTAAGATGGATACCGCGGCCTGAAAGGTGAAGACCGTCAAGTTTGCCGGAGGCTCTGACGCCACCTTTTATAGTGCCGCCCATAGATGTGAATATCTGGCTGAGGAAAGGAGTGGCGGCTTCGAGAGGAAATTCGTCGAAGACAGCTCTGGCGGCAATGCTTCTGTCCTTGGCGTTTATGGTGCCGTCGGCCTTGAGGGTGCTGCGCCCCTGAAGGTCGTTGAGGATGTGACACTCGATGACGTCGCTGCCGTCCTTCCAGGAACTGGTGACCTTCAGGTCCCCTATGTCACTGTTGCCTAATGCAAGGCCTTCGGCATCGATATTGACGAAGAGACCGAGCCGGTCCTTTGTAGGGGAGTTGATGACGACACGCCCGTTGGTGATGCCTTCAAGTTCGTATTTGTTCGGCAGGAACTGGCTCAGGCCGGAAAGTTCAAGTTCGCTGATTTCCAATGCCAGAGAGCCGTCGTTGACAGAGGAAAGGTTGCCGTTGATGAACATTTCCTGAAGTCCGTTGTGGATGGACAGGTTGTCGATGCTGATGTCTTTCCCGCGCATCACTATTTCCGATGCGCCGAATTTCCAGAGGTCCTTGCCTGCGCGCAGGAATGAATTGACGGGACGTGCCTTGATGACAAGGCTGTCGGATTCGTCGCGAAGTATCTCTCCGTCGAGGAATATTTCACCCTCACTGTTGCTGCCGTTGAAATTGTCGAACTGGAATGTGACGTTGACATTGTTGCTGTCGGCATAAGCTGCGAAAGCGGGCTCGGTGACTTCCATCCCTCCGAGGATGAACTGGGAGCTTGTGATGAATGCGTTGAGGCTGTTGTCGAGGTTGTCGATGTCGATGGCGAGCTTGCGGGCGAAGGTGGTTCCCATAGCCAGGCGGTCGGACTGGATGCCGGCCTGGAGTACACCATTGTTGATAGACAGGTTTACGTTGGTGCTGTCGGCGATGTACAGTTTCGGCATCAGATAGGTCAACAGGGTGCGTGAGTCGTGCAGGTTGACATCCATCTCGTAGTGGTTGTCCTGCGGTTCTCCTGCGGCAATGCCCTGAATGGCGGGGAGATGGGTCCGCAGGGTCAGGTTCTGGATTTCGTCAAGGAGTTCCTTGACCGTGCCGCTGCCTTCATAGGTGGCATCGGCGAATGGAGAGCTCAGACGGAAATGCTGCATCCCGTCACGGGTATGTGCGCGGACATTGATATTCCCGATGTCGTGGATTCCGTTGTCGCTGACTATCTTGATGCTGTCGATGAAGGCATCGCCCAGCGTAAATAGGCTGTCTTTGACGAAATTGGCATATACGTTGGCCGTGAGGTTCGATATTTCGTCGCGCCTGTCGAAGTTGAGGGCGTGGAAATCGATGTTGCCGATGTTGCCTGCCAGCCGGTAGCGCCTGCATCCGTCAAAAGGTTCGAGATCAATCAGTCCTACCAGGTTGGTCTTCAGTGCCGGGTCTGCGCTGTTGATTTTCAGGTTGACGGTGTTGTCGGTCATATCCCCCTGTAAGGCGATGTCGTGGAGTTCGTATCCTACCGCCTCGAGACTGTGGATATGCAGGGAGTCGAGCCTGATGTCGTTGGTTTCGTTGACAATGATGCTGAAAGCCCCTTCTGCCGCCAGGAGCTTGAGCTTGTCGGTCTTTGCGATGAGTCCGGAGTTGAGGTCGCCGGAGGAGATGTGGCAATCTACTGTTATCTGCTTGTCTTTGGAAATCGTGTTATGCACGACCCCGTCGTATTTCAGCGTGCCGAGCTCTCCGTTGTTGATTGTGGCGGCCACGCCAAGTCCGTTTATGTTTCCCTTGCAGCTTGCGTCTGCGGTGAGCGTCAGGCCAGGGATAAGTTTCGAGAGGTCGACGGACTTGCCGTTGCGCCTTGCCCATTCCGTGAGGAAGAGGGAAAGCTGGCGGGAGTCGGTTTCCAATCCGGTGACCGTGCCCTCCAGATACATATCATCGACGTTTGGAACGACGTGGCTGATGCGGCAGGTGACGGTGGTGGAGATGCCGGAGTGAAGCTCGGTGAACTTGATTCCGGTGGCCAGGATGTCGTTTGTCGTGCCGTGGGCGTGACCTTCGTAAATGTCTGCGACAAGGTCGTTGTCCCCGAGCGAGTTCCCCGAAAACCAGTTGATGCTGGACATCGCGATCTTGCTGCGTGCGAATTCGCCGTCCATCACTACTTTGTTGACATAATCACTGAAATCGAGAGTGTTCCGGAAACTCATCGAAAAGGTCTTGAGACGGATGTCTGAGCTGTCGTCCACGATGTGCGCGTCGGAGATTAGTGCCTTTCCTAGTCCGACTTCAGTGCGGCCGGTGACTTCGGTGAGACGGTAGCCGGATTTCTCGACGGCATCGAGGTGGTCCAGGACTCCATACATCTTGCCGCCGGTCATTCTCAGGCCGTGAGCGCGCGCATTGGCGTAAAGGTCCATATCCTCGAAGTTGATTCCCCAACCTTTGTA
Source organism: Candidatus Cryptobacteroides sp. (assembly GCA_045616385.1). Taxonomy (GTDB): domain Bacteria; phylum Bacteroidota; class Bacteroidia; order Bacteroidales; family UBA932; genus Cryptobacteroides. The sequence goes on from JAZLGQ010000026.1 coordinate 18,840, forward strand.
GATGCTGTCTTTGCTGCTGAAGTTTACGAGACGGAAGCGGAATCCGTTTATGTTCACGCGGCGGATGTCGAAGATATTCGGGCCCGGTTGTGCGACGTAATTGGAATCGATAGGCTGCGAAGGGAATATTGTTTCGAAATTGGAGGAGCGGCCGCTGTCTTCGGCAGGTTCGGAAACGATATTGAATCCGCCGTTCTCGACATTGAGGCGGCCGATATGTACGCCTTCTTTTCTGAAGATCCCTTTAAGGGTCAGCGTTGCGGATATCGTTTCCGCGAACAGGATGGTGTCGACGGGGGTGTAGCCTTTGTTGAACTTGTCTCTCCTGTATGGTGTGGGGTCGGTGATTGCGAGATCCTTCAGGACGATGGTACCGTATGCGGTGATGCGGATGGATGATAGGGAAACTTCGGCGCTTTCGAATATGGATTCGATCTTGTTCTCGACAGTCCGGGCGAGCTTGCGCTGAACGGCATCGCTGCGGAGGGCTATGGCACCGGCACAGAGTATGAGCAGAATGCCGCCCATTACCCTCGACGTGATATGTATTCCTTTACCGTTCATCCTTAATCCACAAAAATAGTAAATATTCACTTAAATATTTAGTACTTTTGCAGCAACAGATTTGCGACGGAATTATGAAGGATATCATCTTGGGGATCGAATCGTCCTGCGACGACACTTCAGCCGCTGTCATAGAGGATGGTGTGCTTTTGTCGAATGTGATTGCCAGTCAGGATGTGCATCGCGCATTTGGCGGCGTTGTGCCGGAACTGGCATCCAGAGCCCACGAACTGAATATTGTACCCGTGGTGAGCGAGGCTCTTTCCCGTGCGGGCGTTGCGGCGTCCGATCTGACCGCAATCGCCTTCACTCGAGGCCCCGGCCTGCTGGGCTCACTTCTGGTGGGCACTTCATTCGCAAAGGCGATGGGGCTGGCCCTTGATATACCTATCGTAATGGTGAATCACTTGCAGGGCCATATCCTTGCAAATTTCATCCGTCAGCCGGACAAAGCGGTGAGGGAACCTTCCTTCCCGTATCTCTGCCTTCTGGTAAGCGGCGGGAATTCCCAGATTGTGAGGGTAGATGACCCGCTTCATTTCGAAATTCTCGGCCAGACAATTGACGACGCTGTAGGGGAAGCTTTTGACAAGTGCTCCAAAATGATGGGGCTGGGTTATCCCGGCGGTCCTGTCATTGACAGGCTTGCGGCGCAGGGAGATCCTTCAAGATTCAATTTTGCGAAACCGCATATACCCGGACTTGATTACAGTTTCAGCGGCATCAAGACATCACTGCTGTACTTCGTTCGCGATGAAATGGCAAAGAATCCGATGTTTATGGAAGAGAACAAGGAAGATATCTGCGCCTCTTTCCAGAAAGCATTGATCGATATACTGTTGGATAAGCTTATCAAAGCTGCAAAGCTCACGGGGATAAAAGAGATTACCATCGGTGGCGGCGTGTCGGCAAATTCCGGTCTCAGGAACCGTATTGAGAGCGAAGGCAAGAAACGCGGATGGAACACTTATCTGCCTGAGTTCAAGTTTACGACCGACAATGCTGCAATGATTGCCATTGCCGGATATTTCCACTATAAGGCAGGCGAGAAAGCGCCTCTGAATGTTGCCCCGGTATCACGAATGGCGGACTTCTAGTGTGCGTAACATTATTGTTAACCAAAATAACATTTTTGTTACCGAAAATAGCTAAGTATTATACGGATATAAAGTTACATCGTTATTTATGAAAACTTTTGAGATTGTTTGCCCTTTAAATAGGGAGCCACGTCTTAAAGAGATCGAGGCCCGTGCCGGTGGCCTGAAATGGGTGCTGAAAAAGCGTTCCATAGATGCCAGGAAAGAGCCGGTTTGGCGTTATCAGTACGAAACCTATGAACCGTCGGACGGTTACCGGCCGTTCGTTCTTCCGGAATACAGAAACGTATCGTCTGCCGATCCTGTAATCGTAGTCGGGGCAGGCCCTGCCGGGATGTTTGCAGCGTTGCAGCTGCTCGTCCTCGGCTACAGACCGATAGTGTTGGAGCGTGGCAGGAATGTGCACGACCGCAAGTTCGATATGGCGAAACTTTCCCGCGAGGGAGTGGTTGACCCTGATTCCAATTATTGTTATGGTGAAGGCGGTGCGGGAGCTTTTTCCGATGGAAAGCTCTATACCCGTTCGACGAAGAGGGGCGATGTTCGTGACGTGCTATACAGGCTTGTGGAGTTCGGAGCGTCTCCGGATATCCTTGTTGACGCGCATCCTCATATCGGTACGGACAAACTTCCTCTTGTAGTGGAGAATATCCGCAAATGTGTCGTGGAGCACGGCGGAGAGTACCATTTCGGTGCGCGTGTGACAAGGTTGTCAGGTTCTGACGATGGCGGGCGACCAAGTGTGACCCTGTCGGACGGACGGGTGATTACGGGCATCGGTGTAATCCTTGCGACGGGGCATTCAGCCAGAGATGTATATGAGATGCTGTCGGATGCCGACGGCACGCTTGAGGCAAAGGGTTTTGCAATGGGCGTGCGCGTGGAACATCCCCAGGAGAAGATTAACTGGTGCCAGTATCACGGTCAGTGGAAACCCGGCGTGCCTGCGGCGGAATATTCTTTTGTCGAGCAGGTTGACGGGAGGGGAGTGTTCTCCTTCTGTATGTGCCCGGGCGGTGTCCTTGTCCCTTCCTCTACCGAGCCTTGCACGGTTGTGCTGAACGGGATGTCCAATGCGGCGCGCAACGGCAAATTCGCGAATGCCGGTGTCGTGGTACAGATTGAACCGGAGGATGTGCCGGGGGATTCTCCTTTCAGACTTATGGATTTTCAGCATTCCGTGGAGAAGAAGATGTATGATTACGTGAGAAGTGCCGTCGTCTGCAAGGGCGCTGCAATGTCTCCCGGCTGCAATCCTGAGAATCATATGGTCGCTCCTGCACAGAGGATGGAGGATTTCTGCCTCGGGAAACTCTCAAAGACTATACCTGAGACTTCATATCATCCCGGCGCGGTAAGCGCTCCTCTTCACGAGATACTGCCTCCTTTCGTCGCGACGCGGCTTCAGAAGGCATTCCCTCGCGTGAAGATGAAGAATTATTATACCAATGCCGCGCTGCTCGTCGGCGTTGAATCCCGGACGTCGTCTCCGATACGTATTCCCCGTGATCCTGAAAGCCTGCAATATGTCTCGATCCCGGGTATCTATCCTTGCGGTGAAGGTGCCGGATACTCAGGCGGCATAGTTTCTTCGGCACTTGACGGCATCAATGTCGCCTCGGCTGTAGCCGCCGCAGCCTCTGCAGCAGTTGCTTCTGGTCCAAAACAATGATGATTTATGATACGATTCGACAGCGATTATCTTGAAGGATGCCTTCCGGAAATTCTCCAGGCCCTTCAGAAAACCAATTATGAACAGACTCCCGGATACGGCGAGGATGACTTCTGCGCAGAAGCGCGCGAGCTTGTAAAGAAGGCCTGTGAGACTCCGGAAGCCGACGTCCACTTCCTTGTCGGCGGCACTCAGACCAACGCGACCGTAATAGCATCCCTGCTCAAACCCTATCAGGGCGTTATCTGTGCCGATACGGGACACATCAACGTTCACGAAACCGGAGCCGTCGAGCACACCGGACACAAGGTAATAGCCCTGCAGGGCACGGATGGGAAGATTTGCGCTTCGCAGATTCGTGAGACTCTTGACGCTCATTACTCCGATGCAAGTTTCGAACACACCGTGCAGCCGGCGATGGTCTATATCTCATTCCCGACGGAACGCGGAACCATCTACACCAAAGAGGAGATGCGTGCAATCTCAAGGGTCTGCCGCGTTGCCGGCATCCCGCTGTTCGTGGACGGTGCCAGGCTCGGATACGGCCTTGCCTCTCCGGGTTGTGATCTCACCCTTCCCGACATCGCGTCCCTCGCCGATGTATTCTACATCGGTGGCACAAAGCAGGGAGCCCTCTTCGGCGAGTGCATCGTATTCCGCAATACGTCATTCTCCAAAGATTTCAGATACAACATCAAGCAGAACGGCGGAATGCTCGCAAAGGGCAGGCTTCTCGGCATCCAGTTTGCCGAACTCTTCCGCGACGGATTATATTTCCGCACCGCGAAGCACGCGGTGGAGCTTGCGCAGATGCTGAAAGCTTCTCTGAAGGAGAAAGGATACGGTTTTCTGGTGGACAGTCCGTCCAATCAGCAGTTCCCCGTTCTCAAGAACGATGATGTGGCACGCCTTCACGGACTGTTCGGTTTCGAAGACTGGGCTAAAATAGATGAAAACCATACGGCAGTACGTTTCTGCACCAGTTGGGCGACCACTCGCGAATCGGTCGATGCCCTTCTGTCCGAACTTTAACAACAGACACAATACTATGGCAAAAATCAAGATCATCACATCGATGGGAGACATCGTAGTACGCCTTTTTGACGAAACTCCCGCCCATCGCGACAATATCCTCAAACTTGCACGTGAAGGATTCTACGACGGGACATTGTTCCACCGTGTCATCAAGGATTTCATGATCCAGGGCGGCGACCCTGACAGCAAGGGCGCTCCAGCAGGAAAACAGCTTGGCTGCGGTGACGCCGGTTATACTATCCCGGCCGAATTCAATCCAGCCCTTTTCCACAAGAGAGGAGCTCTCTCTGCCGCCCGTCAGGGAGATCAGGTGAATCCGGAACGCCGCAGCAGCGGTTGCCAGTTCTACATCGTCTGGGGCAAGACCTACAAGGAATCAGAAATCGGCCAGCTCGAGCGTCAGTCACAGATGCAGGCCCTCCAGAGTACATTCAACTCATTGGCAATGCAGCACAGGGATGAAATCATCGCCCTGCGCAAGAACCGCGACCAGGCGGGCCTCGGCAATCTTCAGGACCAGCTTGAGGCAGAGGCCAATGCCATAGTCATCTCCAAGAAGCTTGGCCGGCTGTCGGAGGAGGCCAGAAAAGCCTACAGCACCATCGGAGGCTCACCGTTCCTTGACGGCCAGTATACCGTTTTCGGCGAAGTTGAAGAAGGTCTTGAGATAGTCGGGAAGATCCAGGAAGTCTCAACTGATTCCAATGACCGTCCGAAGCAGGACATTCCGATGAAGGTCGAGGTCATCGAATAAGGGATGCTGCCGCTGCGGAACGGCCGGCGAGAGCACCGGTTGAGAATGCAAGCTGGAGGTTGTAACCTCCGGTGTCTGCATCGATGTCGAGGACTTCGCCGCAGAAAAACAGCCCGTGGTGGATACGTGATTCCAAGGTTTTGGCTACGACGTCGTCCTGCGAGATGCCTCCGGCGGTTATGACGGCGCGTTCGTATCCGACGTGGCCGGCCAGGTCGAAACGCCAGTCTTTCAGAGCTTTTGCCATCGTCGGAAGATTTATCCAGACTTTTGTCTCTGTGCGGCTTCGGCGCTCGAGAGTGATGATTTCAGGGTGCATCGCCATAAATCCCGGGATGAGATTCCAAGGCATAAGCTTGCCGAGAAGAATACGGCAGCGCTCTTTTTCACGCACGTTGCGTGAGCGCGGGTCCTTGTCTATCTCTGTCCACAGGGATTTTATCCTTTCCGTCACTTCCGTAAGGCTGACCCCGGGCTTGAGGTCCAGGGAAAGCGAGGCTTTCGAACCGTTGACCATTGCCTTGACGGCTTTGCGGCTGAGCTGGAAGCCAATAGGCCCCTCTATGCCGCCATCGGTGAAGTCGATGTCACCGAATTCGCTCTGCGCTTCATTGCCGTCAATGAAAAGGCTTGCCTGTATGTTCTTGAGCTGAACTCCGCACAGGCTCTGACCCAGTTCGGAAAGGGGTGTCTCACGGTTGATGAAGGTGCTCCTTCTGCGCGATTTCGGCTCAGAGTCCTCTGAATCGCATTTGTAGCCTTTTGGTACCAGAGCCGTAAGGGCGGGGAATGTCTGTGAAATCCTGTGGCCTCCCTCTGCGGCCCATTTGAGGCCGTCGCCGGTGCTTCCTGTCGAAGGGTAACTCAAGCCTCCTGTGGCGATAATCAGTATCGGGCAGGTCCACGACGTGCCGTCGGCCATTGTGAGCCTGAAGCCTTCTGCGGATTCAATGCCGGCGACTTCAGATTCACACACTATCTTGACTCCTACGGAATGGCAGGCCGACACGAGGGTGTCGACAACGTCTGAAGAATGGTAGGATGCGGGGAAGGCCCTGTCTCCCCGTTCTACCATGGTTTTCATTCCGAATCCTTCAAAGAAATCAACGACGGCTTGTGAATCAAGACAATAGAAGGCAGACTTGACAAAGTTCGGCTTTGACTGCACGTGGCCGGAAAAATCGTTCCAGTTTTTTACATTAGTAAAATTGCATCTGCCCTTGCCGGTAATCATTATCTTGCGGCCGGGACGGGGCATTTTCTCGAGAACTGCGATCTGCAGCGCACGTCCGGCATCCGCCGCCGCACGTCCTGCGCTGTAGGCGGCCATAAGTCCGGACGCACCTCCTCCGACGACGATGATATCTGCCTTCATAAGAAATTATTCGACCTCCTTGAACCAGACTTCCATTTCGCCCTTTCCCCTGTGGTTCCAGGCATAGTAAGGAATAAGTGTGAGGTCGCCATCCTTGATGGTGTTGATGCCGTAAAGCAGGTCAGGGCGTATCTCGACTTCAAGATCGTCATCAATCGACAGGCAGGCCTCGCGCACGTCGCCTTCATTGTCGGCGAACTCGGCGCAATAGACAAGCGGTCCACGCTGAACGCAAAGGCGTCCGCGGTCTGCCTCGACATTCTCGTCCGCACGTATGAAACGGGCTTCCATATCCATTTCGAGAGAAACGACATCGCCTTCCTTCCATTTGCGCTCGATGCTGAAATAGCCGTTTTCAAGTTCGGACTCGACTTCCTCGCCGTTGACCAGGACGTGATATCGGGTGTCAACCTTATCGGCATAGGTGTAGAGGTCGCCGGGAATGACTTCTCCGCGAAGCCAGCCCGGGATGCGGAGCTTGAGTGTGAAGACTCCGGCCCTGTTCTTGAGGATGTCTATCTGCACGTTACCCGACCACGGGTAAGCCGTAGTCTGCTTCAAGGATACCTCTCGGCCTTCAAGCTTGTGCGTCATCGTGTTGGACGCGTAAAGATTTATGTACAGGTCCTTGCCTTCGGCGGCATAGATGTAGCCGGGAACGGAAGGGATGAAACGGCAGATGTTTGACGGGCAGCAGGCGCAGCCGAACCAGGGCTGACGCTCGTGGCTGCCGTCGGATTCGAGCGGGTTGGGGTAGAAGAACGTACCGCCGTCGAGCGAGATGCCAGACAGGAGGGCGTTGTAGAGTGAACGCTCGAGGACGTCATAGTATTTGGATTCCCCGTGCAGGAGGAACATCCTGTAGTTGGTGTAGACGTTGCCTATGGATGCACAGGTCTCGCAGTAGGCGGAGCTGTTGGGCAGTTCGTAGTTGCCGAGGAAGCCCTCGTTGTGATGGCTGGACCCGACGCCTCCGGTGATGTAGGTCTTCTTGCCCGTCATATTCTCCCATATCCTGTCGATGGCGTCTATGTAGGACCTGTCGCCGGTAAGGGCGGCCACGTCGGCCATTCCGGAATACATATATTCAGCACGTACGGCGTGTCCGACGGCCTCGTCCTGCTCTGTGACAGGCAGGTGGGACTGGCTGTACGGGTCGCGTCTTGAAGTCTTCCCGCGATAGTCCAGGAAGAATTTCGCCTGGTCAAGATATTTCCTGTCACCGGTGACGAGATAGAGCTTTGCGAGTCCCATTTCGGCTATCTGGTGTCCCGGAACCAGGCATTGCCGGCCATCACCGTCACCGATTTCCCGGCAGACGCAGTCGGCGTATCTGATGGCTATGTCGAGGAAGTTGCGTTTGCCTGTGGCCAGGTAATGTGCGACGGCGCCCTCAAGCATATGCCCCAGATTGTAGAATTCGTGGCTGCCGCCTTCGACTTCGGACCAGCGTTCCATTCCGGACCAGGGGTGGGGATGGGCAGGATTCTGGGTGCGTGCAGTGTAGAGATAGCCATCCGGTTCCTGAGCAGCCGCGACGATTGCCAGGACGCTGTCGATGTAGGCTTCCATCTCGGGGTCCGGGTAAGTCTGCAGGAGGTAGCTGGCACCTTCGATGGTCTTGTAGACATCGGTGTCGTCAAATGGGAATGCCGTCGGTCTGTTAGTGTCGGAAGGGTGGGCGGCGCGCTCGAAATTGGTGTAGCGTTCGGTTTCCTCGCACTTGCTGAACGCAAGCGGAATGGTGACTTCCCGGCTTGCTTGCAGGCGCTGCCCCCAGAAGGAGTCGGTGTCGACTTTTACGTCGGTGAAAGGTACCTGGCCGATAGGATAGCCGTTAGAAATGGTCTTGTCCTGACTGCAGGACGCGAGCGCCAGGGCGGCGCAGAGGAGTGTCATCAGTTTTTTCATTGGTACAAAAAAAGGGAAAGCTTAGCACATCGCACCGCTACGACCTCATACCCTTGCTGCCTTCCGACCCTGGGGGAGTTTTGAGGGAGCTGGTCGTGTACGACTTTCCCGGTGCAAAGTTATAAATTTTTCAGATACTATCGAAAATTAAAGGAAGAATGTCGTCAACCTTTTCGAATTTCCATATTCTTGACGAGCCGATCATTATCACGGACATAGGTTTTCCGGCTTTCGTCTGGTACTGTGCCATCACCTGCCTGCAAGCGCCGCAAGGCGTACAGGGCTCCATCCCCAGCCGTCCGTAAACCCCGCCCGCAATGGCGATGCTGCGCGCATCCTTGTCGGGATAGCGGGCGCCTGCGGCAAACAGAGCGGTGCGCTCGGCGCAGAGTCCGGACGGGAAGGCGGCATTCTCCTGGTTGGAACCGCGCACGATCTGCCCGTTGGACATCCTGACGGCGGCACCGACGTGAAAATGAGAATATGGAGCATACGCGCAGTTCATCGCTGCGATGGCTTCATTTGCGAGCTCACGGTCTTCGGGAATCATCTCGTCGACAGTCTTGAACTCCTGAAAGGTGATATTGATTTGCTTTTCGGTCATTTTGTTCCAATGTCCCTCAAATATAGCAATTATTTAGTATTTTTGCACATTGTGAAAATATGTGTGGGACTCTCAGGCGGAGTAGATTCGTCCGTTGCGGCTCTGTTGCTGAAGCAGCAGGGCTATGACGTGTTTGCGATGTATATGCAGAACTGGCACGACATAGAAGGTACGCTCCACGGAGATTGCGAGTGGGAGGAGGAGAAGTTCGTGGCGGAGATGGTTGCCCGGAAGATCGGTATCCCGTTCTATTTCGTTGACCTTTCCAAGCAGTATATGGCCCGCGTGGCGGATTATATGTTCGACGAGTACGCCCGGGGCCGCACTCCGAACCCCGACGTCCTGTGCAACCGTGAAATCAAGTTCGACGCTTTCCTTCAGGCGGCCCGGAACCTGGGTGCGGATTATGTCGCAACGGGGCATTACTGCCGCAAGGAGGAGCTGCCTGACGGCACTTTCCGCCTTCTGGCAGGTGCCGACGGCAACAAGGACCAGAGCTACTTCCTCTGTCAGCTTTCGCAGGAGCAGCTTGCAAAGGCGATGTTCCCGATAGGCGGTCTGGTGAAGCCGGAAGTGCGGCGCATAGCGCGGGAGGCCGGACTGATGTCGGCCGAAAAGAAGGATTCACAAGGCATCTGCTTCGTGGGCAAGGTTGACTTGCCGGTGTTCCTTCAGCAGAAGTTGAAAAGCGTTGAAGGAGACATCGTCGAGGTCTATCCGAAATTCTACGAAGACAACCGGCCGTCCGACGATTCTCTCGAGACTCTGTCAACCCCCTATGACTATTCGTCCATAGTGTTCGAGTCTGAAACCTACCGTTCAGGCAGGAAGCATATAAAGAAAACCAGATGGAAGGATAACCCATACGGAAAGATAATCGGCAGGCACGAGGGTGCGCAGTTCTACACGCTCGGGCAGCGCAAGGGCATTGGCGTCGGCGGGCACGCCGAGCCCGTTTTCGTGATAGGTACCGACATCGCATCCAACAGGGTGTACGTCGGGGAAGGGGAAAACCATCCCGGCCTCTTCCAGAGGGCTTTGCGCATTGCTCCCGATGAGATTCGCTGGATACGTCCGGCCGATGCGATGGCCGTAGGCGAACAGCGTCGGATGCGTGTGCGCATCCGTTATCGCCAGCCTCTTCAGGATGCTGTCCTTGTAATGCGGGAGGACGCGTTGTACATTCTTTTTGATGAGCTGCAGCGCAGCATTACGCCGGGGCAGTTCGCCGCCTGGTATTCCGGTGACGCACTTCTTGGCAGCGGAGTGATAGCTTAGGAACTGTTTTCTTAGAATATTTTTCTATATTTGCAGTCGCGCAGAGCGCAAATGGGGTATTAGCTCAGTTGGTAGAGCGTAAGGTTCGCAATCTTAAGGTCAGGGGTTCGACCCCCCTATGCTCCACGAAGAAAGAAAAGAGGAGACCGAAAGTCCGCCGTGACTTGAGGTCTCCTCCTTGTTTTGAGCCACTTATCAGACTCGGACTGATGACCTGCGCGTTACGAATGCGCTGCTCTACCGACTGAGCTAAAGTGGCTTTGGGGTCGCAAATATATGAAAATTCTTTGAATTATCTATTGACGATTCTTCGAAATCTTTGACACGATGTTGATAAGTACGCTGCCCAAGATGCCGGAACAGATAGAACCGAGCAGGACTGCAATCTTGCCGGCGTTGCGCAGCTGTGCCATTATTTCCGGAGTCTGGTCGCCGAAGGACAGGGTGTCGACGAAAATGGACATTGTGAATCCTATTCCGCCGAGGCAGGCGACGGCGAAGAACATCGCCCAGTTGGCCTTCTCCGGCATTGCACCGATCTTGAGCTTTATTGCGATCCAGCTGAAGATGGTGATTCCGAGCGGCTTGCCGAGAAGCAGCCCCAGGAAGATGCCCATTGTCACGCTGCCCAATACTTGATCGTATGCGAAAACGTTGAAGTAGGATGCGTCGGTAATCTCAACTCCGGCATTGGCCAGTGCGAATACGGGCATTATCAGGAAATTGACCCACGGAGAAAGTGCGTGCTCCACGCGGTAGCTCATATCCATCGTGCCGTGTGCAACTTCCTCAAGTTTGCGGAGGCAGTGCTTCTGAGGGCCGTTCGGGAACGGTTCGTCGTCAATCCAGTCCAGGCTGTTGAGCATCTCTATGTAATGGTTGCGCTTGCGGACGTACTGAATCTTGTTGTATCTCGGGGTTGACGGGATCAGGAATGCCATTACGACACCGGACATCGTCGCGTGTATGCCGCTGTAGTAGAACAGGGCCCATACGACTATGGCGCAGACGATGTAAGGGAACATTGTCTTCTCTCCAAGCTTGCGCATCACCAGGGTGATGCCGATGACGGCGAATGAAATAGCCAGAAGTCCGAGGTCTATGGCCCCGCCGTAGAACAGGGCGACTACAAGAATTGCGATAAGGTCATCGGCTATGGCGAGTGCGGTCAGGAATACCTTCAGCGAAATCGGCACCTTGTCGCCGAGTACGGAAAGGATGCAGACTGCGAACGCGATGTCGGTGGCTGTAGGGATGCCCCAGCCGCTGCCTGACGCGGTGCCGTGGTTGATAAATGTGTATATGAGAGCCGGTGCCATGACTCCGCCGAATGCAGCTATGACCGGAAGAAGCGCCTTCTTGGGTGAAGAAAGTTCTCCGCGGCTGATTTCTCTCTTGATCTCAAGACCGACGGTGAAGAAGAAAATCACCATCAGGACATCGTTGATGAATTTTTCTACAGTGAGGTCGCGGGGGAACAGCAGGTTTACGTCGCCATTGCCGCTGAACAGGTGAATCTGGACATTTGTAGAAAGAATGTCCTCATAGATTTTTTTTGTGGAAGGAAGGTTCGCGAGAAGCATCGCGAGTACAACACAGCAGAGGAGGAGCACTCCCTGGAACCAGGGTTGTTTTGAAAGCCTGTTGCTCCGCTTGTTGAACATAATCACACCTTTGTTCCAGGTGTAGATAGGAATGAGCTTTGCCATGATACAACTACTGACCCGGCCTTTGCCGGAAACGCGGCGCAAAGGTACAATTTTTAAAAATATTTAAAAAATATTTCTCTGAAAAACTTCTTAGAATATCAGGCTGAAGGAACAGTCTCCGGAGTTGACGTCAAAACGTCCGTCTGCACGGCTGCAGAGAGGCTTCCGGGGAGAGAGTTCAATGGCGATGATATCTCCGGTGCGGATATAACAGAACGTCGTGGCGAGTGCTATCGCCTCGCATATCTTCTCGCCGCATCCCTCTTCCAGCCAGTCTTTCCCGTGAACCGGGAACGGCAGGAAGGAGGTATGGTCCAGGCAGCAGGCGCAGGCGAAACCTTCGGGACTGCCGTCAATCATATCCTCAGGGTATAGGAGAAATCCTCTCCCGGCACCATCGTAGTACCGTTCTGCGAACTTTGCACTGACGCTGCGCCCCGGTTTGCTGACACGTACAAACAGCACTTCGGAAGCGCTGATCCTGTCGACGAAGTCGGGGACGTAGAAATCTTCGTTGTCACGCTCCCAGGTGGTGTCCGGGCGTGCGAAGACCTTGCCTTCGCTTGATATGACGATGATGTTCAATGCTAGAAGAGTTTTCCGTTGAACTTGGCGGCCAGCTTCTCTCGGTCGTACTGCTCCTTGAACCTGTTGAACTGAGCCTTGGTATCGAGGGTGAATGACCCTTGCTGGACCCAGGCGAAGTAGGAAGGGTCTATGGCATAAACCTGACGGAGGGTGCGTCCCTTGTGCTTTCCGAAGTTCACGACAGGTTCTCCCTTGTCGTCGGCGATGAGATGTCCCGAGAAATCGACATATTTCTTGCCGACGTAGGCGGAAAGCGCTTCGACGTCGTTCTTCAATATGTCCGGATATCTGTCAAGCTGGGCTTTCAGGACCTCGTATGTGGCAAGGGTGTCGGCCTCTGCGGTATGCGCGTTGTCAAAGTCCTCTCCGCCGCAGTAGAAACGGTATGCGGCGCGGAGGTTGCGTGGTTCCATTGCGTGGAAGATATTCTGGACATCAACCATTTTCGGAGAATGGAGGTCCACTTTCAGGTCCTTGCCGGCCATCCTGGCGCGCTCGAATTCTTCGGCAAGCATAGGCAGGTCGAATTTTGCGGCGTTGAAGCCGGAAAGGTCGCTGTCCTGCAGCCACTCGGCGATTTCCTCGGCCACGTCGAAGAATGTCGGGCAGCCGACAAGCATATCATCCGTTATGCCGTTGACTTTCGATGCTTCGGGGTTGATCGGGCGCTGGCGGTTTCCGACATAGTCCCACGGCTTGATCTTCCAGGTCTTGATCCTTTCTTCGCCGCCCGGGAAAATCTTTACGAAACTGAGCTCTATGATAGAGTCTTCAGGAATATTAAGCCCCGTGCTCTCTATGTCGAAAAAGAGCAGAGGCCTCTTGAGGTTGAGATCCATAGAAAAAAGTTAAGAAACCATTATCGGCATAAGGATGCCGCAAACCTTTTCGCTCTCGGCTTCTTCTTCTGAAGGAACGATGAGGGCGGCCCTGCGTGAGTCGGCGAATTTCAGTACGACCGTTTCGCAGCTGAGATTGCCGAGAATCTCGATGAGGAACGATGACTTGAAACCTATGGACAGAATATCTCCGTTGTAGTCGCAGTTGAGCTTTTCATATGCGGCAAGTGCGAATCCGAGGTCCTGTGCAGTGATCTCGAGCTGGCCCGGCTTGAGGTCGAATTTGATGTGGTTGGACGCCTTGTTGGCGCAGACGGCCACGCGGCGAACGGTGTTGAGAAGCTGCGTGCGGTCAATCTTCAGGACGTTGGAATTGTTCTGAGGGATGACGTCGCGGTACTTCGGATATTTGCCGACGATGAGGCGGCAGACCATCATTGTCCCACCTGACTTGAATACTACGTTGCTGCCATCGTAGAGCACCTCGACGTCCTCGGCATCCTTGTCGAGGATTGACTTGAGCACGCCGGCTGGCTTCTTGTGGAGGATGAATGAAGATTTGACCTCGCTCCTGACGTCCTTGGTAGTGTAGCAGATGAGCTTGTGTGAATCTGATGCAACGAGGGTGGTGGAATCAGTGTCTATGTCGAAGAAGATGCCGTTCATCGCAGGACGCATCTCGTCGTCGGCAGTGGCGAATATGGTTGCGCTGATGCCTTCGGAGAGGATGGCTGCAGGGACGGTGAAACTCTGGGAATCTTCGCCTGCGCCCTTGATTTCAGGATAATCCGAGGCAGGGAAGAATGGCAGAGAGGAATTACCGTTGCTCCAGACACATTCGAATGAGCCTTCTCCTATGGTCTTGATGGTGATGGGCTGGTCCGGGAGCGCTTTCAGCAGTTCCGTCATCTGACGTGCCGGAACGGCGATGCTGCCGTCTTCCTTGACACTCTCGAGCTCGACTGAAGTGCGGAGTGTGAGTTCCTGGTCCGAGGCGGTGATTTCAAGACCGCCGTCTTTGGCGACAAACAGAAAATTTTCAAGAATCGGGAGGGCTGTCTTGGCCGGAATGGCCTTGGAAACATCAGGGATGCCTTTCAGAAGGGTTGCACTTGAAACGTTGAATTCCATATCTTTTTTTAACTTTATTCTTAGCAAGCAAATTTAGCCAGAAATCGGCTCAATGCCAAACATCCGTGGATAAATTTTACACGTAGTGCGTAAATAAGGGTATCTTTGTAGCAACAGAGAACCTATATTTATGTCAATAACATCAGAACTTGAGACCAAAATCCTTGAAGATTTCCTTCATTATTTCCTGCCGGATGGTCTGCTCGACTACTTCGAGCCAGTGATGGCGGAAGACAAAGAGCATCAGATCAAGAAAGACGAGGTATACAAACGCATCCTTCATCTATATTTTGACGAGCGGGACAACCGTCCGGCAGAGTTGCAGCACCTGCGTCCCAACGGCTTCACCGAAGAGAAGGTGATCAGCGACTTTCCGGCCAGGAACCGGAAGCTTGTCCTGCACATCCGCCAGCGCAGATGGCTGGACGAGGACGGCAAG